>CAZVBK010000001.1:0-8546 GCA_964625485.1 uncultured Candidatus Saccharibacteria bacterium
GGAACAGCGGCTGATTATCACTATGGTATCTTTGTAGACTCTGAATACAATGTTTACACTTCTGGGTATTTCAATGGTACAGCGGATTTTGATCCAAGTGAGGACACTTATAATCTTGTGTCCGCGGGGAGTCATGAGGCTTTTATATCAAAACTTAACGTTGATGGAGATTTCATTTGGGCAAAAAGACTAGGTAGCACTGGAAGTGATTATGGGTTTTCGGTAAACCTCAATTCTGATGGCGAAATATTTCTTACGGGAGGGTTTATAGGCACAACCGACTTCGACCCAGGAGCAGGAACTTCTAATGTTACTTCAGCAGGAGGAAGTGATGTCTACATCCTCAAACTCCTCCCAATAGACACCCCACAAGTAACCACATCAACCCCCACCAACAGAGAAAAAGAAACCATAACCCTAAACGCTAACATCACAGACAAAGGAGGAGAAAACAACACAGAGAGAGGATTTAACTATGGATTAGACAATACCTACGGTACCACAGTATCTACCACAGGTTTATATGATATAGGAGCATATTCATACGACATAGAAGGTTTGAATTGCGACACTACCTACCACTACAGAGCCTTTAGTACAAACTCTGACAGTACAGGATACAGTAGTGACTCTACCTTTGAAACAGCTAGTTGTGTAAGTAGTAGTGGTAGTAGATCTAAATCATCATCTGTAGCTACACCTGTAGTAAACAATACACCTGTACTACCTCCAAGTACTCCAACACTACCTACAAACATAACTCCATCTACACCATCCACACTACCAGTAGTTCTACCTACTGTACTTAAACAAACTACTAACAACCTTAACGTTAAACTCCTTCAAACCTATCTAAACACCAATGGCTACCCTGTATCTCTTACCGGACCTGGATCTTTGGGTAATGAGACTACTTACTTTGGACCTCTTACCAAAGCTTCCGTTATTCGCTTTCAACTTGCTAACAACTTAACTCCTGATGGTATTGTGGGGCCTTTGACTTGGGGGAGGATGCGCTAATCGGATTTGCATATTGATACCCCAAAGCGATATAATGGGTAAATGCGCATAACACGAACCCTTTTAATTTCTGGAATTTGGATAGCTGTTTTACCGTATTTAGGCATTCCATTATTCTATAAAAATATTCTCTTTGCATTATCAGGACTATTCCTGCTTGTTTTGAGTTACCAGTTGTACAGCGAAGCTAAGGCTCGCGAAAGCAACGTGTTTGAAAATTTTTCCGAGAATAGAGATTTTATCGACAGCGGTGAAGACTATATATCGGAATATAAAATAGAAATAAACAACCAATCAAATGGATAAAATAGAATTTAAGCCAGCAAGTTTCAATAGAATAAAAACTCTAACGCTGTTCATCGTGTGTGCGCTGTGTTTTTTTGCTGTTGGAGTAAATATCGGACTCAAGAAACAACCTTCAATAAATAAAGTTACGACCATAGAGAACAAGGAGACAGCTGTAGACACAGGTGCAGACTTTGAACCTTTCTGGAAGGTCTGGAATACCATCAACGAGAAGTACCCAGATGCGGATAAGATAAGCGACCAGGACAAGGTTTATGGGGCAATAGCAGGCCTTGTAGGCTCTCTAAATGACCCATACAGCACATTCTTCCCACCAGATGAGACAAAGGCTTTCGAAGAAACAATCGCTGGCAATTTCATCGGTGTAGGTATGGAAGTGGGAATTAAAGACCGAGTTCTTACCGTCATAGCTCCACTTAAAGACACACCTGCTTACAGAGCGGGAATAAAAGCCGGCGATAGAATTTTAAAAATTAACGACACAACGACTAGCGAACTCTCAGTAGACCAGGCTATCAAACTTATCCGTGGTGAGAAAGGAACTCCAGTTACATTTTCTATCCTAAGCATTGGAGAAAAAGATCCTCATGACCTCACAGTAGTTCGCGATGTCATAAATTTGCCAACGCTAGATGCAGAGAAGCGTCCTGACGGAATATTCGTCATCAAGCTTTACAGCTTCTCAGAAAATTCTGCCAAGCTCTTCCGCCAAGCCGTCAAACAATTCGCTGAATCCAAAACTGACCGTTTACTTCTAGATTTACGGGGAAACCCTGGAGGATACTTGAGTTCTGCTGTAGACATATCCAGCTGGTTCTTGGAAGGCGGAAAACCTGTAGTCATCGAAGACTCTGGACCAAATACAAAACAAAAAGTATTCCGTGCTACTGGTCACAATGTTTTCAATGATAAGCTAAAGTTTGTGATACTTATAGACGGAGGTTCTGCTTCTGCTTCTGAGATCGTGGCTGGGGCGTTGCAGGATTATGGTATTGCTAAAATCGTAGGAAGTCAGAGTTATGGTAAGGGTTCAGTTCAAGAAGTTACCGATGTTACAGGTGACACAATATTCAAGGTCACCATTGCTAAATGGCTCACCCCAAGAGGTACATCCATCTCTCAGAAAGGTTTGACTCCGGATGTAAAGGTTGCTATAACAAAGGCAGATCTAGATGCCAAAAAAGATCCTCAGCTAGAAAAAGCTGTAGAATTATTAAACAACTGGACTCCTATTATCAAGACTCCAGTACCTGAAATAACTGAAGAAACAGAAGAATAAATATATGAAAGTAATATTTTTACATGACGTAGCGAGGGTAGGGAAGAAGTACGATGTCAAAGAAGTAAACGATGGATATGGTATGAACTTCTTGATTCCAAGGAAGCTGGCCATAGCCGCTACTCCAAAATCTATCGCCGAGATAGAGCGAAGCAAGAAAGAAATAAAAGTAGAGCGAGAAATTCAAGAAGATCTACTTATGAAAAACTTGGAAGAGATAAAAGGGAAGGTGATAACCATCAAGAGTAAGAGTAACGGCAAAGGATCCCTCTTCTCATCTGTCCACAAGAAAGAAATAGTGGACGCTATGAAGTCCGAACACCGTGCTGACATTAGTGAAGAATTCATTGTTCTAGAAAAGCCGATCAAAGAAACAGGCGAGTACGATATCCCAGTTTCTATCAAGAATAAAAACACAACATTCAAGCTAGTCATCGAACACGAAGACTAAACAGGACAAAATAAAAAACCCTCATTGCGAGGGTTTTTTATTTTTAAGTATTTTAAGTATTTAGATTACGTTTACTACTTTGTTTACCTTTGTCTTGCCGTTAAATGATGTCTTTCTTTTTGATCCGAATTTTACAACTCCTGGTCGTAGGGCGAAAAGTGTGTGGTCCTTACCCATACCGACGTTTGTACCAGCCATGATGACAGTACCTCGTTGACGGATTATGATATGTCCTGCTTCAGCCTTTTGACCATCAGCAAGCTTAGTACCTAGGTACTTTGGATTGGAGTCTCTTAAGTTTTTGGCGGTACCGCCGGCTTTTCTATGTGCCATATTGTCTTTATTTTATGCTAAATGTTAAAATTCATCTATAAGTTATATAGGTTTTCAGTATAAACCACTTTATGGAAAAAATCAAGCTATTCCTAACTAGCGACAAGGGTAAGGACATCATGATAGTTTTGATCGTAATAATGGTCGGTTTGGCCTCTTTTGCCCTAGGTAGGCTATCTATGGGCCCTACCGATTCTGGGGTCAAAATCGAGTATCCAGGCAGTCTTTCCGGAAGCCCCCTAAATGCCCTCAAAAGCCCTAAAATTGAGCCTGCAATAGAGAATACTGGCAAGCAAAGCTTCTTTGCCTCTAGCCGGGGCTCCAAATACTACCCTACAAATTGCGAAGCAGGGAAAAGCATTAAACAAGAAAACAGGGTATATTTTGCTACTGAAACTGAGGCTCAAAATGCCGGCTACGAGAGGTCTGCTTCTTGTAGATAAATAAAGTGTACAAACGAAAAATGCGTATGCATCTCCCGTGGTGGGAAACGCATACGCATTTGAGTGATTAGGCGGTCACGAGGCCTTGGGCCATCGCCTGAGAAATACCAGAAGGTAAATATACGAACTTCACCAACACCGCCGGCTTGAGCACACTGCCGATGGCCTTCTGTAGACAGAAAGACCGGAGCGGGAAGGCCACATCAGCAGAGTGAGGCCGCGGAATGTTCCTAATACGGTCCATGCCGTGAACCACGATGAGTGGCATCTCAGGATGCGCCGAGCGAAGTTCGAGCTCGAAGGCAACAGCCTCCTCGAAGGTCCTCGCCGCAACGAAGACCAGATCTACACCTGCGTCTTCGCTGGAAATAAACTGAAGAGCATCTTCGGCATTGATTGCTCTCGCGAAATCTGCCTCCGAGAGAGACATTCTCAAGCGGTCGATCAAGCACTGCTTGATCTTGTCATTGGCCTGCGTGGAGCTGGTAACGATAAGTATCATCGGCCTTACCTCTGTTAAAGAACAAAACGGACAACTCCGAGCGAGTTGTCCAGTGGCTTTACTATAACACACTTATTATCTGTAAGCAATACCTAATACATGAAATATAAACGAAAAATGCACACGCACTTTCCGTATGGAAAGATGCATGTGCATTGTGATGATGTCCTGGTTTAACCCAAGACCATGGGGGATTCGAGAACGTCGATTTCCCCCAGCAGAGATATAATTGACGCGCGAACCTTCTCCGCTGTTACAGGACGCTCGATGTGAGCGACCACATGTGGAATATCCACATGTGCTGGGTCATGTGAGGAATAAACATTGTGCACTACGACCATTGGAATCTCCAGGGCCGCCGCGATTGCTGAAATTTGCTGATTGTCGATCAGGGTTAAAGCCCTGATGAAAATCAAATCCACGTCGTCGAATTGTTTTCTCCGTAATTGATACAGAGTTTCTTTGGAATCACAGTCGACAATCTCGTCGACCAAACGGGTACCCGAATTGCGAGTACCTGACCTGATCATCATGACCAGATTATCCCTAGAAACTTTGTTGTCGTCGATAACAAAGATCTTCACTAAATCTCCCGATAAAGCGGTTTTGAGCAATCCCGGATGAATTACCCATACCTATATATTATAGCACATTAGAGAATAAAGTCAATAAGTATATTCTGAGGATTAATTTAACCAAACATCATTATCATGAATGGGAAGTATTAAAAAAAATAACTCTAGTGCTAGAGGGAAGAGAAGGATGTAAAAATAATAATAAAGTAAGAAAAGGAGCGAGGTCGTTTTTAAGCCATATTTATATAGGGGAAGTGGTTTATAGAATATATAGCCGTGTCGCACAATATATGTTTTGTTCACTATACCTATAGTATAAGTGAATAAAACATTACGTAGGTTGTGCGACATTTATGACGCTCGCACAACCTACTTTTGTTCAGTTCTTTTATTTCAAAACATCCTGAAAGGTTGTCGTGAACCAATTTATGATCCCCGATATGGTCACGCCATAATATTTCATTACAAAAAGGGCAATGATTATGAGGATGATACTTTGGATGAAGCCTCCCCTGCTAGATCTGTGATTTTTAAGTAAATTATTCATTTCGTTTAATTTTATCATTTTTTAAAAATTATTGATTATATGGTGGCAAATAAAACATCGGATCTACGTATGCACTGGTCGCTGCGATAGGTTGCTTCAAGATTTTGCCCGGACAAGAGATACTCGGCACAGTAGCAACCTCGACACCGCTTGATACATAAAGTGACACGTGCAAGTGTGGACCTGTAACTCGTCCAGTACCTCCAGTGTAGCCAACGATATCACCTCGTGATACTTTCTGACCTTCCTGTACGCGAATCAAAGACATGTGACCATAAGTACTTGATAGACCGTTATCATATTCTATAAAAATCCATTGACCGAAAGACACTCCCGGACAAATAGTATCCGTATTGCCGACACCTTTGACTGTACCATTGGCCATAGCTTTGGCTGGCAATGGTGTACGTGCTCGGAAGTCTGTACCACTGTGACCACTAGCATAAGTCCTGTGCGGACCAGTCTTTGCTCCGAATTGTTGGGTTACGAATATTTCATCAAGTGGCCAGGATAAAACTCCCGCTGCTGGCAGTTTGGCTGGATCTAGAACGAACTTCAATTGAGATTCATAATCACGAAGTTCTTTTTCGAAAGCTGCTTTCTTTGCAGTTTGCTCTTTTAATAGTTTTTGATAATTAGATTCACTGTTTTTGGTTTGGCTTAGTAGTTTGTTCTTCTCAGCAGTATTCCTATCTACTATTTTCTTTTGGTCTGCCAAGTTCTGCTTGAGCTCTACTAGCTCATTTTTGGCTTCTACTGTCACGTCACGAGTGACGACGAGTTCCCCTTTCACAGTATTCAGAGTTTTGACCTGCTCTCGGAGCTTATCTCGCAAAATGATTCTATTATCTATATCGTTCCAAATAGTGGTTATGTCTCCCTCTGAAAGTATAAGCTCTACCAGAGTTTTGGTTTCTATTTCCTCGGTTTCTCTGATGCTTTTTGATATTACTGTTATATTGTTGTCGATAGATTCTTCTTTAGTGCCAATGTCTTTACTCAATCCTTGAATTTTTAAATTAGTCTTATCTATCTTATTTTGAGTTACAGAAATATCCGCACCGAGCTTTTTCTTGGTGATATCGAGCTCTTGTATTGACCCTGCTAGAGAAGATTTCTCTTTACCGAGTTTGTCTAGTTGTGACTGAAAAGCTTTGATGTCTTTTTCTAGTTTTCTGATGTCTTCATTCTTTTGCTCTATTTTATCACTGAGCTCTTCTGCGGTCTGGGCATTTGTAAAAACAAACGGAAAAACTACAAAAAACAGCACTAAAAGTAGGCTTAAACCCAAATTATTCAGTTGCTTTTTTGAGTCTTTTGATTGTTTCATCTTTACCTAAAATATAAGCAATAATAAATGGGTCAGGAGATTTCTCAAGACCTGACAATGACCATCGTACAGGATGGAATAGCTCTCCTCTTGATGGCAAACTATTAGCTAGATTCATCAAGGCTTCTTTTATCTTTTCGGTCACAAAATCTGCTTCGGCAATGCCCGCGAGCGTTTGGATAGCTTGCTCAATATTAGAATTAATCTTTTCTACCGGAGTATCTTTGTAAACAAGCTTAGTTTTGTCATACACAGGGTCTTTATAAAAGAAATCTAGTTCACCATTGGATAGCATTTCTTTCACATCGCTCCATTTTGAGATTCTTTCAAGGATCACACTGATGAGTTTAGGGTTGTGGAGCTCTTTAGGTAATTTTTCAAATATTTTATTTTGTATTTCTTCAGGGCTTAGTTTCTTGATATGCTCTTTGTTCATCCAGTCTAACTTTTCTAGGTTCATTTGTGCTCCAGATATCTGAATACGACTAATGTCGAAAGCCTCTATGAGTTCTGCTTCAGTAAATATCTCTTTTTCTCCACCTGGATTCCAACCCAAAAGCGCCAGAAAGTTGATCATAGCTTCTGGCAAGTATCCTTCTTTACCGTAGTCTAGTATATCTTTTGCTCCATCACGTTTACCGAGCTTCTTGTTGCCACCATCGGCTAGTATCGGTGGCAAGGTTGCGAATATTGGTGGAGTGATACCCAAAGCATCATACAAAGACAAGAATTTTGGTGTAGAAGATATAAACTCATCGGCGCGCATGACATGAGTCACGTTCATTTGCAGGTCGTCTATGATATGAGCGAAATTGTATGTCGGATAGCCGTCACTTTTTATTAAAATAAAATCGTCGAGAGCTTCAGGGCCCGCAGAAAGTTCACCACGCACAGCATCTGTCCATTTATAACTTTTTATTTCTGGAGTTTTAAAGCGTAGCGCAGTTGAACCATCCCAAACACCAAAAGTCTCTGGGCGATGGTCGCGATACAAGAATGCTCGTTTTTCATCTTCGGCTTTTTTTCTGAACTCATCCAGCTGTTCTTTGGTGTACGGATCTGGATAAGCGAATCCCCTTTCTATTAAAATTTGAGCATGTTTTTTGTATAAGTCAAGTCTTTGAGATTGAATGTATGGCGCATGTTCTCCGCCTATGTCTGGACCTTCATCCCAGTCAATCTTTAACCACTTTAAAGACTCCATAATATGCCCTATAGAGCCCTCCACTTCCCTATCCTTGTCAGTGTCCTCGATACGGAGAATAAATGAACCATGGTTCTTTTTAGCCCAAAGAAAGGCATATAGAGCCGTACGTACACCACCCACATGCATAAAGCCTGTTGGCGAAGGGGCAAATCTGGTTACAACTTTAGGGGTCATAACTTCACTGTAACATTTTTTTTAAATCAGATAAAGAGTGGTGTCCTGAAGAATGGCCTATTTCTCGTGGACCAGAGCCATGTCTACGAGCTCGCGGGCAATTTTGGTGGCGGCACCGCTTTTACTGAAAGCCTTTGCGGATTTCGACATAGACTCCCAATTTTCTTTGTCATCGATATTTCTTTCCACTTCTGAGTACAAGATGTTCGCAGTCATGTTGGATTCCTCTATCACACTACAAGCACCCGCATGAGCATAAGAAAAAGCATTCTTCTTGGCATGATCTGCATTGGATTCGGTAAAAGGAATTAAAATAGAAGGTATCCCCCAAGTAGCAATTTCAAAAAGAGTAGACCCGGCGCGAGATATGACCATACTA
>CAZVBK010000001.1:8556-15120 GCA_964625485.1 uncultured Candidatus Saccharibacteria bacterium
CATCTTCATACCCAAAGGACTCAAAAATGCTACTGGAGAATAATGGATACGGTCAGGGTTGTTGCTGAGCACCACATCTGCACGCCCTTTAACATTACTAAAATTTGAAACTCCTGTCTGATGAATGACTTGGAATTTTTTTACAAGTCTAGGAAGAGCGTCGAGGATAGTGTTGTTTATTATTTCTGCGCCTTGAGATCCACCCAAGACCAGTAGTACTGGCAAACCTGACTCGAATTTAAAATATTTTATTGCATCTTCCTTTGAAGCTGGACTCTCTATCTCCATGCGGATAGGCTGTCCAGTCCAAGCCACTGTATCTTTTGGGAAATATTGCGCTGATTCATTGAAAGACACCGCTACCCTGTCAGCGAATTTGCCTGCCCATTTATTGACCCGGCCCGGAGCTGCATCTGATTCGTGAATAAAAACAGGGATACCCAAAACTCTAGCGGCGAAAATAGTCGGAAAAGAAGCATAACCTCCTTTACCGAACACTACGTCTGGATAAATAGAAAACAATTTATATATAGCATCCAGCATTCCAAAAAACATTTTGAAAATATCTAGGAAATTCTTAAAAGAAAAGTAGGTGCGCATTTTTCCAGCCGACACCTTTTCGAAAAACAAACTATTTTGCAAAAGCATCTCTTCGTCGTACGGACTGTCGGACAAAAAATACAGCTTCGCGCCGACGATGCCTTCATGATCTATTATTTGATTTACTCTTTGGGCGACAGCGATAATTGGATAAAAGTGTCCGCCCGTACCTCCGCCAGTAAAAACAATTTTCATAATTTAAATTTAAATAAACTGATTAAGCGGTAGCTTTCTGGTATTTTGATATTTGTAAGATTATACCTATAGCCATGATATATATCATAAGAGACGTACCTCCATGGCTAATAAACACTAGTGGCACTCCTGTCAGAGGGAACACTCCTATCACCGAAGCGATATGCATAAAGGATTGCGCTGTGATAAGTATAACAATTCCCGAGACCAAAAGTCTACTGAAAAGATCTGGGCTGTTGTTCGCGATTCTGAGTCCCCGCCAAGCAAAAAGTATGTACAAAAATATAATTCCTACTGTTCCAACAAATCCCAATTCTTCGCCGATGACCGCAAAGACCGAGTCGCCCTGAGGCTCTGGCAAGTAGCCGAATTTCTGCACGCTCTGCCCAAAACCCGTCCCCAGCATTCCACCCGAACCGAGAGCGATGAGGGATTGTTGGATTTGATACGAAGATCCTCTAGCGTCTTGCGAAGGGTCGATAAAAGTTTTTATTCTTTCTTGAAGATATGGTTTCGATAACACTAAAACGCCCAAGACCAACACTCCTAGAGCTCCTATCCCAAGCAAATATCTGATAGGGACCCCAGAGATGAACAACATACTTATACCAGTCACAGTGATCAAGATGAAGCTCTTGGTGTCGGGTTGATGGAAAAGTATAAGTGCAATAACTGCAAGCATTATACTAAGAGGCAAAATGCCAAATTTAAAATCCTGTACCCTTCCCTTTGCCCAAGCCAGCCATGCCGCAAAATATATTACAAAAGCAAATTTCAAAATCTCGACTGGCTGGAAAGAAAATCCTGCTATCTGTATCCACCTCTGAGCTCCTTGGTGCGACCATCCAACGTGTGGGATGAACACCGCCGCGGTGAGGAGTATGGCTCCAAAAAATATAAAGAAAGAATACTTGCACCAGAGTTTGTAGTTTATTTTGAAGGTCAAATACATTCCTGCCAAACCAAAACCCATCCCTAGCACCAGCTGACTAATGAGAACAGCATAGAAAGTGTCTTGATTCCTATTTAAAATTCCCAAAGATGCTGAAACGAAAATAGCTGCACCTAAAAATATTAAAAGGAGCACGATGGTTAGGAAAACTTTGTCTATCTTTTTTTCTCTCATGATTATCGACTGATGATAGAAAGAATAATTCCAATAATGGAAAAAACAACAGAGAGGATCCAGAAACGCATGGTGACTTTATATGATGGCCAGCCTATGGCTTCAAAGTGGTGATGCAGTGGTGCTAGGCGGAATACCTTTTTTCCATTACGGAATTTTTTAGAAAGAAGTTGGATGATGACTGAGCCGGAAGTTAAAACCAGCATCATGGCTATGACAGGTAAAAGTAAGACCGTGTCAGTCAAAAACGCGAGTGTGGCAAGAGTCATAGTCAGAGCCATGATGCCAGTCTCTCCCATGTAAAATCTGGCGGGTGGAATATTGAACCAAAGGAACGCGAGTATTGCCCCAGAGACAACTCCAGAGAAAGCTGCTAAGTCTATTTGGTTATTTGCAAAAGCTATCGCCGAGTACGAGGCAAATATAGAAGCAAACACCCCTCCAGAGAGTCCGTCTATACCATCGATGACTCCTCCAGAGAATATGGCGAGGGCCACAAGTGCGAAAAATGGAATGATGAATATGCCTAAGTAAAGTTGCCCATCCCAAGGAATATTTATGCCGGTCATACCGAGTTTGAGATAAAACCAAGAGCCTATAAGCAGAGCACCAAGGCCCACCATCAGAGCTTTCCATTTTCTCCAAGACACATCATCCTTGGCGAATTTTCCATGCCCGTATATTTGGATCAGGTCATCCCATAGCCCGATGATGGCTCCGAAGATAAGGGTGAAGAATGGTATGAAAGTTTGGTTACGACTTAGAAAATTTAACTTCGTATTTTCGTCTGACGGAATAAGGATTGATAGTATGTAAAAAATAGAAGTGATAAGGATCACTGAAAACCAAATGATGATGCCTCCTACTCTTGGGGTATTGAGTTCTCCTTCTTCGTTGTGTATATCTTTAAATTCAGTAGTGCAGTCACAGCTACGAGAATGCTTCTTCCACATTTTGTATTTATAAAAGAAGTGGGTGGCGATAGGCGTCAAAACTAGCCCCAGAAAGAAAGCAAAAGCCGTCGGTATAAAGATTTTTACTAAATCGATAAGCATTGGAAACATTATATCAAATTAAAGCCCATATAACACATTCACTATCTTTTCCATATCTGGGAATCTGCCTTCGTAGGTCGAACCCAGGAGAGTCACCGCTAGGAGCTCCTCTCTTTGATTCTTAAATATTATGGTCAGGTTGCCTTGAGCTATGTCGGTATACCCTGTTTTAGAAAAAAGCAGATTGGGAATTTTATCAGTTATCGTATTCGTATTTTTAAATGTGTGCGTTGTTCCACTCTCTGAAGTCAGAGTTATCTCAGGCATCGTCGCCACTTCGAAGACATCTCTGTATGCCAGGAATGCATAAGCCGACATGAGGTTCACATCCGAAGCTGTCGAGAATGAAGTCGCTCGTCCCGCCACATCAAGCCCAGTAATGTTTTCAAAACTCGTGTTCTTCATCCCAAGTCTTCGCGCGCGAGCATTCATCTCCTCTATGTATTTATCTTTTCCATTCGGGAAATTCTCCCACATGGCATATGCACCGTCGTTGGCCGAACTTATGAGTGTAAGTTTTGCCAAGTCTGCTATTTTCCATTTTTGTCCGATAGACAAATTAAAATCTCCCACTTGCTTTATGGCTTCAGGAGACATGGTGATGACGGTTTCCGGTGGGTACGCATGCAAAGCCACGATAGCTGTCATTATCTTGGTGATAGACGCTATGGGCAGTATAAGCTCATCGTCTTTGCCATATATTTTTTCGTTATTGGTCAAGCTATATACAGAAAAAGATTTCGCCAACACATCAACGGCAGACAAAGCATCCACTCGAGCTTGCAAGCGAATCTCTTCGAGTCGCACCCGCTCATTTATTTTTACATTTTCTTGATAGAAGAAATAAGCGACTATGGCGAGTACGATGACACACAAAAGCAGAAGTTTTTTATTGTGAGGTTCGGTGCTCATGAGTATAGGAAGTTAGGATTCTAGCGTAGCCTCCTCCATGTTCTTGGCAGTAATCTCTATAGATTTATTTACTTCGGCATAATCCGGAAGTTCAGTTACGCTTGCCACGCCCATATATGAAAGCAGGTCAAAGCTCGGCTTGTAGATGTATCTTCGGCTGTCCTTCTCGTCGAGCACTTTTTCTACTAGTCCTCGTATGGAAAGTGCGCGCAAAGTAAAACTGGAATTCACTCCACGGATATAGTCTATCTCGGCTCGGCTAGCTCCGTTTTTGTAAAGTATTATGGATAATGTCTCTAGGCTTGCCTTGGAGAGATCTTTGTTCAGTTCTTCTTTTCTCAGGCTTTCAATAAGCTCTGAGTGTGCAGGCGCTGTCGCCAGCATGTATTCTTCGCCATTTTCTTGGAGCACGAGCCCCCTGCCCTCCAGGCTTAATTTCAAATTATTCAATGATTCAATTATTTCTTCGCGAGGAACTTTTAAAAACTCTATCAATTTTTTGACAGAGACAGCTTCCCCTTTCCAAAATAATACCGCTTCTATTTTTGATTCCAGATTGTTCATATGGTTATTCGTAACTTTTCTTTATTTGTTCATAATCAGGCATCGCATCGCCTTCTATATCTGTACGCTTCTCGACATAAATATCTTCCGAATCGCCGTCCTGCACTGCATGCAATATGCCCTGACGTACAAGTTCTAGCATAGCAAGAAATCCCACAATCACAAAAACTTTCTCTTCTTTGCTTACTGCCTTACCTGCAAAATCTTTGAAATTCATTTTCTCTATGGAGGTGTGGATGCGGTCGGTCAGTTTGCCTATCATCTCTTCGATGCTTATGACCTTCTTCACTTCTACTTCTGGTAAAAATACTTTTTTGGGAATTCTGTTTAGCGCTCCCTTGGCAAGCATCATCATTGAGTCCTTAGTTATCTGAGCGTCTGGCAGAAATACCAGTGTGTCGTCCTTTCGCTCCAGTGGAGCAAATATTATAGTTTGGCCAAACCTTTCTTTGACATTGAGCCCTAGCTTGGTGAAAAGTTCATACAGACGCAGACGTTCTTCGAGCGCAGTGATGTCGCTTTGTTCTTCATTAGTAAGGTTTAAATTCGGAAGTAGAGATTTGGATTTGATAAGTATCAACGTCGCCGCGACGAGGATAAAACTCGAGGTCTCGGCTGGGCTCATCTTGCCCATGTTGTTTATGTGATTCAGGTAGTCTTCAGTTACTTGAGCCAAAGATAGGTCGTTTATGAAAAGTTTCCGTTTTTCCACCAAACCCAAAAGCAAACCAAAAGGTCCCTCGTATTGTGGGGTTTTGATACTAAAAGCACTGCCTATATCGGTCGTAGAATCAGGATTCACCTTTATATGTTAGCATTTTTTACTAAAAAAGATATACTGAAAATATGACCAAAAAGACATTAAAAAAGGGAGTACGACTATCGACCGAAGTCATCCCTCTCGTATACGACATCCAAATAAAACCCGATCTTGAGAATTTCACATTTTCTGGTGTAGAGACTATTACCCTAACATTACAAAAACCAACTAAAGCCCTGACTCTACATTCTAAAGAAATTGATATTGAGACTGCGAGCGCGCTCGTGGGTAAGAATAAAGTTTTCGCAAAGAAAATTTCTTATAACGACAAAAAAGAAACTGTCGAATTCCTATTCCCCCAAAACGTTCCTGCCGGAAAAATCAAACTCACTTTGGTCTTCCAAGGAATATTGAACGACAAGATGCGAGGATTTTACAGAAGCAAATATTATGTGGATGGCAAAGACTTATATATGGCCACTACTCAATTCGAAGCCACTGATGCTCGCCGAGCCTTCCCTTGTTTTGACGAACCTGCCCAGAAAGCAGTCTTCCATGTATCACTTGTAGTACCCAAAGGCAAAACAGCTATATCGAACACTTTGCCCCTGTCAGTCGCCGAACACGAAGCTGGCTACGATATTATAAAGTTCGCTCCGACCCCGAAGATGTCTACCTACCTCCTGGCTTTTATCGTCGGAGATTTTGAATATCTAGAAAAGAAAACTAAAACTGGCGTGGCGGTGCGTGTTTATACTACACCTGGCAAGAAACACCAGGCCAAGTTTTCTCTCGACTGCGCAGTGCGAACTTTGGAATTCTACGAAAAATATTTTGATATTAAATATCCGCTCAATACTCTCGACATGATAGCTATACCAGACTTCTCGTCTGGAGCCATGGAGAACTGGGGTGCTGTCACCTACCGCGAGAGTGCGTTACTTGTCGACCCAGAACACTCTTCCGCTTCTAACAAACAATGGGTGGCCTTGGTAGTGGCTCACGAACTCGCTCATCAATGGTTCGGCAACCTAGTAACCATGGAATGGTGGACTCACCTCTGGCTCAACGAAGGATTCGCTTCATATATAGAATATTTAGCAGTCGACAAACTTTTCCCAGAGTGGGATATATGGACCCAATTTACTACCAACGACCTCGGTGTGGCCCTCCGCCTCGATGCCCTGCTCCATACTCATCCGATAGAAATAGAAGTCGGTCATCCAGACGAGATAGGAGAAATATTCGACGAAGTTTCTTACTCTAAAGGAGCATCTATCATCCGCATGCTTGCAGGATACTTGGGTGAAGACAATTTCCGTGATGGTTTACGCTACTATTTGAAAAAGCAT
>CAZVBK010000001.1:15130-45804 GCA_964625485.1 uncultured Candidatus Saccharibacteria bacterium
ACCGAGACCGTGCACCTATGGGAGGCTTTTGAAAAAATATCCAAGAAGCCTGTCAGTAAAATGATGCACACTTGGACTTCCAGGCCCGGCTACCCTGTGATCAAGGCCGAATTGGTAAATGGTCAGATGGAGATATCTCAAAGTAGATTTTTCTCAAGCCCTGCTTCGAAAGCCAAAGCAAAAGATAAAACCAAATGGGAGGTGCCGATAATTTTCGGAGAAGATAAAGTGAATTTGGGAGAAACAGGATTCTTCCGTACTGCATATTCAAAAGAGTTACTGGAGAAGCTTGTGACCGGAGTTGAAAATAAAACTCTTTCCGCACCAGACCGTCTAGGAATAGTCCGCGACTTATTTGCTCTTTCTGAAGCAGGAGTTATACCTACCACCGATGCATTAGAATTTTTACCTGCATACAAGAATGAAGACAATTACACAGTCCTAGTAGAGATAGCCAGTGGTCTTGCACGCATTGAACAACTCATCGCCAAAGAAAAATGGGCCGATAGTCTAAATCCTTTGGTTATCAAAATATTTAGTGGAGCCCTTGCTCGCCTCGGTTGGGAGAAGCGTGATGGCGAACCTCATACGGATTCCCTTCTTCGATCTCTAGCCATCTCTCGCCTCGGAAGATCTGGAGATAAGAAAGTCATAACTGAAGCTCGCAAGAAATTCGCCATGATTAAAAAGGGCATACACGTGAACCCTGACATTCGCGGAGCCATATATGGAGTGGTAGCGACTCATGGGAATGCGAAAGATCATAAAGACATGGTGGCTATGTATAAAAAGGAAACTCTACATGAAGAAAAAAACAGACTCGGTAGTGCGCTCGGAGATTTCAAGGAAGACAAAGTTTTATGCGCGACAGTAGAATTCGCCATGTCCGAACATGTGCGCATTCAGGATTCTGTTAGTATCCTTTCATCTGTCGGTGCGAATCCCTACGGCAGGAACATTTGGCTCAAGCACATCAAATACAATTGGAAGACTTTGATATCTCGATATGGCGATGGTGGCATGGCGCTTTCAAGAGTGGTCAAAGCCATAGCAAGCAGTGCCGAAGAAAAGCATTTCAAAGCCTACAAAGAATTCTTCGCCAAGAACGAAGCCCCAGGAGCAAAAAGATCAGTAGACCAAGTCCTAGAAAGACTTGAGGGTAATATCCTCTGGCTCAAGAGAGATAAAAAAACTATTGAAAAGTTTTTGAAAAATAACTAAAACCTATTATGCGCGTCGATTTTGGCGGCCACTATGAAGTCATTTTCGGACAGACCTTTTATTGCGTGAGTTGAAAGCTCAAGTACCACTTTATTGTAGTACACATGTATGTCTGGATGATGCCCTTCCATCTCGGCTATGTCCGCCACTCGGTCGACGAAATTTACTGCACCGATAAAATCTTGGAATTTGTATTCTTTGGAGATCGTTTTCGCCTCGGCATCCAGAGTCCAACCATGAGTCTGCGCTAGGTAATCCTCGGCCTCTGCCCTGTCAAAAGGTTTGATGCTTTTGTCTTCACAGGCTTTACATTTTTTCTTTAGTAAATCGTTGCTCATAATTTGGGTATATAAAGTATTATATAAAACATTATATACAATTAGCTAGCACTCTCACGCAATCGGGCGATTTGATAAATGGCGAATACCAACACAAACGCCGCCCCCCATTGTGACAAAGAAAGAGTCGTGCCGTTCACTACCCTGTCCAAGAATATAGCAATGAATGGAAACGTCAGCTCCAAGATAGTGGCGATGTGCACGGGAGTTTTCGATAGGCCTCTGTAGTATATAAGTAGAGCAACCATACCCGTAGATATAGCAATCAAAAACAAAAGTCCGAATTGGGTGCTAGTCGGTGCGCTCAAGCTTGAGCCATGTCCAAAGATAAATAGTATCGGGAGAGATATGACCAGTGTCGCCAAGAATCTGTAAAAAGTACTAACTTTAAAATCTACTTTCCCTAAAAGCATTTTTGAAAATGTAGTCGAAGATCCCCACGCAAAAGCTGCACCGAGCGCATACAACGCGGCGATAGCCGTACCCTCTCCTGTAGACAGATTGACCATACCATTCGGGAAGGTCACGAAATATGCAGACACTAGGGCAAGCAGAGCCCATTTGATATACCTCACGTCCAGATGCTCTTTCAAGAAAATCCTCGCCGTAACTATGGCAAATATCGGTTGCAATTTTTGCAACAAGAACACCACTGACAAAGAAATGAAATGCACTTTGCCGAGCGCAGTAGTGAACCAGAGCGTCCCCAGAAGTCCGCTAAGGACAGCAATGAGGATTATGAGCCAGGCCTCGTTCTTGGTGATTTTGGTCGACAAAACATGTTTGTAAACGAAAGGTGTCAGGATCAAAAGCCCTATCAAGTGCTCAAAGAATATAATGGTGATAGGTGGCAGTGTATATAAGTATTGACGAATCAGTCCATCAAACGCCCATAAGAGCGCGGCGATGATGATAAATATCGGACCAGTGTAGTTTTTTAACATTGGGAGATATCTTTTTTAATTTGAGCGATCAATTCTGCTTCACTGGCAAACTTTTCATGCTTGCGCAAAAACTGATTTATTTTTATTTTCACTATCTTGCCATAAGCATCCCCGCTGTAACCTATCAAGTGCGATTCGATTTTTTCTTTTGGACTTATGACGATACCTGCCTTATATTCTTTGTCGTCGAGAGACACTTCACCGGAATATACTCCCGGAGGCAAATGCTCCACATCTTGTATATGGATATTCACAGTCGGAAAACCAAGCTTGCGCCCGTATCCTTCACCGTGGACCACCTTTCCTTCAAATATATACGTGTGTTGTTTAGAATCCATCTGAGTTTAGCTTCTCATCTATTCTGTTCATGTCTCTTGGGAACATCGACGCTTCACGAACATTTTTCAATCCCAAGATTTGCATAGTTATACGTTCTGCTCCGAAAGCGAATCCGCCTTCAGGTGGTACTCCATACTTGAAAGCATCTAAGAACATTTTTATTTTACTTGGATCCATTTCCCAAAGTTCTACGTGCTTCATGAGTTGCTTGTAGTCGTTTATTCTTCTTCCTCCAGAAAGCCACTCAACTCCACGGCAAAGCAAGTCCATGCCCTGGTTGTGCTCAGGGTCTTCAGGATCTGGAAATACATAAAAGGGTTTCTTGCGAGTTGGATATCCGTGAACAAACACAAAGTCCGAACCAGTTTCTTCCTTTATGATTTCGCAAATCTCGCGTTCGTCTTGCGGATTGGTATCCTTTTCTCCGCGGACATCTCGTCCTGTTTTGTCGAATATCTTTTGTTGCAATTCTTGGAGTGATATCGTCGGGGTCTTGTCTATCATCACAGGCAGTGTCGCCCCCAAGAGTTTCAAATGCTCAGAATTTTTGGATTCTACTTGTTTCAGTATATAGCGCACTGTTTCTTCGGCCATATCGCGAACCTCTGTCCATGAATCTATGAATCCCATCTCTGCATCGAGAGACACTATCTCTGTAAGGTGGCGAGTAGTCGAAGATGGCTCGGCGCGGAATACTTTGTTTACAGAAAAAACTCTTTCGAAAGCTGTCATTACTATTTGTTTATAGAGTTGTGGAGATTGGGAAAGAAATGCTTTCTTGTCGAAGTAATCCACCTTGAACACTTCACTGCCTCCTTCAGCTACTGCAGGGGTGATACTAGGTGCTTGGAATTCGAAAAACATATTCTGCTTCATGAATTCTCGGAAAGAATCTATTACTGTCTCCTCTACCTTGAATACCGCTTGGACTTTGGGTTGGCGAAGAACCAGCGATCTATTGTCGAGCTCGGTAGTAAGGTCGAGGTTGTATCCAGTAAGCGACATATCGAAAGGTAATGGTGCTGCCTCAGACAATATTTCAATATCTAAAATCTCTAACTCTAGCTCACCATTTACCACACCTTGTTTTATATTTCTCTCTGGGCGCATGTTCACAAGGCCTTTCATTTTCAAAACCCACTCTAGCCTTACCTCTTTGCACTTCTCTATAACCTCCGCATGGTTAGGCAGGGCCACGCATTGTACCTTGCCTGTCATGTCTCGCATATCAAAAAATACCATCTTGCCTTGGTCGCGACGCACATCCACCCATCCGGCTATGGTTATATCCTTGCCCACGTGATCCTTCAAATCTTTTATGTATATACGGTTCTTCATATATGTTTTATTAAAATTGGTAATAAAAAATCGCCTCTTCAAACTTATCAAAAGATAAATTTGCAGGGGCGATTTTTCGCGGTGCCACCCTACTTTATAACTTCATTGCGCATTTACGCTTGCGGTACGGAGAGTTCTACTTATCTTGCGATGTTCTTCTCTCGCCTACCTGGTGTCGCCAGGTAACGGGCTGTATATTTATAATATACCTTCTTTTCAAACTTGTCTACAGATAAAAAACAATATACTTTTTTAGTAAACATTTACTCCCACCTTGTCTCGAACTTCGGCCATCTTGGCGCTAGCTACTTCTTTGGCTTTTTCGCCGCCTGCTTTGAGTATTGCTAGTGCAGCTGGAATGTCTTTTTCGAATTCCTTTCTACGTTCGCGAAGTGGGGCGATGAATTTTTCTAGGTCTTCGATTAATGCTTCCTTTAAATCTTTGTACTTCCCTGCCTTTTCTTCGTACAAAGCTTTGAGTTCGGACTCCGGTCGGAAAAGTTTATGAATGGCATAAACATTTTGTGGAAGTTCTCCACTTGAGTCAGTGACTATGCTCATGACACATTTTTTGATTTCTTCGTATTCAGCAAAAAGTGGAATGGTGTTGCCATAACTCTTGCTCATCTTTCGTCCATCAGTTCCTGGGACCACAGCTACTTCTTCCATTATCATCGCTTCCGGCATATTGAAAGTATCCCCGAAAGCATTATTGAATTTCATGGAAGTATCTCGAGCTATCTCGATGTGTTGCTTTTGGTCTGCACCCACAGGCACGATGTCTGGAGAATACAGCAGGATGTCTGCAGCTTGAAGCATAGGATAGTTAAAAGTGCCCACATCTATCTCTTTGTTCTTTGCTTCTGCATCTTTGAAGGCATGCGCTCGCATGAGGTAAGGCATGGTAGTTATAGTATCGAAAATCCAGCACAGCTCGGTATGCTCGGAAACATCGGACTGTTTAAAGATTGTAACTTTCTTTGGGTCGAGGCCAATAGCAAGATAGTCGAGAAGTACGCCGATGATATTCTCTTTCATTACTTTCGGGTCTTGGATAGACTTCATGGCATGATAATCAACGATAAGCACATAACCCTCGTGCTCGCTCTGTAGATCCACGAATTGCTTTATTGCTCCGAAATAGTTGCCTATATGAGGTCGGCCGGAAGGCTGCACACCAGAAAGAAATATCTTTTTTGACATAGGCCTATATTATCATATACGGGCCAGAACCCGCAAAAATCTTTATGCACAGATTAGTAACACTTTGCCCACATTTGCGACTTTGCGAAAAATCGTAGCATGATAGAATGACTTTAATGAACAGGCCAAACAATGAGAAAAAACACGTCCGTATACCACCTCAAAGTATCGACTCTGAGAAGGCGGTCTTGGGCTCTATCATGCTCCGCAAGGACGCGATGAATGAAGTGGAAGACTTGGTGAGCGAAGATTCTTTTTATGTAGAAAAACATAAGATAATTTTCCGTGCCATGCTCGACCTTTCGAACAAGAACGAACCTATCGACATGCTTTCACTTTCTACGAAGCTCATGGAGCAGAAACTCATAGATCGTGTGGGTGGAAATGCGTACTTGGCAGAAATAGTGAACGTAGTTCCTTCTTCGACCAACGTCAAGCACTATGCAGACATAGTCCAAAAGAAATTCGTGCTTCGTAGTCTTATCGACGCCGCAGACTATGTGTCAGAACTCGCTTTCGAAGAAGGTGATGACCACATGGACGACATTTTAGATCTAGCTGAAAAAAGAATGTTCGGCGTCGTGTCTTCTCCTAAAAATCAAAAGTACGTAAACCTAAAAGACGCTCTGCCCGAAGCGTACGAAAGACTCGAGAAGTTGCATGAGAATAAAGGAATGCTGCGCGGACTACCGACAGGCTTTAGAGACCTCGATGCTCTCCTTTCCGGACTTCAAAAGCAAGACCTGGTTATCCTAGCAGCTCGTCCTTCTATGGGTAAAACCACACTCGCCCTCGACATGGCTCGCCTTGCTTCAGTGAATCACGAAAAATCTGTTCTGATTTTCTCTTTGGAAATGTCTTCGCAACAGCTCGTGGACCGTATGCTTTCTGCGCAATCTAGAGTTAACGCTTGGAACCTCCGCACGGGCAACTTGTCTTCTGACCGAGACTTTACTCACCTACGCGATTCTCTAGATAGACTTTCTAAAGCAAAAATGTTTATCGATGACCAAGCCGGCAACTCCATCGTCCGCATGAAATCCCTTTCTAGACGTATTAAAGCGGAAAAAGGTTTGGACCTCATCGTCGTGGACTACCTTCAACTAATGACTACATCCAAAGCTCATGATTCTATGGTGAACCAAGTTACTGAAATCTCTCGCTCGCTTAAAGCCTTGGCCAAGGAACTCGATGTGCCAGTACTAGCACTTTCTCAGCTTTCTCGTGCAGTTGAAACTCGTGGTGGCAAGCCTCGCCTTTCTGACCTTCGTGACTCTGGATCTATCGAACAGGATGCCGACGTGGTGATGTTCATCCACCGAGATGACTTTGGTAAAGAAGAATCTGAAAAAACCAACTTGGCGGAAATCTGGATCGAAAAGCACCGTAACGGACCAACAGGAAAAGTGGAATTGTATTTCGACGGCAAGACTACCACCTTCCTCGACTTAGAGAAAAGTAATATCGGAGAATTCGCTCCGGTCAAAGCTAGTGGCGCTCTAGACGAATTTTAATCAAACTTATGAACGCCATTGATCGACTAACTGAAATCTTCAAAGAATTCCCTGGTATCGGTGAACGCCAAGCTAGGCGTTTTGTGTATTTCCTAATGTCTCGCAATGGCGACTATGCATCCCAGATGGCGAGCCTCATCACTGAACTCAAAAAAGAAATAGCTCAGTGCAAAGACTGCTTTCGTTTTTTTGTAATCAAAAATGGCTCAAATAGAATTTGCGATATTTGCGGAGATAGCACCGCGGATTCATCTGAGCTAATGGTAGTAGAAAAGGATTCTGATCTTGAAAGTGTGAAAAGGAGCAAGGTATACCATGGAAAGTATTTTATAATCGGTGGCCTTGTACCGATAGTGGAAAAGACCACCAAGAGCCGAGTCCGTATCGAAGAACTTAAAACCAAAATCTCAAATGGCAGTGGCGTTATCAAAGAAATCATCCTTGCCTTCTCTCTTTCCCCTCAAGGTGACCACACAGACCAATACGTCCGCGAACAAATCAAAGAAATGACGGACAAGCTGGGCATCAAAGTATCCTCCCTCGGCCGTGGACTTTCTACAGGCACAGAACTAGAATATTCAGACAACGACACTTTGCGTAATGCCCTTAAAAACCGTCAGTAAAATAAATAATAGAACTAAACCAAAACAAAAACCGCCAGAAGGCGGTTTTTTAGTTTATAGAAGTTATTTTTACTTTAAAGAAAGGCTGTCGGTGGCCATTGCGCTTTAGGTAACGAGACTTTTGCTTGTACTTCATTACTAGGACTTTTCGAGAACGGCCGATTTCTACGATTTCAGCATCTACCTTTGCTCCGTCGATGTATGGTGTGCCGATAGTTGTGTCTTTGTCGTTGTCTACAAGCAATACTTTATCGAAAGACAGCTTGTCCCCTTTCTTGAATTCACCCTTTATTTTCTCGATAGAAACGAGACTACCCGCAGAAACTTTGTATTGTTTTCCGCCTGTGTGAATTACGGCAAATTCCTTGTTATTTCCTGCTGTCTTCGCTTTTGTCATATATCGTCCTATCTTATATTATATGGTCCAAAAACGCAAGTCTTACCCTGTTTACAGGCAGGACCACTCATTGACGGTGTATCATATGCATGATATAATATATAAAGTTCCTCGTGTTTGCACATTCCGTGCCATACACACAAAACAGTCCTAGAGGGCGGTATACATGTCCCGATTTTCTACCACAGAGACAACCGTGCGTAAGATCACCGCGGAGAAAGCATTGGCTTTCCTCGAAGAGATGATCGAATCTCTCCCGCGCGGCGAGGGAAAGCTGTCGATCGGATACGTAGACGGAGAATTCTCAGCCTCCGTAAAAACTCCTGGGTCAGTAGGAGGCCTGGAGTTGCTTGAAGTCTTCAACCGAGTGTTTCCGGATCAACCCCAAGGGGAATCCCGGGATCCAAACCTCGGCAAGAATATCGACATCAAGGCCTGATTGCCCACATCCGGGTCGATGCAATACGGCATCGACCCCAAAGCATCCCCTGTCACATCGGCAGGGTTTTGTATTTTATGGTCAAATTTTATCTAGGATGTTATAATTCCCCCATGATGCAAACAAAAATCATTGAGAGGTACTTTTTCTTTGGCCTATTACTCGCAACGCTTTTATTTACTTTTCTAATATTCCGCCCATTTTGGGTAGTGCTTACTCTTGGTATTTCTTTCTCTATAATTCTCCACCCTATTTTTGAATGGCTAGAAAAGAAAAAAATGCCTTCTTCCCTAGCCTCTATCGTTACATTATTTCTTTTCGTAATACTATTCTGCGGACCACTGCTAGGTATCGGAGCAATACTCTTCAATCAAAGCCAAGGTGTCTACCAGATAGTCACTGACGACCAAAGCTCTCATGCCTTGGTAACCTCGATCAATACAGCAGTCAACGGAGTCTTGCCTGATAGCATAACCTTCGATGCGGAAGACAAAGTTTCAGACTTGCTAAATTTCTTGTCTGCAAACGTCACCAAGATATTCAGCACCACTGTATCTGCAGTGTTCTCATTCCTACTCATGCTCCTAGTTATGTTCTACTTTTTGCGTGATGGTGATCGCTGGAGAAAAGGTTTGATCGTTCTTTCACCTCTTGCCGACAAAGACGACGAAAAAATAATTCATAAATTAAGGAACGCAGTCAATGCGGTGATGAAAGGCTACCTACTTATCGGCATCCTGCAAGGAGTGCTCATGGGCTTTGGTCTTTGGATTTTCAATGTTCCAAATCCTGCCCTTTGGGGTCTTGTCGCTGCAGTAGCATCACTACTACCTACTATCGGTACAGCCATGGTCTCTATCCCAGCGATAATATTTTTGTTTGTAACCGGAAGCACTTTTTCTGCTGTGGGCTTGATCATATGGTCAGTACTTTTAGTCGGGATGATAGACAATTTCTTGAGCCCTCTTATTGTTAGTGGAAAAACCAATATTCCTCCTCTACTTATATTGTTCTCAGTGCTTGGTGGAGTGTCATTACTTGGACCTATCGGCATACTCGTCGGCCCTCTTACCATCAGTCTGTTGTATACTCTGATCTCTATCTACCGCAACGAATTCCGCCAATCAACTTTCTAAAAACATGTCTCTAAAAATCTACAACACTCTGACTAAAGAAAAAGAAGATTTCGTTCCACTAAATAAGGACGCTGTTAGTCTGTATACTTGCGGACCTACTGTCTACAACTATGCCCACATCGGCAACTACCGTGCCTACATATTCGCAGACACTCTCAAGCGTGCACTCCTCTATACTGGATACAAAGTAGAACACATCATGAACCTTACCGATGTCGACGACAAAACCATCCGTGATTCTCAGAAAGAAGGAAAAACCCTAAAAGAATTCACTGAGTTTTATTCTGAAAAGTTTTTTGAAGACATGAATTCTCTCAATACTCTCCGCCCTAAAGAATTCACTAAAGCCACAGACAACATCGACGAGATGGTGAAACTCACAGAAATGCTTCTCGATAAGGGTCTCGCCTACAAAAGCGAAGACGGTAGTGTGTATTTCAATATTAAAAATTTTCCAGGGTACGGAAAACTGTCAAACATTACCCTAGACGAGCAAAAAGAAAATGCCGGTGGTCGGATCAAGAGCGATGAATACGAGAAAGACAACGTGCAAGACTTTGCTCTCTGGAAAGCTTGGGATGAAACTGATGGTAGTGTTTTTTGGGAGACACCGCTAGGCAAAGGCCGACCAGGTTGGCATATCGAATGTTCAGCGATGAGCATGAAATTCTTGGGTGAACAAATAGACATACATACTGGTGGAGTAGACTTAGTATTCCCCCACCACGAAAACGAAATAGCTCAGTCCGAAGGTGCAACAGGAAAACAATTTGTAAAATATTGGATGCACAATGAATGGCTTTTGGTAGATGGTAAAAAGATGTCCAAGTCTGCTGGCAATTTCTACACTCTTCGAGACATAATGGGGAAAGATATCGACCCTTTGGCTTATCGATTTTGGCTTTTAATGGCTAGCTACCGCACTCGTGTAAATTTCGTGTTAGATGCTTTGGTAGGTGCAGAAACGGCCCTAAAAAGGCTTTTTGGGCTCTACCGAGGCCTTGGTGGCGAGGTTGGAAAAATCCATGAAGAGTATAGGCAAAAGTTCCAAGAGCGCATCGAGGACGATCTGGATACTCCACGGGCTTTAACCGTGCTTTGGGATCTAGTAAAAGATGAGGCTGTCTCAAATGCAGACAAAAAAGCTACAATTCTAGACTTCGACAAAGTGCTGGGTTTGGGCTTCGAAAAAATAAAGGAAGAAAGTATTCCAGAAGAAGTTCTTGTCCTGGCGAAATCTCGAGAAGAAGCTAGGGCGAACAAAGATTTCAAACTATCGGACGAACTTCGTGATAAAATAAAATCTCTTGGCTATGAAGTAAAAGATGGCGAAGGTGGACAAAGTATATTAAAAATGTAACCTCTATATATGATAAAAAGAGTAATAAATACTACAAACACAGGAGAAGCGGATGCGGTTTTTGTGTCTGCTCCTTATGAAAAGACAGCTTCTTCGCACAAAGGCACAGCAGCAGGACCTAGCGCGGTCATAGAACAGCTCGATACTCAAATAGAATTCTTCAATCGCAAACTTGGGGCAAGTGTAATTGATTTTGTGAAAACTGCTCATCAGGATTTGGGCGATGTGAACCATCTATCTCCAGAAGAAAATAAAGAAAAAATAAAATCTACCATTTCACCCTTGGTCCAAGCCGGCAAATTTGTATTTTTGCTCGGCGGTGAACACGCTGTGTCTGTTGGCCACTTAGAAGCCTTGGCTGAAAAGTATACTGCGAAGGACATCACCATAATGCAACTAGATGCGCATTGTGATTTGCGCAATGATGACAGCGACTACAGCGATACTCCTTCAAGCCTCGCCCACTCTACAGTCATGCGCCGAGCAAGTGAGATGGGTTTCCCGATAGTCCAAGTTGGTATCCGTACATATTCTGAAGATGAGCACGCTTACTTTTCAAATCCTGAAAACAATGTCACCGTGCACGAATGGGGCAACGGCAAACCAGTTCCTTCCAAGAAGCAAATTTTGGAAACGATCAAAACAAAGTACTTGTATATTTCTATAGACGTAGATGGATTCGATCCTGCGCACATGCCAGGCACCGGTACTGCCGTACAAGGTGGACTTGAGTGGTGGTATGGCCTCGACCTTATCGAAGAAGCTATCGACAACTACGAGCTCGTGGGCGCAGACATAGTAGAAGTTTCTCCACTTGAAGGATCTGTACTTACAGAATACGGCGCAGCTGAACTGGCCTACAGAATGCTAGCGCATAAATTCCGAGATCGTCTAGTGAAATAATCTCTTTCTTAAGATAAGTAGAACCAAGCTCGTATTTAAAACTATAAAGTATATTCCAAAAGAATATATGGCAAAATCCCATTGTGTGATAACAAGTAACCCTAATATATTGTTCACTATTCCCGGCAAGTAACCCACCGCAGTTTCTGTCTCTGGGAATTGCCAAGATTTTACAATTGTCGGCACCGCCGCCAAGCCATCCGAGAGGATGGCGAACAATATCGCGAGTCCAGCGTTCTTGGTAGTGACCCACAAAAGTAAAGCAATGAAAGAAAAAACTCCGCACCAGATATCGAAAACCGTTATCTTGAAATGCCCTTCTTTTTTAACCCAAGCTAAAACAAAAATAATTAATGGAAAAAATCCAGCAAGAAAAACCGGTAATATAGACAATCCTGCTCCGGCTTTTATTTGTAGATATGTTCCCACGAGTGGCGCCAACGCCCAAAAAAACCAAGTTATCAGGTTGGGCTTGGTAGTCCCTCGTAAAATATCTCGAATATAATAGAAACTTCCAAACAAACTGAAAAGGATAGTGAGATAAATTATTTTTTCAGGAAGCATATACCGAGTATACTATATTCCCTCTGCCTTTAGCTGCTCGAGTAGTTCCTTTGCCTTCTTGCTGATTTTAGTTGGGATTTTAATATTGATTTTTATATACAGGTCTCCAGTAGTTCCCATAAAAACTGCTTCTCCATGACCAGATACCCGTAAGGTCTGCCCGTTAGTGACGCCAGCAGGGATATTGAGCACTATTTCATCCTCTCGTTTCATTACGCCTTTGCCCTTACATGTAGGACAAGCTTCTTTTGGCACTTCGCCTGCCCCATGACAGTTGTCACAAATTCTATTTCTAGAAATAGTTCCCAAGAAAGAACGCTGGGTCTCGCGGATTTGGCCTTGACCTTGGCACTTACTGCAAGTATCCATCTTGGTTCCTGCTTTTGCTCCCGAACCTTTACATGTAAGACATGCAGATGTTTTGGTAATGCGAATTTTATGACTTACTCCCAAGATTGCATCTGAGAAAGATATCTGGACTTCAGTAGATATGTCTCTGCCTCGACTAGCTTGAGGCCTTCCTCCACCCATTCCTCCTCCAAAGAAATCACTAAAAATATCATTGAGATTTCCAAAATCAAAATCTCCACCGCCTTGTCCAAAACCTGAAGCTCCAGAGAAATCAAATCCTTCAAAGCCACTTGCTCCACCACCGAATCCTCCGCCTCCCATGTTTTGATAGTTTGAGCCGAATTGGTCGTACTTGGCACGCTTAGCGTCATCAGAAAGAGTCTGGTAAGCCTCGTTTACCTCTTTGAATTTCTTTTCGTCGCCTTCCTTTTTGTCAGGGTGATATTTGTGCGCCAGCTTATAAAAAGCCTTTTTTATCTCGTCTTTTGACGCTTTTTTATCCACGCCCAAAATTTCGTAGTAATTCTTACTCATATTTCTTTTATATCATAGGCTCTGCCTCTTGTGAAGAAGTATCCTCCTGGGTTCTTCCCTTGCCTTCTATGATGGCCTTCTCTTCTTTACTGCGGATTATGGTAGCCTCTTCTTCCTCGATTAGTTTTTGAGCGTCCTCTTTAGGGATAGAATATTTTCGGCGAGACGCCGCGATAATCTCGTCCTTATAAGAAGGATGAGTTGGTGGAAGCACTCTCAAAGTTTCGGCAGAAAACGGATCATAAGATTCTCCGTCTATCGTCATCTTGATATAGAATTCTGTCACCGCGAGGTTGATCATGTCTTTGACATCAAACACCGGAGCAAACTCCGGCTTTAGCTTCACCGCGTCTTCTCCACCAACACGGAAAGAAATAACCGATCCCACATTACCCAGTACGGCTTGGTACACCTTTGGTATTATCTGACCCACGTATTGGTGAGCCACGGTAAGGTTCAACCCATATTTGCGGGCCTCAGACAAAATGTTTTCGAAGGTTTGAGTCACCACATTTTGGAACTCGTCTACATATATATAGAAATCATTTCTTTGTTTCTCTGGTATCGCTGCCCTCTCCATGCCGGCTTGTTTGATCTTGGTCAAGAACATAGAACCAAAGAAAGAAGAGTTCTCTTCGCCGATTCGGCCCTTGGAAAGATTGATGAATATTATTTTCTTTTCATTCATCAGTTTACTAATGTCGATTTTATTTTGTTTCTGTCCGAAAATATTTCGAAGGAGCGGGTCGGACAAGAATTGTCCTAGTTTGTTTACGAGTGGGATGATGGCGTCAGTATCGAACTTCTCGGACCAATCCGCAAATTCGATAGCGAAGAATCTTTTGACCATGTCGTCAGTGATATACTCCACTACTTTTTGTCTATAGTTTCTATCAGTCAACATCGAGATCATCCCGCGCATTGTCGCATGTGGGTAGTCTAGGAGGGCGAGACACGTAAAACGGAAAACGTGCTCAAGACGCGGTGTCCAGTTGGCTCCGAATTGTTTCTGCAAGACTTCGATGAGGCCTTGGGTTAGTTGGAATTTGAAAAGCGGGTCCACATTTGAAAGCGGATTGAAAGACGCTGGGAAGTCGATATCAGAAGGATCGATGATGCACACATCCTCGATGCGCTCTTCGGGTATGTAGTCTAGCATCGCATCTATCACATCTCCGTGCGGGTCGATAAGACAAAGACCATGACCATAAGTCACATCTTGGCGGATCATGAGTTCGAGGAGCTTGGTCTTGCCTACTCCAGACTTACCGATGATGTACAAGTGCCTGCGTCTATCCACGCGTTTGATACCGAAAATAAATCTCTTTTCTTCAAGAGCTGCCACGTAGTTCGTCCTGCCGATAAAAGACACCTCTTCAGGCTTTACCTTTCCAAAAACAGGAAGTTCTGGTGGTGGCGGAGCGTATTTGATTATCTGTACTCGATTTGGCTTGGGCATGTATCAATATTTTACTACTATTCTGCATTATCTCCAACGCCTCAACGGCTCAACAGGGTTTTTTGAGATCTACTCTACCTCTTGCTGATAGCAAGATTCACAGTAAACTATATGCCCTTGGTTGGGTTTATACCCTGTCTGGAAAACATTTTCGCACTTACTGTCTCCGTGTGAATGCTGGCCTTCGTTTTTATATATTCCATCTACAGACGTCTCGCCTCCGCACATGCAGGATTGTTCGAAAAGCTCTACCCCCAAGCGAAGTTTGAGTCTTTCGATGGTTCTGCACGCAGGACATAAAGTAGGCAGTGGAACACCTATTTTTCTATAAAACTGAAGTTCATTTGGAATAATGCGAAAAGCCTTAGTGCAACCTTGATTGCAAGCTCCCTTGTGAGCACATTCAAAAACTTCACTTACTATAGTGTCTGCCACGTCGCCAATGTCTTCTGGTATTTCTTCAGCTTTTACCGTGGGCACGTATTCTTTATTCTCAGGATCTCGCCATTTGTATCCCTGTTTTATGGCTTCGTCTTTGGTGAGTGGAAAATATTCCTGAGCCATGGTTTCATTGTATGCCCATGGACTAAACTCTATAGGATAAAATTCTCCATATCCATATACCCTTCCCATCTTGTCCACGTATGGCATATCTACCATGTGTTGTATTATTTTGGGAACGAGTTCTTGGTATTCTTCTTTACTATATTGTTTGTTTAAAATACAGTATTTCTTATTTCGCAAACCAATACAGCCGAAAACATACTCCGAATTTTTACAGGAGATAGCGTATTCCGTGTCATGACTATTCTCTTGGACAAACCAACCAAATTTTATTTTCTGAACCCCAGACCCGCACGATATAGCTTCATACACTAGTTCAGCCGCATCTCCCCAGTTGGAATAATCATAACAATCCTTAGATCCAGGAGATTCTTGGATATACTGACAGTATTTCAAGTCTTCACTATCACGAACCAGGAATGATTCGCGCACATTTTTCGAATTCGTCACATATGAACCTGAACAATTCAAATTTTTAACTCCTTGGTGGCTCTTGTATGGAAATTTCTGCCAGAAATCGAGTGTCTCAAGGAGAGCCTTTTCAACACCTTCTCTCGTGTGAAGTTGATAGGCTTTAACTTTTTCCTCATATTCTTCTCTGCTGTATTTTTCGTTGAAGAAATAATAACTTTTATTGCGTAAATTCACTGAACCAAAGCAATTCAAACAACCTTGGCAGTCACGACAGAACCACAAGTCACTAGACTCTACACACTGAGATGAATAGTGGGTTCGATAGCAGGAAGTCATCCAAAAACTCTGATAACAGCTCTCAGCTTTGGATACATGGGAAACATCCACGCAATCTTTTGAGAAATTGACCCCGTTTGAGTACATGCAATCCTCAGGAGAAGTAGTATTAAATACAAGATAAGAATTCTTTGGGTCGGTTGCATTGTTAGAGTAAGGACTATTAACCCCGCGTATTACATTGTTTGATCGGAATGGGACATCTAGCATCAGCTCATGCATTTGTGCTAGAAATGGTCTAGACCAGTCTATGTCTCTCGCATAATCAATAGCGTCCCAAACATCAGAAATCCAAATATCCCTATCATAAACTTTCACTGGAGACTCAGGTGGATACATTGAGAAAATCTCTTTTCCTGAATAATCGCATTTTCTTTTGTACAATCCCCTTTCGTTTCGGAAAAGCCATCGCCTTTGCATGCGACACATCGGACAAAAAGTCGGCGGAGGTACTTGCATCTTTTCGTAAAAATCAAAATCCTCACTATCTATAGTGAAATTCTTCTGGCAATTCTGACAAATTTTATTTTCTGCTTTCATTGTTAGATTTTTGTTCTTTATTTAAGCGATAGAACACAGAACTCTGATCACTCATCAATGTATCATAACTTCCCTCTTCTTTCACCTCCCCACGTTCCATCACAGCTATATTGTCTGTATATCTTAAGGTCCCCAAGCGATGTGCAATTATCAGAAACGTTTTGTCTTTGCCATACTCGCCTAGTAATTTTTCCATGATTTTTCCTTCGGTTTCAGAATCGAGTGAAGAAGTAGCTTCATCAAGTAAAATAATTGGAGAATTTTTGTAAATCGCTCGAGCAATACCCAAACGCTGACGCTCTCCACCCGAAAGCATATAACCTTTTTCACCTATTGTCGCATCCAGACCTTCTGGCAAACGCGCTATGACATCTTGCAGTTCAGAAATATTTACAGCCATAGACAGAAGATCGTCGTTACCGCCACGCATCATAGTAATGTTATCTCTCAAAGAGAGATTGAACAGCTCCGTCTCTTGCAAAACTACTGTAACATGACTAAGAGTTTCGTCATGGGAAATAGAATAATAATCTTCATCACCTATTCTTAATTCTCCAGATTTAATACCATATAATCCTAAAATTATTTTAGCTAATGTCGACTTTCCAGAGCCAGAAAGCCCAGCAATGCCAGTTTTGGTATTTCTATTCAATTTTAAATTAAAATTGGTGAGGCCAGTTTGCCCAGACCCATATTCCATACAAATATTTTTCATTTCTATTTTGTCCCAATTTTTCGGGAAAGGATGATTGCCTGTTTTTACAAATTCTGTTTGCTTGAATATTGGCATCATTTGACCTATTTCTGAACGGAGATCTAGCAACTCTGAGTGTAAATTAGTGAGTTCGTTAATAGATAACTGTAATCTAGTAAAAAAATATGTAAAGAAGACAAATATCATACTTAAAGAAATTTGACCGGCCACGAAAGATAAGCCCGTCACTAACATAAACACAGCAAGACTGGCCCCATTCCAATATTGAAAAAGTCTCCACTTATAGTTATTAATATTTGCTCTTTTTATAGAATGGTCCAAGGCAAGAGTCTCTTTATCGGAAACTCTACCGATCACGGCTTGTTCGCCCCCCAAAGCTTTAATAGAAAGCATATTGTTGGCACTTTCTACATACGTTCCACCAGCTGATTGATTTAATTCATTAAATTCATTACTTAAAATAAAAATCTTTTTACTAATGGTAAACTCAATGGTCAAAGACACGGTGATATACAAAACGACGATTAGCAAAAATTTTATATCTGTAAATAAAAAAATGAAAGCGACTCCGATTATGTTAGCTGCAATTTTAAGTAAATCTGAACCAGCAACGTTAGACATCCTATTTAAAGCCTCTGCTCCCGTGAAAATTCTTTGCAGTTTATTGCCTGCATTTTCTTGGCTATGCCACTCTAAAGAAAAATCGGTGAGTCTTTCGAAGCCCCATATCCTTGCACGCGCACGAGCATGCCTGCTAAATACATTCAACTTGTATTTACTTCTTAATCGAATGAGGGATGCGATTATGTATGTAGTACCAATAATTGCCACATAACTGTAAAAATCAGTAAGGGGTTGACCTTGTTGGTAGCTGGTAAAGAAATCAACCATTTTACCCACCAAATAAATAGGAACCAAGTCATAAAAGAAAATTATCAATAATAAAATAAAATACCATAAATATTTGTATCTATCTTCCGCCAAAAAATACCAAAAACCCTTGGCAGTATCTAACCAAGAAAAAATTTTGGGTTTGGCGTTCTCTAGGCGCTGTGCTTTATCTCTCAGCATATTTTTATTCTAGAAGTTGCTTCAAGATACTCTCTGGTACTTCCCTGACCTTTTTTGGTGGTTCGACTGGCTCTGGGGGTTTAGGCATAGGCGCACTTGCCTGTGGGGGTACGACGGGGGTAGGTTGTGGTGTCGGAGTCGCTGGTCTAATGTCGGCCATCTTTGGGGGCACTTTGGCTTGGATGAAATCCTTTAGCTTATTCATCTCTTCCTTTGGTGCAGATCTGTCATTTCCTCCGTTATTTACATTTGTTGCTTCTTTTGTTTTTGCTCGCAAACTATCTAGTGAAATTGCCGGAGCGGCTGGAGCAACAGGAGTCTCGACTCTTACTGGTGTCGGCATAGGTTTGGCACTTTGGCTATTTATTTTATTTAAAATTTCTTTCAAAGCCACATTTTGTTTTAGTGGTTGTCTAAAATTATTTTTATTCTGTTTGGGAGGCACAGTACTGCTAGGCGGTGTAACTCTTTTTACTTGCAAAGCAGAATTGTCGTCTACAATTAATTTCTTGAAACCACTAAATGCTCCGGGCTTTGGACCAGTGGCGTTATGAATTATTTTATTTTGCATTTGTGGAGCTGGTGCAACGGGCTTGAACTCTCTTGCCACTACCGGCCTGTCAGTACGCTCTTTCTGTGGTGGACGGCTTTCCCCCATCGCATCCTTCTGCTCAAACTCTATGCCAAGGTCGGCGAGAGGCTTGTAGAAAGTCGCGTCGTTTCTTTTTATTTGTTCTGAAGCACCTTTGACGGGCTTAGCCTCTCCTGACTTTATTTTTGCCACACATTCTTTGCAGTATGCAGGACGGCCAGGCTCGGGTTTGAATGGTACACTCTTCTCGAGTCCACAAAGAGAACAAATAATCGGGAACTTCTCGAGCCCTCCTGCTGTCATCATTTCGTTGCCACCACCGATGTCGCCCAAAGACATTCCACTCCAATTGTTTATTTCGGATTCGATAACAGTTTTTGGTCGACAATATAGCTCCCTGGAAGACTTGATGACCTCATCTTCAATCTCTTTATTGCCAGACTTCACCATCGGAGGCAAGGTCTTGGCGGAGAATGGTCTCGAGGTTATACCGTCGATCATGAGCTTCAGATAAATTTTGTAGTTTGGCAAGGACACGATGTCTTGCGGAGTAAACTCTGGCTCGAATTCTTTTTCCAAGAATTCCGCATCGTCGGCACCCACACGGAAGATGATCATCGTACCCACGTTGCCGAACACTGCATCACGCACAGCCGAACTCTTATCTGATATAAGCTGGGCTGTGTACTGGTGCGCCACTGTCAGGTTCAAACGGTATTTGCGGGCCTCAGACAAAATGCCGGCGAAAGCATCGGTAACGAAGTTTTGGAATTCGTCCACATATAGATAGAAGTCGCGACGATCTTCCTCTGGGATACGCACACGCTCCATGGCCGCGAGCTGGATCTTGGTGATGATCATACCTCCGAGTAGAGCAGAATTGTCCTCTCCGATACGTCCTTTAGACACATTTACCAAGAATATCTTACCATCGTTCATGATATTGAAAATGTCTATAGTACTCTTAGACTGTCCTACCACATTACGGATGATAGAAGTAGAAAGGAATTGTCCGACTTTGTTTTGAATCGGAGCGATAGCTTCGTTACGGAATTTATCTTGCCAAGCCTCATACTCGTGCACCCAGAATGCCTTGATGACTGGGTCTTTAAGGTTGGCGATTATCTTCTGGCGATAATCTTTGTCCACTAGCATGCGAGGTATTCCTAGTAGAGTTGTGCCCGGAGTATCGAGTAGTGCAAGAATGGTATTGTTCAAAATGTATTCCATTCTGGCGCTCCAAGCATTGGCCCAGATCTTGGTAAATATTCCCATCAGTCCTGAAGCCACGAGATGCTTGTATTGTGGATCCACAAGCTCGAGCACATTGAAGCCGATGTGGTATTCGGTATCTGCTGGATTGAAATAAACTACATCCTTGAGACGATTCGGTGGTATAGCCGAAAGTACTCCTTCGACGAGTTCGCCGTGCGGGTCGACAACACAAACACCTTCACCATTGAGAATGTTTTGGATTATCATATTGAACATCAGCACGGACTTACCAGTACCGGATTTTCCGAGAATATACACATGCTGTCGCCTGTCCCTGCGCTTGATGCCGAAAAGTTGATTTTTATCCCGAAAAGTAGAAAGACCGAGATATGTCAGGTCCTTGTTCATCGGTATTTTGGGCATTTCCATATACAATATTTTACAATAAAACTATTATTTACGCTAATAAAACAGCCAAGACATCTATCTTTGATGAATCTGCCTATTGCTAAAACAATAGTACTGTGGGAAAATAATTGTAATTATTAGTAGTATTATTAGTTTTAATAAATTAATTATATGAACAAAAAATTATCTAAGAATCGAGGATTTACTCTTATTGAAATCCTTGTAGTTATCGGTATCATCGCTGTGCTGGCCGCTATCGTTATAGTAGCCATAAATCCAGCTCGACAGTTCGCGCAAGCCCGCAATACCCAAAGGTCGAGCAACGTGGAGACAATACTCAATGCTGTCGGGCAAAATCTGGCTGACAACAAGGGAGTCTTTACTTGTCCGGGAGAAACTGTGCCAATATCTCCTGCCTCTGCGGACAATATAGGTACAGGGTCTGGCAATGTGAACTTGGCTTCATGCCTTGTGCCTACATATGTGCCAGCTATTCCCTTTGACCCTACTGGTGGAAGTTCCACCGACACTCTCTACACGATAGTTGTAGATACTGTCGGAAGGTACACTGTCTGTGCTCCCAATGGAGCTGAGGGTGCAATCGCCGGAAGCACAGCGATTTGTTTGACTAGATAATCCGTGAGTTTATAAAAAGCCTCTGGTTTACTACGAGGCTTTTTATATTGCTTGTTCTTGATTGAAATATTCCGGAGTGTAGATAGACATCCAGTCTAAGAGTTGTCGCATTATGGGTGTAGCACCGACGGTGTTGAGCGCAGGGCCGTTCTCCATCATTACAGTAAATACATATTTCGGGTTTTCGTAAGGAAAAAAACCAATTATCCAAGAGTTAACTTTGTTTTTTGATATTCCCACTTGGGCTGTTCCTGTTTTAGCTGCGATTTCTACATAAGGGACATTTATACCTGCTGCTGTGCCGTAAGTGACGGCTTCACGCATCCCTTCATGGACTACGTCGTATTTTTCTTTGCTTATATTTATTTTGTCAGAAATTTTTATTACCAAGTTCTCTCTCTCGGTATCTCCTAGTATAAAATGTGGAGTAACTAAAGTGCCACGATTGGCGAGCGCCGCTGTAGCACGAGTCATTTCCATCAGGGTTGTTTGGAATCCGTACTGGCCGATGGCAGTGTTGAAGGTGTCTCCAATGCGCCAGATCTCACCTTTGAAGTTTTTGGCTTTCCATTCTGGGCTCGGTATCACCCCACCTTTCTCGTCTGGCAAATCAACTCCTGTAGGGTCACCTATGCTAAACGCCCGCGCATATTTTTCGAGGTTAGCTATACCTAGGCCCTTCTGTTCTTCAAAACCGCCCCCTATGGCATAGAAATAAACGTCCGAAGATACTGCTATGGCCTCAGTCATATCTGTCCAACCATGAGCTTTCCAGTCTTTGAATACTGTTTCCGCGTCTTTGACGAAAGGGTTTGGGATAGATATCGAACCAGTGGAAAGGATTTCTTTGTAGGGATTTATAAGTCCTTCGTTTAGAGCTCCGAGTGCAAAGAATGGTTTGACGATAGAACCCGGAGTGTACAAACCAGATATAGTGCGGTCTAAGAAAACTTTTCTTTTGTCTTCAAAATAATTTCCGATAGTCTTTGCGTCTTTTCCCAAAGAAAGAATTTCAGAATTGTATTCAGGAAAACTCGTAGCAGTTATTATTTCTCCATTTGTTGCATCCATTATGACTCCAGCTCCTCCGATAAAGCCATGATTCTCGGAGTGGCTCTGGATGAGCTTGAACAGCTCGGCTTGTAGTCTAGAGTCTATAGTTGTTATGAGTTCTCCCCCGTGCTTAGGAGCATCTACAGTGTTTTCTGAATGAACGACGCCAAAAGCATCCGTCTCTATCGTTTTTGAGCCGTTTACACCCTGAAGTTTGTCGTTGTACTCTTTTTCCAAACCATCTTTGCCTGTGAACTCGCTTTTCCAGTAGTTTCCTGATTTATCGCGAGCTGGATAACTCACATAACCCAAGACATGCGAGAAGCCCGGGGTTAGGTATTGTCTGGTCGGAAAATCTTTCGCGGTGGTTTGTTTCGTTTCTGATTTCTCTGAGCTGGCTTCATCTGTTATATCTGCGAGTAAAAAGTCGGTTCTTTTATTCCACACTAGTTCCTTCTTGTTTCTGTCATAGATGATCCCACGGTCGGCGAAAAGTATAGCTTTGTCGAGCGTGTTGCTCTCACTGCGAGCCAGGTACGCTTCTCCTTTATTGATCTGCAGATGCCATAGGCGCAAACCAAAACCAAAAGCACAAAAACTAAAGAAAAATCCTAGGATGAAGATTGTGCGCTTGGAAATAGTTTTTTCAATGCGTCCTTCGAATTGCTGTAAATCAAAGTTCGGCAGATTTTTGGAATCTAGAAAAATCTCGTCTGGTTCGACGTTGGCGTTTCGCAGTTTGTTTTTTTTGAAGAATCTGACAATCATTTTAATTGTTGTAAAATTTCAATTTCTTTTTTGACATTTCTATTAAGAAAAATGCTATCATCGACACAAGAAACGACACAAAAAGAATACCGTGGAATCGTGCAATGTTTGCCCCGTGAATTAAGTCAGAAAATAAAAACACTATCGGCGCCTCGATGAATTTTTCAAAATAAAATAATCCGAGAAGACCCAGAATTATAGAGACATAGAAAGGCGCAAAAAGCATTGAAATAGAAAGGATTATAATGAAAAAAATGCGGAGTCCCATAACTCTTATATTACACGCTTATTATCAAAATACAAAACGAGGCACTAATTCACAAAAAGATAGTAGACCCTGCGTGCCATGTAGAACAATATAAGGAAAAATATGCTGTAGTAGACCAGCTTATTGCTGAATACAAAGTCGGCAACCTTAAGAAAAAATAAATGAGCTTGTTTGAGTGGTCTAGCCACAGTGGAGTCTTCTTCCCCTTCTTTGTTTTTTGTCTCTGGCTGTTTGTCTTTGTCTTCTATTGTTTGTATTTGCTTGGTTACTTCTGCCTTCTTGTCTTTAATATTACTAGCTGTATTTCCACGGAAACCTTCTAGGGTGTCTATACCTGAAGCAATGGGCGTCTTTATTATCGATGGAGTTTTGTCTATGACAGTCTCCCCAAATTTTTCAACACTAGTTAATCCTTTCTCGGCATCTTGATTTTTTGCTTGAATAATTATTTTCTTTTTAACATCACGAGAACTTTCTTCGGTGGTGTTGCCTGCTATGGTCACATTCTCTTGTTTACCGTCAGCACTAGTGTATTTTGCATTTTCTATCTTGCCGTATATTTTGTGGTCTCCGACGGCGACAGTCCAGTCTATAGACACATCCTTAACTCCACGAGCTGGGACTGAGAATGCTTTTTTGCCGAGTAGTGTGGTTTCGTCATAAAAAGCCACCGTTCCGGAGAATTCCTCTGTCTCGCTGTTAAATATGACCGTATATATTTTAATTTTATCTCCTTCTTCGAATGGATCTTTGGAGTACCAAATATTGCCCGGCACGAAACCTGTACTGGCTTCGACTTGGCTTGTAGTCAACCCAAGAAAAGATAAAATTACGAAAAAATATACCAAGAATATTTTGAGATACATGAAATAATTATACTCCTTTTACTCTTGAAATCATATTTATATAGTATAATATGTGATAACTAAGCGTATATATGAAGAAAATAGTAACCGTAGGTGGAGGGACTGGTAGCTATACAGTACTTTCGGGGTTAAAAAATATCCCTGATGTGTCTTTGAACGCGCTTGTTTCTATGTCTGACAATGGGGGCTCTACTGGAGTTCTCCGAGATGAGCTGGGGGTTCTGCCTCCAGGAGATGTCAGGCAATGCCTCGTAGCACTTTCTGAACACACAGATATCGTGCGCAAGCTGATGAACTACAGATTCGACGAAGGTACGACACTGGCTGGACATAGTTTCGGTAACATTTTTTTGGCAGCATTAGAGAAAGTGACTGGGAGCTTTGTTGATGGCGTGGAGGTGGCTTCTGAAATATTGAAAGTGAACGGTAGAGTTATCCCTGTAACGAAAGACAAAGCGGATCTGGAGCTTGAGCTTGGCGATGGGACTATTGTCGATGGTCAGGTCAATGTGACAGAGGCAGACACTCAATCTAAAGGCTTAAAAAGAATTTTCTACAAAGACGAGGTCAACTTGAACGAGCACGCAAAAACTGCCCTGCTTGAAGCAGACTATATATTAATAGGACCCGGGAATTATTATTGTTCTGTAGTACCAAACATTATAGTGAATGGTTTCAGAGAAGCTATCTTGGAAAGTAAGGCCAAAATAATATTTCCTGTAAACCTTACCAACAAGCACGGGCAGACCAGAAGCTGGAAAGTCAGTGATTATGTAAATGATATTGAAAAGTATCTAGGCAAAAAAGTAGATTTGATTTTAGTAAACAATGAATCCCCTACGGACGAACAAATAGAGACTTACAAACTAGAAGAAGGAGATGGTGTACTTGTGGAAGACGATTTCAAAGATGAAAGAGTCATCAGGGAGTCTTTGATATCACCCCTACTTATATCTTTCGACAAGACAGACACTCGACAAATGCACAGGAGCTTCATAAGACACGACTCTAAAAAATTAGCAGAATGCATATCTAAAATAATAAATAAATGAAATTAATCTCAGACTTTGATGATGTCTTGTTTGCCAACACTTTGAAGTTCAAGGTCCATTTGTTTAATTGTCTAGAAGAAGCCGGAGTCAACCGCCTCAACGCAGAAAGTGAATACAGAAATGTGCGTATAACTGGAATCCCCTTCTCTCTCAAAAGATTTCTTGCCCTAATGGCTGTCAAAAATGGTTTGGACATGGAGACTATGCGAGGACTTTATGAAAAGATACTGGAGCCAGCGAAAGATTTTTTAAATATAGAACTTATAGAAATTATTAAAAATATTGGTAAGGAGAATTGCTACTTGGTGACCAATGGTGAAGATCAGTACCAAAAAGATAAGCTGGAGAAGACGGGAGTGTCTTCCCTTTTCAAAGAAGTTTACATCGTACCTGAAACAAAAAAAGTGATAATAGAAAAGATTTGCACTGAGAACAAAGACGAAAAGGTAATCTTCATCGAAGACAGAATGCGATTTATCGAAGATTTAGACATGGCTAAGCTCCCTAACTTGAAGGTTATAGTGTTTGATGAAGTCGGTTTGGAGAAACTGAAGACGGAGTTGAAGGCTTGATTGTCTTTTCCAATGGCGTGATATAATAAAGTCTAACCTGATCTTTTATTTATTTCTACCTTTGCCGAGGAGGACAACATGGCCTACGCCATGCGCAACGACGAGATGATTCTCTTTCCACCGTTTTCCTTGCCCAGACAACCCAAAACAATCCTGCCAATCTCTGGCGGGGGCACCGAACCCACCTTTGTGGTACTGTGCCGTCTGGAACAAGATGGTTGCCTTCGTGCGATGTTCGAACGGCTTGGCTTGCCACTGGAAAAAATGGCGTTCACTGACGCCAAGATCAACGCTTTCGCCGGCGAGCACTCGAGCGCGCTTCTCGAAGAAGAGTGCGCAACGTTGTTGCTTCGGATGTCCGAAGACGGATTGCTCGACGTAGTCAGGCTGGAGCGAGAACCGTCGGGCCGGGTAGACAAACATCGTTTCTCGATTGACTTGTCTTGGATTTGGCGTGCTTCTGACGGTCATCAGATCGTTATCCCCGCTCAGGTCCTCGAGCAGTAGATGTCCCATCAACACAAAACCGATCCCCCGTAGGAAGTAAAAACCCGCCACGGAGGACGGTTTTTTACTTTTTCATACTCTTAAATTATGAGGTAAACTAGTACTTGGTTTCAGTGAAAGTTATGTTTGCAGGTATCACAAACTTACTCATATCTACTGTCCAAGGTTGGCAATCATAGTCTCCTATTAGCTCTGAGTTAAAATCATAAGAACCAGAAGCACTTGCGTTTGGGTTAGCATAGCTCACATCGGTACTAACTTTGGATTTGAATCCTGTGTTTGGCAACATTGAAGTCCAAGTATAAGTGAATCCATCACGAACTATGAAAGTAGAGTCTATATTCATAGTTTGGAATTTGGTATTGAATTCTCCGCGAATCATCCCTTGATTTATGTATGCTGTACCTTGGGTGTCTGTGCCTCCCATGTTTTGGTTCACAGTACATTTATATGCGCCGTCTTGTTTTTTTACTAACTCTGAAAAAGGAATTTTCTTGCCTGAAGCTGTTGGGGTTGTCGGTGTTTGTTCTTCCACCTTGTTTTCATTCGCCATATTCGTAAATGCACTTTCTTGCTCACTTTTGGAATTAAAAGCAAAATAACCGCCTACTATTAAAACGCCTGCTACTAGTACCCATGAAATTGTTTTTGTCATGCTTGTATTATAGCAAATATAATCTTCTTTAAAACAAGACTCTAATCCATGAAGTATTCCCAGCCTGGTTGCCAAGATTTGGTTTTACGCCAATCTTCTTTGAAAGCCTGTGGCCAAGTTTTGCCGTCCAGCAATATTTCTAGTGAAAGCTGGGGTATTTTGTGGCCGACTATAGCCACGTTTTTGCCATGATAGCTTTTCCTTAAAAAATTCAAAAAGTCTTCGATGCGAGCTTTGACGTCTTCCATAGATTCACCACCTGGGAATTGCTTCATGATGTGCTCGTGTTCGCACTGAGGTTCGACTATGCTCGCTAGCTGGCCGTTGTATACACCGTAATTGCATTCACGAAGTCGAGGGTCTACCAATACTTTGAATCTTCCGCCAAAGGCAAACCTGGCTGAGTCGTGAGCTCGAGCTAGGTCAGAGCAGAATACAACATCGAAATCTCTATCTTGCGTCTGATACGCGAGGTCTATGGATTGTTTGATCCCGAGCTCGGAGAGCGGAGAGTCAAACCATCCAGAGGAAACACCTACTTCATTGTCCACGGTCGTCCCGTGCACAAAGTATGTAATGTGTGTCGACATCTATTAACTATACCATAAATATGAATTTTGTTAAGGTTTGGATTTTGTTAGCTTCAGCTTTTCTAATCGAGACAGTCTTTTGATCTCTCCTTCTCGAGCTCGTGCTTTGCTGTATGTTCTAACTCTTTCAGAATATTTAAGAATCACCGGTCGGCGGATCTTGGTGTAATGTGCGCCGGACTTTAAGTGATTGTGGGCATGAAGCCTTTTCTTGAGGTCGGGAGTCGAACCCACATACAGGGTTTTGTCTTTGCATTCAAGAATGTAGATGAAATACATTGAGAGATTATAACCCATTAAAAACAAAATCGCTTGACCTTTACAACCCACCACTCGTAAGGTAATGTCTAAATTAGACAAATGTCCCCCGCCCACTCTGGGCTTCGTTTTGAACCTTTACAGGAATCTGGCCATGCACAGAGATGCAAATGGTTGGGAGGAAGAGTACAAGAAGAGGGGCGCACTTTGGATCCATGATGGAAACCCAAGACGGCCCCATGCCGAACTTGCTTCGGGTAAGCACTCGAATGGAGTCTTCAACAGTCGTATTGTCATTACTGACGAGGAGTTGATGTGGGAGGCAGCGTCTGATCTTCTTCAGATTTACCTTTCTCAGGGAGGAGACCTTCCACGGTTTTTGTGGGTCATTGGCCCACAGACGGGAGCGACAAAACTCGCTGAAGTGCTCGCTCTCAACGCAGAGTGGGTCTTGCGAGATACAGTCTTGTGGGCCTCTCCGGCCAAACACGAACACGAAGGAGAAAAGTTTTTCGTGTTTAGCAAAAGCGACTCTATGCTTATTCATGGGCATCCAGTTTTGCTTTGTGAAGACGTCATCACGACTGGTGGAAGCGTAGGTTTAGTGGTCAGAGCTCTTGCCGATATTGGTGTCAGCTCGGCAACTACCCGCCCTTTCGTTCTCATGCTGGTCAACCGTTCGGGTCTTCGCAGTGTGATGGGAAAGAAAATCATCTCTCTCATCGACCACCCCATGCCTACGTGGACGCCCGACGAGTGCCCACTATGCAAGCTGGGCTCAGAAGCACTACGCCAACCGAAAAACCCGGCAAACTGGGCGCGACTGAATAGGTTCTACTTCAAGTACTAGTTCGCGTACACGAAATCAAACAGCCCGCATCAGAACATTCGATGCGGGCTGTGATATTTTTAGCTCTCCATTGCTTTTACGTCCAAGATGTCGACTTCCCTATTTATTTTCTTTTTATAATTTATCAGTGCTTGTTTTGGAATAACTGGTACAGTCATCCCGTACACAATCCTATCTTCGCTGACAGTCATGTCTCTGTGTGCTGGTATCCATATTTTATTTTCTTTATCAAAAATTTTTATGCTGTCTCTACCGCAAATATCTATTTCTTGGTTTTTATATTTTAAAGTTATTAGTTTTAAATCCCATTCGTCATCTACATAATGCTTTGGCCCAGAAATAATATATAGGCTTACTTCATTTAGAATTGTATCGATAGCATCATCCGGAACTCCAATATCAATATCAGCAAGTTCTCGAGTAGAACCATAAAGTCGTGCCGCAAATCCTCCAGATATTTGAAAAGGTATATTGTGCCTATTTAGAATCTCCACTATCCATTTAAAAGCTCCTCCGGAGTCTCTTTGTTCCATCTCGATATTGTACTACAACAAAAGAAGCCCGCACAAAACAGAAGACGAGCTTCTTTTGTGCGGGCTTACTGCGATTCGATGCTTTGTGCTAACCGATGAAATCTAGAGCGCCTCGCCATCCGAAAACACGGACGATCTTTGAGGTGTTCTTCACCCCTTGGTTCCACGGAGAATCCATCAAAAGAACGGTCATACCCTTGCTCGCGTTGTCGTATGCATGCTCGGAGGAATCTTCTATGATTAGAGTTGCGCCCAATTCTAAGCACACATCGCCCTTGGACCTTCGGTTTTTTGCGAACCCATTGGTGAAATGAATACCAGCGAGCTTTCCGCCGAAATGCCTGTCGAGTAATGCACTGGTTTCAAGCGCTCTCAGTTCTGACCTAGCTGTCACAACCGGAAGTTCGTGGTTCAAAGACAGTAGACCTACTGCCTCAATTGCCCCGGGCATTGCATTCATAGATGCGTGGTGGTGAGATTCGAGCCACTCGTCGACTCTTCGGCAGGCCTCTTCTCTGGAACAATTCCAGATGTGTTCGAGGTGCCAATGCTTTACATCGTCACGAGTGTACGATGTGCCGTACCGTTCGTTGTGAAATACTGCGAGTGACGCATTGGCATCTACCAAAACGTCATCGCAATCTAAAGCTATTTTCATGGAGTTACCTCCTGTTTGGGTCCACTTAAGTTCTAACACAAAAGCTTTTATCATTGCAAGAATGGGTAAAACTGGTATACTCATGGAATATCTTAGGGGATCGTCTAATGGTAGGACAGGGGCCTTTGAAGCCCTTAATCTAGGTTCGAGTCCTAGTCCCCTAGCAACGAGCGGAGCGCGTGCCAGGGGAAGTAAGCAAATTGATTTGCTTATGACTAGGACGAGAAAACCTTTTCCCTATGAGCAAAGCGAATGGAAAAGGTATACTGATCCTGTAAGGATCGAGATTCCTAGTCTGAAATAAGGTTCTTTAAACAAGAACAACCGTAATGTTCTTGCGATACATTACGGTTGCGTGATTCAAGTTTTACTTGGGCTACTATTCCTCGATGCCTCCGTCGTCGGCGACACTGATGCACATCGAAACGCAGAAGGAGGCGATGCCTGCGAGGGCAGATTCAAACCAGATTGCGAGAACCAAAAGGACAAGTGCCACCACTACCCAAAAAATGCGAGTGGCAGATCCCAACCATTTCAGAGTTTCTGCTTCCTTTGAGCTCATGTGCCCCTCCTTAAGGGGTGATGGTTTTTACTACTCTCCGTGGAGTATAAATGAACATAAAAAGTATTGCAACGGACAGTAGTCGAGTTAATTCCCCCTGTTGAGCCCTTGAGGCGTTGAACGTAAAAGAGTCTTATTTCTCCCCTAGAACCTCAATAACCGCAAGTTCGAGTGGAAGCTCGGACACAAATGCTTTGTCTATATTCTGATACGCTTCGATAAGTGCTATCAAGGTCTTGGAACGGAGCATGCCGTCTTTATCTTTCTTCACCAAGTCTTTCAGGAATACCAAATCCCCTTCGCCCAAGTCGCCAGCCATTTCTTCTTC
>CAZVBK010000002.1:0-36917 GCA_964625485.1 uncultured Candidatus Saccharibacteria bacterium
TATTCGCGCTTATTTCATAGACAGTGTCGTACGCTCGGACAACTAAAGTATAAGCGATCAGAGAAGTCACCACAGTAAAAGCCAATAGGCAAAGCAAGGATTTATTGTGAGCAGAAAAAGATACCATTACTTGATTATACAATTATTTTTTATAAAATTCATTTTTTAAATCATCAAACCCTTGCTTGTCGAAAACATAGAAACCAATGTTGTGTATTTCGTCTTGGGCCCGATCAATTGTTTCTACTCCGATTCTTTTAAAAATAGACTTTGGGTAATGCTTATGGTTTTGTGTTGCTAAGTAAAGCCTGGGCTGGCTTGAGGTGTTATATTTCCTCATTACTGAAGCAAGAAAACAGTCCGCCAGTTCAATTTTTAACTCCTTCTTCCACTCATAAATATTAGCAATCTCAATAGCAGACTCTATTATGTCTTTTTCTATGTCTAATCCCAGCTCGTTAACATCAAGAAATTTGAGTAATTTTTCAAGCTCTTTCCTCTTTTTATCGGAGTCCGTTTTTCTTAGGAATTCAAACTTAACAGTTTGATCTATTAAAAGCGTGATTCCGTTTTTTCTAAGGTCCAAGATTAATTCTTCAAAAAAGGTGCCGTATTTTGAAAAATCAATCAGAACGTTGGTGTCTATTAGTAAAAATTTATTTTTTAAGGGAATATAATTCATCTGAGTGCTCTCTTTTTTCTGATTCGCGGATGATCTCACCTGCTCTTTTGGCAAGTTTTCTAAATTGAGAAATATCAAAAGATCCGGAATTTCCACTCCTGTTCATTTTATCTTCTTTGATCTTTTCCAATATACTGTCAGCCATACTTTAATTATAGCAAATTAAGAAAAATTCATGCAATAAAAATAACTGCTTTCTGTGTGCGCCCAGTTGGAATCGAACCAACGACCTTATCCTTAAAAGGGATCTGCTCTACCAGCTGAGCTATGGGCGCGATTGCTTGATAATACCAGATTTTTAAAAAGCTTCAAGTAGGAAGCGTTCAAAAGCCGCTTCGTCGTCGAGACCTTGCTTGCGCGCTTCCGGTAAAAGATACGATATTTTGCCAGCGAAATTCTGTAGTTCAGCTTCGGTAAATTTACTAAAGTTCTTCTTTAGTAACATATCTTTGGCTTTCCAAAAGAGCACTCCTATAAGCTCCTCCATCCCAACACCTAAGTCCATGGCCTGCCGGAAATGTATCCAAAGGTTTACCTTATCTCGAGCCCCAAAATCATTGGCTAAAATAAAATTATTATATTTTTCCTTTTTATCTTTTGATAATTCAAAAATATTGAGCTCAGCTCTCGCCTTCCTGAAAGCGTCAAGTATGGGTTTGCCGAGTTTACCCTCAAGGAAAATAAAATCGTTACTCGACTCTGCCATCTCAGGGAGTTTGTCTAAAATAAAATCAGTTGTCTCTTCTCGCTCTAGCACTTGAGTAAAAACAACAGAGCACTTGGAGAAAAACAGCCCTGCCCCAGAATACAGACTCTCTATCTGGGTCTTATCGAAATCATTCCTGCCAATAAAAAACTTCTCATCTTCTTTAGGCAGAGAGTCTACGAACTTTTCATATACTTTATGACGAGTTGTGGCATCGTCTCCGGCGAAAAGGTATATCATTGTGATGTATTAAAACCTAACAGACTTTTTGTAAGCAGAATAAGCCTCTCCGTATTTCTGCTCGAGGATCTCTTCTTGTTTCTTTATAAAAACGAGTTTGGTGATAACAAAACAAACCACTGACAGAACTACTATAAAGAATGCATTTGAAATAATCCCAAAACCAAGCACGAGGAGGAATAGACCCCAATGGGTAGGCGTACGACTGACTTTGTATGGACCACGAGCAAAAGTGTCTTTACTTAAATTCTCTATCCCCAAGTTCCTGCTAGTGGCCTGGGCCCAGACGATAAGTGCCGTCGCAAAACCAAGGCAAACGACACCTATTTTAACCATTAAAGTATCTCCGAAAAACTTTTGTGGAAAAAAGAAATCAAGCAATAAGCCTAAAAGCAAGGCTCCTAGATATAAAGAATAAGAGTGAGCCAAAATCTTGTGCACAGTATCAGTCTTTTTTGTTTGCTCGTCCATAATGCCTATTATATCACAAAATCGAACCCATTTTACTACTTCACTTCATCAAAATTCTGCCCTGCCCCAAAGTGAACTTCAAGTGGTATGTCCGTCTTATACTTGAGGTATGACCTTTCAAGCACTCCCTCCATCGACTTCTTTATTATCTTTTGCGCTTCTTCCAGGACACCATCCTCTATCTCATAAACAAGTTCATCGTGAATCTGCAAAACAAGATGGGTTTTGCTTAAGATTCCCGCTTTCTCTAGATCTTCATCGGCATACCTGATGGCTAGTTTTATTATGTCGGCCGTAGCTGTCCCCTGTATCGGCGCATTCGTAGCTGTACGCTCCGCCATATTTTTCAAAAAAGGGATTCGAGAATTTATGTTTGGAAAATATCTGCGTCGTCCGAATAATGTCTCGGTGTAATTGTTCTTGGTGGCAAAAACTTTTACACTTTCCAGATAATTCTTCACCCCGCTGAATTGATTAAAATAATTGTCATAAAACTTCTGGGCTTCTTCGCGAGTGCCTCCTAGGTTTTTACGAAGAGCAGATACGCCCATCCCATAAATAATCCCGAAGTTTATGACCTTGGCTCGCCTGCGCATCTCGGCATCCACTTTTTCTAGTGGAACATCAAACACAAAAGATGCCACTCCTGTATGAATGTCTTTTTTCTCTTTAAATATTTGAGTCATCTTTTTGTCCTCGGAAAGCATCGCTGCGACACGGAGCTCTATTTGAGAGTAGTCAAAAGCTGAAAGTTTGTGGCCCTTATCGGCTACAAAACCTTTGCGGATTCTCCTGCCAAGCTCAGTTTTAATAGGCAGGTTCTGCAGATTTGGGTCCTTGGAGGAAAACCGTCCTGTCGTTGTAGCGTTTTGTAAAAACTTGGCATGAAGCCTTCCATCTCCTCCAGCCATATCTGGTATAACATCCACATAAGTAGACAGAAGCTTCTGGAGTTCGCGGTAGGCCATTATGTCTTTTATAATAGGATTGTCTTCTTCTAATTCTTCAAGCACAGACACCTTGGTAGAAAAAGCGCCATTGGCACCTTTTTTTGCCCCCTTCTTCCCTGGCATCTCCATGCCCATTTTTTCAAATAATACTTCTCCTAATTGTTTCGGAGAATTGATATTAAACTCCATCCCCGCCTGCTCGTAAATTTTCTTGGTTAGTTTGTCGAGCTCTTTGTGGTATAGAGTTGAAAGATCGGCAAAATATTTTTTGTCTATAAGAATCCCGCGGTCCTCCATCTTTTTTACTATCGGGATTATCGGCTTTTCTATTTCTTCATAAACCTGATCCAGTTTGTTTTCTTTGAGTTTTTTGAAAACGTATTCATAAGCCACATCAAAATCTTCAGTGTTGGCGTACATCAAAATATCAGAAAGCTCTGGGGTGCTTATGTCTGAATTTATGAGCCAAAGGGCGACAGAGGCCTCTTGGAGTTTTGTTGGGTCTGGAAGAAGAGGAGAATCTAGCAAAGTTTTCTCGGGTCCTCGGTTTAGGTCAGGAGTACCTGTCGCCAGACCAGCTCCAAAACTTTCTAGCTTCCCCCCTTCTTTTGATGTTCCGTCGCTATTTTCGTTAAAAAAATTCTTTAGTCGAGTGAACAAACTTCTAAATTCAAAAAGCTGAAACATTTGTTCAATCTTTTTCATATCAGCATTTTCCCAAAAAGTTTTTTCTGGTATTTTGAAATCCACCGGTGCGTCTCTTCTTATTTGAGCTAAGGTTTTGGAAAACAAAGCTTCTTCTTCGTTGTCTTTAAGAAGGTTTATCAACCTATCAGTCAATCCTATGTCTTTGAACTTTTTACTTTCAACTTTCAACTTCTTATACATTTCTTCTATTGTGCCGAAAGTACTTATGAGGGTTGTGGCTGTTTTCTCACCTATGCCCTTTATGCCTATTATGTTATCTGAAGTATCCCCACGAAGACCTTTGTAGTCGGGCAAAAGCCCAGGCTTGAAACCAAACCGAGATAGCACAGCTTCTTCGTCGTACAAAATAGTATCGTTGATCCCCTTCTTTAAGGTGTACACCTGCACTTTTTTGCCGTCGATCAACTGCATGGTATCCATGTCACCAGAAGCAATAATGATTTTGCTTTTCTTATCGTCTTTCAATTTGTCGACTATTGTGCCGAGCACATCGTCTGCTTCAAACCCCGGCGCGTCGTATATAGGGATATTGAAAGCTTCGAAAATTTGTCTGGATTTTTGTAGTTGTATTTTTAGGGCATCGTCCGTCTTGGCCCGTCCTGCTTTGTATTCCTTGTAAGCTTCGTGGCGAAAAGTCTTTTGGGGGAGGTCGTAACAGGCTATGATGTATTCGGGTTTGAGGTCAGTAACTATCTTCATCACCATAGTAGAAAGGCCGTACAGGGCTCCTGTAGGCTCGCCCTTAGAAGACATGAATTCTGGTAAGGCATGATAAGCCCGATGGATTATGGCGTGGGCATCAAGTAAAACAATGGTTTTGGTGTCTTTGGGGGTTTTAGAAGGCATTATGGAAATTATATCACTTAAGTTATACTTTATATTAATATGGCAACATTTGACGAGACAAAACAAAATAAGCAACTCGATGACCTACACAGAACAGAAGAAGAAGAACTGGTGGCGATGCTAGCAGAAACAAAATTCAATTTACCGTACATAGACATCACTAAGGTCGGAGTAGACAACGAAGCCTTGCGATCTATCGGTCAGACAGAAGCCCGAGAGAACCTCCTTGCGCCTTTCAAGCTTTCTGGAACCAATGTCCTCATCGCAATGCGATCTCCAACACCGGAGCTCATAGAAAAAATCACCGCAGAAATAACACCTCAAAAACTAACACCAATATTTTACATGGCTTCTATGAACAGCCTGAATAAAGTATGGGAAAGATACGAAGAGCTATCTATGGCTGAAAACACCAAAATCGGGGGTATCGACATATCCATGGACGTGGTGAACGAAACAGCAAAAAACATCCACCAAATGGCGGACATTAAAAAATTAATCTCTGAATCTTTAGCTGAAAACCAAGTCCACCGCATCTCTAGAATACTAGAGGTTATCTTGGCAGGAGCTATAGCCATTAAGGCTTCCGACGTACACATAGAACCAGAGAAAGACACTAGCCGTTTGCGCATAAGACTAGACGGCGTTCTTCAAGATGTAATTTTTCTAGATACAAATATTTACAAACTCCTAAGCTCTAGAATCAAGCTCCTCTCTGGGGTCAAACTCAACTCTCAAACCTCTCAAGACGGACGATTTAGTATTATGGAAGGCGAAGATGAAATAAACATCCGTACTTCCCTCATCCCTGGAGCTTACGGAGAGACCATAGTCATGAGAATCCTCGACCCAAAAGCTACCCGCATAGACCTAAAAGAAATAGGTATCGACCCTTTCTTGTACCAAATCGTAGAGAAAGAAATAATGAAACCAAACGGGATGATTTTAGTGACTGGTCCTACCGGCTCAGGTAAAACCACCACTTTGTACGCCTTTTTGAGTAAAATATATTCTACGGAAATAAACATAATAACCATCGAGGACCCTATCGAGTACCACCTAGACGGCATAACTCAAACCCAAACCAACGAAAAGAAAGACTATACCTTCGCAGAGGGTTTGCGTAGTGCCCTCCGCCAAGACCCTGATGTAATAATGGTCGGAGAAATCCGTGATGCCGATACTGCGAAAACAGCCGTGCAGGCCTCTCTTACTGGGCACCTTGTGCTATCAACACTCCACACCAACAACGCGGCAGGAACAATCCCCCGCCTGATAGACCTAGAGGTGAACCCTAAAATACTAGTCTCTGCTATATCCCTTTCTTTAGCTCAAAGACTTGTGAGGAAATTATGTCCTGTGTGTAAGCAAGAAACTGCTCCGACAGAAGAACAGACCAAGACCATACAAATGGTTTTGGAAAGCATAAAAGCCGAAGGAAAAGATTTGAAAAATTATAATATAGACGCAAGTGCACCGATAAAAATGTTTAAGGCTGTGGGTTGCGATAGGTGTAACATGACTGGATACACTGGCCGTATCGGAATCTTTGAAGCCATCAAGACAGACGAAGCTATTGAAAAATTAATTTTAGAAAATCCTAGCGAGCATGAAGTAAAGAAAGCTGCCCGAGCTCAGGGCATACTCTCCATGCGCCAAGACGGTATAGTGAAAATAATAACCGGAGTTACTTCTATGGAAGAAGTACAGAGCGTCGTGGATCTAAATGAGGAGTAATAGGAAGTGATAATAAAAAAACACTAATCTCTAAACAATCCTTTAAGGGCTAGGCCCCGAAAGTAACAAATTCTTATAGGATAGCACCAGTGAACTAATAAAAGTACCAAAGCGTCCTATGCAAATTTATATAACCAAAGGCTGATTGCTTAGAGATTAGTGTCTTCTTCCTAACGAAAACATTAGAATGGGAGAGAAACCTCTTGAAATGTATTGTACTACCATTTGCGAGTTAGCAAATGCTATAATGTGCATATAGTGGTGAATATCCTGTGAATAACTCACCAAACATACCACTATTAGAAGTATAGCATATTCTTACTGTAATGTCAAGCACTACCCTCTCAAAATCGAATTCTCCCAATAATGACAAGGCTACTTTAGGAGTGGATTCTTTTTTGGATCAAACCCTCCGCCCAAACCGCTGGGACGAGTATATCGGCCAAAAACACATAAAAGACAACGTTAAAATCCTGCTGAAGGCTGCGGAAGAGCGAGGACAAACCCCTGAACACATACTATTTTATGGCCCCCCAGGTCTAGGTAAGACAACTCTCGCCCATTTAATAGCCAAAGAAACAGGACGACAAATAAAAATAACTTCTGGGCCAGCAATAGAAAAGGTGGGAGACCTCGCTTCTATCCTTACCAACCTTGCTCCTGGAGATATTCTTTTCATCGACGAGATCCACCGACTAAATAAAATGGTGGAAGAGATACTCTACCCTGCTATGGAGTCAGGGGTTCTCGATATCATCATCGGTAAGGGTCCTTCAGCTCGTACCATCCAGCTAGACTTGCCACCATTCACCATGATAGCCGCTACGACTCGCGTGGCAATGGTCTCCTCCCCTCTTCGCTCCAGATTTTCTGGTGGAGTGTTTCGACTAGAATTTTATTCCGACGAAGAGATAGGTGCTATCGTCAAACGCTCAAGCGCGCTTCTAAACACCGAGCTCGATGATGGGGCTCTAAAAGAGATCGCTAAGCGAAGTCGTTTCACTCCCCGTATGGCCAACTACTTTTTGAAACGATGTCGTGACTACGCCCAGGTTCACAAGAAAAGTTTAGACAAAGAAACAGTAAAGAATGCCCTAGCTATGCTCTCGATAGATGAGATGGGTCTAAACGCTTCTGATAGAAAGTTCCTAGAGATACTAATCGAAAAGTTCAACGGACGAGCTGTGGGACTAAAAACCTTAAGCGCTGCCCTAGGCGAAGAAGAGTCTACGCTTGAAGAAGTAGTCGAGCCGTACCTCATCCAACTTGGACTCCTTGAACGAACTGTACGCGGAAGAGTGGCTACCCCGAAAGCCTATGTACATTTAGGCTTTGATTTACCTGAAGAAAAATAAAATGAAAGTACTAGGAATAGACCCAGGATTTGAAAGATTAGGAATAGCAATTCTAGAAAAAGACAAAGTCACTCGAAAAGAAGTGGTGGTTCATTCAGAATGCTTCAAGACCTCTGCGAAATTAAAATTCGAAGAAAGGCTCGAGCTTATCGGCGCAAAAATTAAAGATATCATAAAAGAGCACGGGCCAGATGTGCTTTCTATTGAAACTCTTTTCCTGACCACCAACCACAAGACAGTCATGCATGTAGCGGAAGCTCGTGGGGTTGTTATATATGAAGGTATCGTCGGTGGTTTGAAAATTTTCGAGGCCTCCCCTCCTCAGATCAAAATGGCTATAACCTCGGACGGTCATGCTGACAAGAATCAAGTGATGAAAATGGTAAAGATGTTGGTAAAAATAGATAACGACAAGAAATCCGACGACGAGCTCGACGCCATAGCTATAGCCCTCACGGCTTTTGCTCATCTTCGTGCTTAAGCACCTTTGGGTTTATCCACAGACGGAACACATAAGTCTTGCTAAATAATTTTGTTTTTGATAAAAATAAGAAAAATAATTTTTACCAAAAAATTGCATTAATAATTTTAAGAATAAAAACAATATGAGTTACGATGAAGAAGAGTTCGGAGTTAGCCAAGCAGCGTTTGGTGTCGGTGGAGACGATGACCTTGCAGATGATGACCTACTGCTAGACGAACAACTTGAAGGCCTACCTGACTTTGGCCTAGATGAAGAAGACCCTGATAAGGACCACTAATACAAAACCCCTAGCATGCTAGGGGTTTTGTTGTTTTCAGGAAGTAATTTTGAAGAAATTGTGTTTGCCCACTTTATATACATGACCCACCACAAACTCGTCTTTGAGCCCGAGCTTCTTGTCTTCTGTTATGTCAGTCACCGCCCCTGCCTCGAATAGTCTTCGGGCAGAAGACACCGAGTCAGCTGCGCCGGATACCACCAACACATCGACTGGTCGTCCTTCATTTTTTATTTCAGGTATATTGTCAGGAATTTCTTTTTTTTGAAAAGTGCTTATAAAGTTTTGTTTCGCCTTCGTGGCAGAACTTTCTCCGTGACACATCTTTACTATCTCATACGCAAGCAACATTTTTGCGTCACGAGGGTTTACCCCAGAATCAATATCTTGTTTTATCTTACCGACTTCACTGAGCGGAAGGTCTGTTATTATTTCAAAACCAGGAACAATAAGACCGTCTGTCCAACTCATAACCTTACCAAACATTTCTTCTCCCGTTTGGTTTAGGGCCACCATGTTATTTTCAGTTTTGCCCATTTTCTTGCCGGTACTATCCACCAGCAGTTTGGTGGCTATGACGAACTTTTCTTTATTGTTCAAAGCCTTAACAAGATCCCGTCCAGCAAGCATATTGAACGTTTGATCGTTACCACCTATCTCGCCATCTACCCCCATGGCCACAGAGTCATAGCCCTGCATTAAGGGGTATAAGAATTCGTGAATATAAATGGGTTTGCCTTCTTCTGTGCGCCTGGCAAACATGTCACGCTTTAGCATTTGATCTACGGTCATGAGTGACGCAAGGTCTAGCACTTCATTAAAATTCATTTTGCTCAACCATTTAGAATTAAATTTAAATTCAGCTCTGTTGGCAGAAAAAGGAGAAAAAGAGATAAACTTTGAGGCTTGTTTTTTGTATTCTCTTAAATTCTTCAGAACCTCTTCACGAGACAGTTTCTTTCTGGCAGCAGACTTATCGCTCGGGTCCCCTATCATCGCAGTGAAGTCTCCCATCAGTAAAATTATCTTGTGTCCCATCTTTTGGAACTTGGCTAGTGTGCGAATCGGAATGACATGACCCATGTGCAAGGTTGGACCAGTAGGATCAATTCCTAAATAAAGAGTTACTCTTTCCCCTCGCATCATTTTAGCTTTCAAAAAATCTCGATTAGGGAAAATATTTTCAATTCCACGACTCAATAGTTCGTCTATTTGTTTTTCATCTACAACAACTTTCATCCCGTTAGAAATTTAGTTAAATTCTTAATAATCACAAACCCAACGTTAAATAATTTCTAACGGGATTCATGCTCGAATCATAACACATTTTCTGCTATGATTAAATATCATGAAAATTTACCAAAAACTTCATCACCAACTAAAGAGACTTCTAAGGAAAAGGCCAAAAATCCATAAAAACATGGTTCTTTTGGCAGCTGGAGTCTGTATTTTAATGGCAGGGCTTATCGCTCTATGGCTAGCATCTTTTAAGATTCCTGATTTTGAATCTTTTCAGGATAGAAAGATAATAAATTCAACTAAAATATATGACCGCACCGGTGAGATTCTTCTGTACGACATAAACAAAGACGTCCGAAGAACTGACATCAAATTCGAAGAGATGGGTCAAAATATTAAGAACGCGACTATCGCCGTAGAAGATGCGGAATTTTACAACCACAACGGTATCCGCATCAGCTCTATATTCCGCGCAACTGTCTGGGCCACACTTACAGGCAAAAGAGTAACTGGTGGTTCGACTATCACTCAGCAGTTGATAAAAAACACTTTATTGAACGCCAAAGTCACCCCAGCCCGAAAAATAAAGGAGTGGGTGCTGGCCATAAAACTCGATAAGGCCCTGCCTAAAGATAAAATATTAGAACTTTATCTAAATGAGGTTCCCTACGGTGGAACTATTTACGGTATAAAGGAAGCTAGTCAAACCTACTTCGGCAAAAAGCCGGTAGATCTGACAATAGCCGAGGCTGCCTATTTGGCTTCTATCCCACAATCCCCTACAGTGCTTTCTCCTTATGGTAAAAACAAAGACAAACTAGAAGAAAGAAAAAACTTTGTATTGTTTAGAATGAGTGAGGTTGGTTACTTAACCAAAGAGGAATACGAGGCGGCAAAAGCTGAAGTAGTAACATTCTTGCCTCAATCCATAAGTGGAATAAAGGCACCCCACTTTGTTTTCTACATAAAGGAATACTTGGAACAAAAGTACGGTGTTGAAACAGCGCAAAGAGGAGGGCTAAGGGTCACCACAACCTTGGACTACGATCTTCAGATGAAGGGTGAAGAGTTTGTAAAAGCTGGGGCCCTAGCGAACGAAAAAGATTGGGGTGGCAGTAATGCTAGTTTGGTGGCGATTGACCCCAAGACGGGCCAAATACTGACAATGGTGGGCTCTAGAGATTACTTTGACAAAGCAATCGATGGAAATTTCAACGTGGCCACCGCAAGCCGTCAGCCGGGTTCTTCTTTCAAGCCATTTATTTATGCTACAGCGTTCAATAAAGGCTTTACTCCGGACACAACCTTATTCGATGTTCCAACAGAATTCCAAACAACATGTAACTCCGAAGGAAGAGCGGTCTCCGGCAGTCAATCAGACTGTTATATGCCTCAAAACTATGATGGTTTAAACAGAGGGCCCATGAGACTACGTGACGCCTTAGCACAATCCATAAACGTGCCTGCAGTAAAACTATTTTACTTGGTTGGATTAAAGGACGCCCTTAAAACATCTGAAGATATGGGGATCAGCACCCTCACAAATGTAAATCAATACGGACTTACTTTGGTTATCGGAGGTGGAGAGGTTACCCTTCTCGACATGACCTCAGCTTATGGTGTTTTTGCTAATAGTGGTATTAAAGAAAATTACAATGGAATACTAAAGATTGAGGATTCAAATGGAAACATATTGGAAGAGTACCGATCAACCGCAAAGGAAGTTCTTCCTAAGAATACAGCATTAACAATCTCTGATATTTTATCTGACAACAAAGCAAGAACACCTACCTTCGGGGGGAACTCTGTTCTTGTTGTCCCTGGGCACGATGTAGCAGTAAAAACAGGTACCACAAACAGCAACAAGGACGCTTGGATAGTAGGCTACAATCCAAATCTTGTGGTTGGTGTATGGGCTGGTAACAACGACAATAAGCCAATGAAAAAAGGTGGTGCGGCTCTGGCTGGACCAATATGGAACAAATTCATGGCGGAAGCATTTAAAAAGATTCCAAGTGAGAGTTTTGAAGAACCAAACCTTATGCTTGATGTAACAACCGTAAAACCAGCACTCCGTGGATACTGGCAAGGAAATGAGAGTTTCTTTATTGATAAAGTATCCGGCAAACTAGCCACAGAGTTTACCCCAAGAGAAACAATGGAAGAAAAAGTGGTAACCAATGTTCACACAATTTTACATTGGGTAAACAAGCGCGACATCACTGGCCCTGCCCCAACAAACCCAAGTAGTGATCCTCAATACGACAACTGGGAAGCTCCTGTGCAAAAATGGTGGGCGCAAAATAAAAATAGATACAATATCGTAGACTGGTCTACAAAGCCAACACAGTTCGACGATGTGCACACCGAAGCCGGAGCTCCTACTGTTTCCATATTGGAGCCAAACAGTATGACGACTTATACTAAAAACCAAAAAATACAATTAAAAATAAATAGTTTCGGTAAATTCCCACTACAAAAAGTTGATGTGTTTATAAACGACAACTATCTCGGGACCCTTAGTGCCCCATTCAACTTCTCTTTCGTTCCTGAGGGGCTAGAAAATTTGGAGGAAATAAATACCATCAGCGTAGTCGCTTACGATACTGCCTACAACAGATCTGAAACATCTGCCTCATTCATCGTAAAATAATTATCTTATATCGTCTGGAGCCTTGTCCCCCAAGGCTTCTTCGAGTTTTCTAAAAATCTCCTCCCTCTTCATTAATATTTCACTCTTATAGATTGGTTTTATGTTTAGATAGATAGTATTGTTTCTGATATTGATATCTTGCGAAGGAATATTAATATTTAAAACTTCATTAAGGATTCGGAGCAGTGAAGCTTTCTTGACCTCTTCTTTGCCAAGCAGGTGGCTCCACTTCGATAATAAGTCCTTTATTTCAATCATTTATCTGTTCATTGGCATTATTAAGTAGGTAAATGATGTATCAGAGCTCGGAGATATGACCAAGGGCCTTCCTGACTCATTTAGCTTGATAGAGATGCTGTCTGTGGTGATAGACTGGAAGCAATCAAAGAAATATTTGTAATTAAAGCCAAGTTCTACGTCTTCCCCTTTTATGGCGCCATCAAGAAGGGTTTTATTTTCTCCAACATCATTATTCTCTGATGAGAGTTCGAATATTTTATCTTTTGGTTTTAGATTAAGATTTACTTGATTGAATTTGTCTGAAAATATATTTGATAACTTGAGGGCATTAAGCAAGTCTTGTTTCAGGACCACAGCTTCTGTCTTGAAAGTTTTTGGAATTATCTGGCGGTAGTCAGGAAAAGCTCCATCTATAATTCTAGATGTTAGATATAGACCTTCTTTAGTAAAGGATATCTGGTTTTTATTGAAACAAACCTTTACATCCCCCTTTGATTCACCAAAAACCCTTAATATTTCAGGTATATTCTTAAAGGGTATCAGTATTCCCGGTACTTCCTCGGTGCTTTTAAACTTTATTTTCTTTTCGGCTAATCTAAATGAGTCTGTGGAGACAAAAACCAAATTGTCCTCACTTGAGTAAACATAAACACTAGATATTTCTGGTTTTATATCAGAAACAGAAGAACTATAATAAACCGCCTTTATACCATCTATTAATTTTTTAGTTTCTATCTCAAAACTAGTTCCTTCCACTGTCGGTATTGTCGGGAAATCATCATTTGGTTGACCTTTTAGTTTTATTTGATTCTTTTTGGTTTTAATTAAAAGATTACCATTGTCTTCCACTAGATGGATACTTTCATTTTGAAATATATTAGAAAATATGTTTCCTAAGACAGATCCAGATATGGCCACTATACCTTCCTTCTCTATCTTGGCAGGAATCTCGATCTCTATACCAAGACTTAGGTTGGTAGCACGGAGTCTTAGTACCTTTCTTGTCGCGATAAGTAACACTGAACTCAAAACAGGCAGAGTTAGATTCTTCCCTGTTATCCTCTCAACTTGAGATATTCCATTCTTTAGTTTTTCCAATTCACATTCTAGTTTCATATAATTGTTTATATCTTATATATTTAAATTATTAATACTATTAGTAGTGTTGATAAGTGGATAAGTCTATGTTGCCTTGTATTTTATGGTTATTTTGGAATTTATTTATTAATCTTGCCTGTATAACTTAAGGTCATAATTGGGTAAATAAATCAGTTTCTGTATTTTCGTAAAACTTATCATTTTTTATCCCCATCTCTACTTAAACTTTTCAACACTTTATAATATCTTTTCCACAGATTTAAACTACTTATACACAACTATTTGAACATAACTCTGATTGTTTCTAATTCTTGCAACAATTGTGGATCATTCTTAATATCCTCTTTTATTTTTAAATAAGAGTGGATGACTGTGGTGTGGTCCTTCCCTCCCAGTTTCTGCCCTATCAGTGGGTAAGACACATTGAAATCTTCTCGAAGTAGGTACATGACTATCTGTCTAGCCTTCACAATCTCCTTTCGGCGAGTCTTTTCGTATACAGAATTTTCTTCTAGGCCATAATGATCGCTCACTATCTTCACTACATCTTTGATAGCAACATTCTTTTTTGGTCGGATGTTGTTCTTGAGAAGGTTTTTTACTTCTATTAAAGACAAAGGTTTGTTTTTGAGACGATACTGGCAAACTATAGTGTTCAAACTCCCCTCTAGTTCGCGGATGTTGCCTTGAACAGCAGAGGCCACGTATTCAACTATCTCTTTATCTAGCTCTATGCCCAACTCTTCTAGCTTAACCTTCAATATTGCGAGCCTAGACTCGTATTCTGGCTCAGAGACATCTACTATCATTCCGGCAGAAAACCTTGATTTTAAGCGGTCTGCGAGCTCTGGGATATAGTTTGGGTGCTTGTCAGAAGAAAAGACTATTTGTTTGTTGTTTTCATGGAAAGTATTGAAGGTGTGGAAGAGTTCTTCTTGGATTTTCTCCATTTTACCTATGAATTGGATGTCGTCTATGATCAATAGATCGTATTTTCGGTACTTTTCCTTGAAAGAATTAGCCTTATTGCTCTGGAGAGAGTTGATGAAGTCAGTAGCGAACTTCTCTAGGGTCATGTAGTGGACTTTTTTGTCTGGAAAGCGGTCTTTTATAGAGTTACCGATAGCTTGTAAAAGGTGGGTTTTACCCAAACCTGTCTGTCCGTAGACAAAGAAAGGGTTGTACTTGGTCCCCGGGCTCTCAACTATCGCTTGGGAGGCTGCATAAGCCAGCTCATTGAATCCACCAACGATAAAAGAGTCGAAGCGGTACCTTGAATTAAGGTTATCCCCAGGATTTACGTATAGATTTTGTAAAGGAAGCTCTTTGTTGGCCAAAACCTCATTGTTTTTAGGTATTTCTGTTTTATTGGCTTCTGCTTTAGCGATAACATACTCCACTGCCCTCATGTTCTCAAAGGCGTTGGCGATAGTCTTGGTTATTAGCTTGTGGTACTTGTTTTTAAGCCAATCCCTAACGAATTCATTCGGTACCCCTACGTAAATGATCCCAGTGTCCTCTTTTAAAATAGAAGTGTTTTTAAACCAAGTACTGAAATTCGCCTTTGAAACACCAGTTTCTATTTCAGAGAGGCAGTTTCTCCATAGTTCCTTTGTATCCATGAATTGCATTATACTACCTTCTGCCGGCTTCGAAACTTCACAAAACCGAGTAATTGTGTTGATAAACTGTTGATAAAGTGCAAAAGATCCCCAGCCTTGATTTTTTAAGCTTAATATTATAGTATGTAATACACATGTCATTCACATACAAACCCAAAAAACGAAAAAGAGCAAAAAGCCACGGCTTTTTAGTTCGTTCTAGAACCAAAACTGGTCAAGGGGTGCTTAAGCGCCGAAGACAAAAGGGCCGAGCAAAGCTTTCTGTATAAGCTTATTCGGGTTTTTCCATGCTTCCTAAACAAAATAGAGCTGATAAAAAAGCCATAGAGAGGATCTTTAAAGAAGGTAGGTTTATTGCCTCACCCAATTTTTCTTTTAAGTTTATTAAGGATTTGAGTCAGAAAACCACCCAAATCTCTTTCGTTGTACCCAAGACGGTGTCCAAGAGTGCTGTCGTCAGGAATTTGCTTAGACGAAGAGGTTATCAAGCCCTCGCCTCACATCTCAACCGCTTCCCCCGGGGGTTGGTTGGGGTGTTTGTGTTCGGAAAGAAAAGCAAAGAAGTTTTTGGGGCCAAGAAAACCAAAGAATATAATGGAGTTTCTAATATTGAAAATGAAATTAAAACAATCCTTAATAAAATTAATTGATTTATACCAAAAATATATCTCAAGACTAAAAAAACCAAGCTGCGTTTTTTATCCTACTTGTTCAGTCTATGCAAAAACAGCCTTAGAAAAACACGGTGCATTTAAGGGAACCAAGCTAACTTTTTTTCGCATACTTCGCTGTCATCCTTGGCAGAAGAACCAGATCGATCTTGTGCCCTAGTTTTCATTTGGAATTTCCGTCATTTTCGTATAGAATGACAGAATGTTACATAATCTTTGGGATTTCTTACTTTTCAAGCCTCTAGTCAATCTTTTGGCCTTTCTTATATCTATTGTACCGGGTGGAGATGTGGGCATAGCCATCATCTTGCTTACTCTTTTGGTAAAAATTGCACTCTATCCCCTCTCTCAGAAGTCTATCGAGAGCCAGGGCAAAATGGCGATCCTTGCTCCAGAAATAAATAAAATAAAAGAAAGTGGAGCAAGCCAAGAAGAACAAGCTCGCCAGACTTTTGCTCTATACAAGAAACACAAGACTAATCCTTTTTCTGGTTGTCTTTTGGTGTTGATTCAAATACCAATAATTTTTGCCCTATACTATGTTTTCTTGAAGGGAATAAAATTTGACCCAAGTCTTCTTTATTCTTTTATTGCTCACCCAGAAAACATGAACATGTCTTTCCTTGGGTTTATAGACATTGGTTCTAAGAGTGTTTTCTTGGCTATTTTAGCTGGACTATCTCAATACGCTCAAGCGCACTTTATGCCGAAGCCCGCACCGTCTTCTGGCAACAGTGGCTCTTTCCAAGATAGTTTTGCAAAGAGCATGCATATCCAGATGAGATACGTCTTCCCTTTCGTGGTGGCCTTTATCGCATACACTATTTCTGGAGCGATTGCGCTTTACTGGATTGTAAGTAATATGTTTGCAGTAGGTCAGCAGATTTATGCCAATAAAAAGCACGCTAAGATGCTACCGCAAGAGATAAAAGTCCAAAATCAAAAATAAATTTATAACAGCATGGAAAAAGAAGAAATAAAAAACTTCATAAAAGAATTAATAGAAAAGACAGGTGTGTCTGTGAAGGAAATTTCTGTGGCTGAAGAAGGCGCTAATAATACATGGTTTAAGGTGGAGATAAGTGAACCTCACTTGTACCTCGGACGTGACGGTGAAGCTTTGTCTGCACTCAATCATGTCGTCCGCAGAGTGTTTGATTCTAAGACTAAAAAAGATGAATCCGCGGCCAAGGAAGATACTTTTTTTATCGATATAAATGGTTTCCAAAAAGGAAGAATAGACAACATCAAGGCGCTAGCTCATATGATGGCCGAGCGAGCTCGATATTTCAAATCAAGCGTGGAGATAGACCCGATGTCTTCGTTCGACCGAAGAATCGTGCATGAGTTCTTGGCTGATGCCACAGATCTTAAAACCGAATCCGAGGGCGTAGGCCCTTCTAGGAGAGTGGTGATAAGGTATATAGGTACTATCTAATCTATTTTAGTGTTATTTCCCAAAGGAAGGAGTCTTTCTTGTTCACAAAGAACAAGTATTTTTCTGTCGGGTCTATTTGAAGTTTGATTCCGTCTACCTCTTCCCCGCCTGGCATGGTTATCGGATCAAGTATTAGATTTGTATTACCATTTTCTACGTCTATCAACCAGAAAGAATCGGAGAAAGAAATCTCTCCTTTATACCAAACATCTGGATAAGAAGATTCATAAATGAGTTTAGGGCTAGCACAATAAATAAATTTATTGGATTGAGACCAGGTACATTTATCAGGAAGACCCTTTATTCCTATGGTCTTGGCTTCTCTGGTTTCTGTGTTGTAAATATTCATGGACATTACCCCATCACTATATAAAACCATTTTTCCGTCTGGACTCATTAAGGTTGTAAGTCCATTGATATTACCGAGAACTTGAGTGAAACTTTTTGTAGTAGGATTTATTTTGTACATATATCCAGGTACCAAAGAAGACGGTTTTGTTGTTAAGTTTATCGTGCTCGCATTAATCCAAGACGATAGCCATTCTGTAAAAGCGGAGTCAAACACCTGAGTTTTTTTGTCTCCAGTTGAACCAGCTGTTATACCCACAGAAGCATTGTTGGAATTAAATAAGTAGAACATTTTTGAGCCATCGTAAGACACAGACAGGTCGGTGATATTCTGAGGAAGAAATGTACCCTTTATTTCATTTGTGTTGCTTGTGTCTCCACCCAAAACTTCTTTAGGTAGTACTCCCACAAAGGTTTCTATTGTTCGGTCATCGGCTTTTAAGTATCGCATAACAACAGATTCTGCTTTAGCGCCGAAAAAAGCTTCGTGAATTCTTGGGATAATAGTAGAAGTAAATTTCCTCTCTTCTATTTTGTCAGCAAAGGTTTGATAGATATTACCGTTAGCCTTTTCTGTGTACCTTACCGCAGGCACAAACTCTGTTGTCGGTGCTGTTGGCGTCGTCTCTTGTTCATCTATAGCCGGAGCGACTTCCTTGTATCTCTCTTTAGAAAATATACCAAACCCCGCTACTGGCATAGTGGAAACCTTTGTTAGCTTAATATTTGAGTTTAACGGCTCTTCCTCGAAATCTTCATCGCCAGTTCCATTGTTTGGTGTTCCGGGTTTCGGGTCTACGATATTACTGTTACCAAAAGGGTTAAAATCAGAAATAAAATTGGACCCATCTCCATCCCCAGTGTCCACTCCCCCATTGCCTCTGTTTAAATATAGATAAAGCAGTAACAAACCCACGACAAGGCCTAAGATGATTGCTAAAAGTGTAAAATTTCTTTTTGACATATTATATTTCTAATTATCTACCACTTGTGGACCAATGCCAAGCCTCTGAAGGAAGGTTTATAAAACCATAAGTCTCTGCATTCTTATCTAGCCAAATAAAACAGGGACTGTTTTTGTCCGGTATTCCTCTCGTACTACCATTACAAGTAAAGTCTACTGCTAAGCCGGTTTCATGCATTGATGTGCCAGGGAAGGCTGTTGGAGGTTTGCATTGTGACGGAGGTGTGCTGTATAGGTCACCATTGCAGTGCTGAGCTCTCAGTTGCATCTGGCGGGCACGAGTCCTCCAACCCCAACCACCCAAATTTACCCCTTGGGCTTTAGCCGCTGCTATCATGTCAGTAAGTTTTTGGGCGATACGGCCACAAACAGTAAAATTTCCGCCTGCTGTGCTTACGCTTTTTATACCCTCAGGACACCTACTCGGGGTTGCAGCTGCTCCAGCTGGAACCCCTGTTGGGAAATTACTGGCAGTTGGTACCACTCCACCGTCGGAGTCCATACCAATTGTTACAAGTACGGCATCTTTTATCTGAGGATCGGTTATTAGTAGGTCTGGGTTTATCGTGTTTAATACAACATAAGAACCAAGCGCCAGTATTAATCCTCCTATTGCACCCAATATTCTTTTCTTTCCCTCATCTTTATGCGACACCAGCTCTGTGGTCATGTATTCTATTCCCCCTACCACTATCATTAGCATCGCCAAGACAGCGCAAATACCTATGAACAGTCTGATCATCAGGTTTAAATAGGTGCTAAACGAATTTGATTTAGTTGCGTCAAAGTTTTGCCCGTCGAAATTACCTCCCATAGAAGGAAGAGGGGTCAGTAATTTGTAGTTTCTTGCTCCGTCAGGCAGACAACTGGTTTTTCCGCTGGCGTCAGTGTAGGACACTGTGTTCGTAGGACAGTTGTTCGGGTTATTTGAACCCATTCCTGTAGTACTAGGAGTAGCTACTGTTACTTGGACACTGTTTGAGGCATATCCAGTCGCACTTGCAGTGATCGTGAAAGTTCCCGCAGGTGAACTGGCGCCGTGGACAAAATCTACTGCACAGAATCCTACGCTTGGAGAGATTGAGCACAATGTTGGAGACAGCGCTCCTCCTGTTGTAGAAAAATTTATATTTACGGCAGTGGTTTTAGGTGAAGGCAGAGCAACTGTTATTTTGGTTTGTTGTCCTGGTTGGATTGTTGCCACCCCTGCTCCTATGTGTAGTTGAGGCGTCTGGGCAAGCAAGACACCTGGCAAAAATATGCTAAGTAGGATAATTAGTATTAAAAATTTCTGTGGCCTTTGGTTCATTTTAAAATCCTATGGTTATGCTCTTACTTGCGGTTTGGAACAGCTTATCTGTGTTTTCAATATCAAGCCTCAGCGTAGATGCGCCAGATATTCCCTCTTGTACTGTTAAGGGCATCATGTTTTTATTGTAATTCCTTATTTCTTGCATTTCTTCGTCTATATACCAGCGGAATACCCAGATAGGATAATTGAATTCTTTTGGAGATATATAATATGGCGCAGCGACCAAAACCATGCTTTGATCTATAGTGTGACCATCCTCCAAGGCATTGTTCCAGTCCACTCCAAAAACAGCGTCTTTTTTATAGAAAGTTATCTCAGGTTCGGATGCTGAGGTTGTAATACTTGCCTCTGCGGAAGCGCTTTGGTCTAAGGTCGAAGCAACGACAGACACACTACTAACTGGCTCCAGGAAGTCGCTCATAAACACATAAGAGTTTTTTCCGTACCCAGATCCATCTGGGTCATTAGTGTAGTCCTTTTTCCAAGAATAGGTGAGATTTTTAGGATTGATAGTTCCATTACCAGATTTTATCTCTGGCATAGCCACTATTTTTACATCACTACCCTCTGTCAGCAGGGCTTTACCCTTATAAAAAGGTGGAACGTAAGCATCATTTGCTTGCCACAATAGAGTCATGACAGCTGGTTTGATGTTTAGCCTTTTCCTCAATTCCCCGTTTACTGTACCAATGACAACTTCTATCTGAGTGGTGACCCCAAGAGCCCCAGATTCAATGCTAAATGACTTTTTGCCCACCCCAGACAGAACACTTTTGCCGTTAACAAGCCAAGTTATGAGGAGACTGTCTAGGTTTAGAGAATATGTACTTAGTGTTAGGCTCACCTCTTCATGAGGATTTGGGTTTTCGGGAACCGAAGTTAGGAGTATGTCAGTTGCTGAAACGGCCAATGCTTTTTCTGGAATACCAAGAAAATAAAAAGCAAAGATGAAAATCGGTAGCATAACCGAAAGAACTGGAAGTACCGATGAAGTTTTTAATCTCATAATTTAATTATATAACCAAAGGGCTTTTTCACAAAGCCCTTTCCTCTAACTCGTCTTCATTTCTGAGGCCTCTAGGTCCATCTTGGATTTCTTTATAGAAAGTAGTTGTGATGGATCAGAAGTAATAATCTGGTCTTCGGTATAAGAAGAAATAACCTTTATGGCTACGTGCTTGAGACCGGCAAAGAAAATACCCTCCCCTACTCCGGATTCCAAAAGAAGATATTTTTCTTCGTTTGTTAGGTTGAAAGTTTTCTGAAGGACGTCTATCGTCGTCGGAGATTGTTTTAGTAAGAGTTGGATAGAAGAGTTGGTGACAATAGGCACACCATATGGAGATTTCATAAAGTCTGCCGCGTCTTGAGTGATAGTGGCCAGACCCAGATAGTATTTTCTACCTCTTTTGGCAATGGAGTACAAGAAAGATGCGGTGTCTTCGGACTTCATCATCCACCAAGCCTCGTCCACTACTAGCAATCTCTTCTTGAGAGTTTTACGAATAGCGTTCCAGATGTAGTGCATGATTATATACATAGCTACTGGCTTGAGCTCGTCTTCCATATCTCGCACAGAGAAAACCACGAATTTCTTGTTTATGTCTACGTTTGATGGGCGGTTTAGGAATGTTGCCCATGTGCCTTTGGTGTACTTTGCTAGTCTTTGGACCACAGACTCACTCCCTTCCATACCAGTTAGAACCATTTCAAAGTCGGAAAGAAGTGGCGGTTCGATAGACGCGAAGTCTGAGTCTGCAGTGATGTCTTTGATGGCATAAGTCTCAGAGATTGCCCTGTCGACGATAGAATCCTCTTCTGGGGTTAGTCCTCCCAACATAAGACGGAAAAGACCGACAAGGTTTATGATGTTTGAACGTAGCACGTCCTCAGGAGCTTCGTCTTCTCTAGGTATCGGAAGTTCAAAAGGGTTGATGTGGTGATCCGAAGAAAGTGAGATATTGAAATACCTACCGCCCACTGTTTCAGCCAAATATTCATATTCCCTTTCAGGGTCTATAACAATTACATCGATATCAAACATTAGTGAACGAAGTATTTCTAGTTTAGTGGCATAACTTTTACCAGAACCAGACTTTGCGAAAGTCACAGAGTTGTAGTTTTCTAGTGAAAAACGATCAAATATAACGAGACTAGAGTTGTGCCTATTTACTCCATAGAGTATTCCCTTATCTGAAGTTAGGTCAAAAGAAATAAATGGGAAAACACTAGAAAGAGGCTCAGAGTTAAGCTTTTGATGGATATTGAGAAGGTCTGAGCCTATAGGTATGACGCTCTTAAAACCATCCTCTTGTTGGAAAAGGGCTGGTTTGATGTAGATAAGCTTGGATTCGAGCATGGATTTGATTTCGTTCTCCAGTTTAAATAGTTCTAGCTCATTGTCGGCATAGACTGTTATGTAGATACTTACATCAAACATTTTCTCTTGGGCTTGGACCAAGCTATCACGAAGAGAATCTAGGTCTTGGTAGGCGGTGTCGAGCATCGGGTCTCTCACCATTCCCTTTGCTTCTCGGACGCTTATCTGACTTTGGACTTCAGCTACTTTCTTTTGGAATTGGCGAAGTACTAGAGATGTGTCTATCGGATGTATGAAAATAGAAACGTCAAAGATTTTATCTAGGTTGATGATAGGCGAAAACCAGTTGTCGGTCAGAAATCTCGGATAAGAGATGATAAAGAACGTGCGGGCGATTTTGTCTCCGAGGTTTATGGACTTGGACTCGATTTTTAGGGCTGAAGGAGCGATGACGTCTTGGAGTTCTAGGTTTGCAGACTCATATATTTTGTCTGGGAGAACAGGCAAAACAGAGGAATTGATATCATTCGATCCCGTGTATCCATCTATTTTATTTTTTCCAAAAACTTTATCAAAAATTCCCATATCGTACTCCCCTATTATACTACATTTGGTCGAGACGTATCTTGCCTTGCAGTTCTCCTGGATTGAAAACTTTATAAAAAGCCTCCACTACTTCTTCTGTGCCTAGCTGTGCGGACTTGATGCCACAGCTTGATAATCCTTGCTGGACCACGCTCACCCTTTGTTCTAATTGGGATCTTTTTTCTTCAAAATCAAACTGTCGTGAGGCTTCTTCCTCGAGCTTGGCCTCTTTAGAGAAAAAATTCTTGAATCCCCCGTAGTTAGATTTTAGGCTAGTGTGACTATATGGTATGACCACAAAGAAACTTTTGGTCATGATGCTCACCGAGTCGGTAAAATTCCTTATGAATTCCATGTATTCCTTAGTTTGCATTTTGAGTAGTGGTTCAGTTTGCAGATTCATCCTCTCTTCGAGCAGGAGAAGATATGGCCTGATGTCCAGACGCCTAGACTGCACTGCTATTTGCACAGAAAAATCCAAGGTGTTTAAAAAGTTTTGGAACTGGAGAATCGTCGCCCTTTGCTCATCTTCGGATTTCAAAGATAGGTTTACAGAGTTTGCTAGCACTATCGCTCGCAAACCCTCATCTTTTAAGATGACTATACCATCGCGCACTGCTTGGATGGGGACAAACTCTTGAGTTGCTTTTGCGTTTAATGCCATAAATTAATAATTATTTCTTTGATTGGGCTTCTTTAAATCTAACACATCTAGACTCCAAGCCAAGTCCCTAAGCTTACTGCCATCTAGTTTAGAGGTCGTGTGGTCTATGATAAGTTTTTTGTCAGCAGATTCGTCTTTGCTCTCTTTCTTTTCATAAGTTCTTCTCTTCCATATATATAGCTTGTCTTGCATTAGGAATTTTAGGCCAGACTCGAGCATCTCCACAAAAGGTTTACCGTTAGGCTTGTAGAAAGTAAGTGAACCAGAAAGTGCGGCGATCATGACCATGGGAATCAAACCCAGGGTCAACCCTAGCCATTTATACAATACAAAACAGAGCCCTGCCCCACCTATCAAGTAAATAAACTCCCGAAAGGTAAAAGGTCCGAATATTTTGTCTTCTATTTCTAAAAATTGTGGAACTTTGAATTGCATAACTTTCTGCTTTACACTTTTACTTTATAAATATATGGGGTCTATTCATCAGGGCTTAGTCTGTATGGATCTGCTTTGGGTGGATAGGCTACGGGCGCCTTTGGTGTAGTTGGCTTTGCAATGTTGTCTAGAGAGTGTTCGGTTTTCTGGCTTCCCATTTGGAATGTTCCACCAAGCTTTTGGCTCAGAACTGGGGCTTTGGGTGGTACAGGGACAGGAGGGACTATGCTTTTCATGACTTCCGGAGCTTCAAGCTCCATAGCATTTAGGGTTACTGGCTGAGGAGCGACTGGCTTTGTCTCGTTTTCTGCAGGTCGAACTATTTTGGGTATATAAGCTTTTTCTTCTGGCTTAACAAAAACCCCCATCATTTCCCTCCTTATGTCTTTCAAGACAGTGTCATTTACTTCATTTACGATCGTCCTACTTTCTGTTTCGTCTACCGATAGTCTAGATTTTATTTCGTCAGCAAATTTATCCGGAGAGGTCGCACCCAACATGATATTTACAGTCACTTCTTCGAGTTTACCCATCTGGTCCACGGTGAGTTTGTGTTTCTGGGCTACTGCATAAAGTTTGTTTGCGTAGCCTGAGTTCTTGATGGCTCGTTGGATGTCCGTAGATAGAGACGCAAATCTTTGATCAAGATTACTTTCCACTAGATCATTTTCACCTGCCATTTCCTTTTCGTTTTGAGCAAAAACTTTCTCAAGATCCCCTTTGATGTCTTTGAGAATAGAGTTGTTTATTTGTTCTAGGATTTTTGTGCCGATATCCGCTGAGAGTTTGGAATTATTTTTTATGGTCTCCTCGTATTCTTTATAAGAAATAGCACCCAGCATGAACAGTGTGGTCTCGGTGGCGATATCGCTTGTTTCTTCTTCTGTTAGGACCATGTCCGAACAAATATTTTTCAGAGTTTCAAGCCAAGCCATGTCAGAAAAAACCTTTTGAGCTTGTGGTGTAAGCTTGGAATAATACAGGGCGATATTCTTTTGTAATTCTTGTTTATCCATTTGATTCTAAATTTATTTTTACTTTCTACTTTGAACTTTTCACTTTAGACTTCTAGTGATGTCCTCCGCCTCCTCCATGGTCACCTTTGTCTGGGGCATGAGCTGCGCTGGGTTTTCCGTGTCCGTCCCCTCCACCCAGATCACTTAATTTCACATCAACCTTCATATTTTTTAACGATTCGTTTATGATCTGTCCAAGGTCACCCATGAAGTTGCCTTTTGGTGTTCCTGTGTCAAACCCAGTTGCTTTCTTCATACCCATTCTCATTCCTGCGGCCACCGCGGTGATTATTCCCAAACCGACTTTTGCTGACAATCCCTCTCTTTTGTCTGTAGCGATATTGGCTATATTTCTAACATCATAAGTTCCAGTTGTTGATTTTGCTGCCATTCTGTTTAGAATACCGACTGATTGTTTGGCTTCGTCTTGTATGTGATCAAAATCTGCGTTTGCTCTGGTTTTTGCCAGATTTTTTAATATGTCGTTAAATTCAGAATTTAGTGTATCTTCTACTCCCTTTTTGGCAGAATCTTTTAGTTCTCCAGTGGATGGGTCTATATTATTAATATCGTAACCAACTTGTTTAGTTAAGGCATCTCGTCTTTCCTTTTTGTATTGAGCTTCACCTTTTGCGTCGACGACACCGTTTTCACTAATCAAAATATCTTTGTCGTCATTGTCGTAGCCTCTTCTTATTTGCTTCTCTATCTCTGCTAGTTTTTCTTTTCTAAAGGTAGATTTAATTTTTTCTTCTTCTACCCCGGAGAGTCGATCGTTACCTACTCCTTCTAATCCAAGTTTCTTTTTTACGGCGTCTACTTCGTGTCTCGCGTGCTCAATTTTACCAGAAGTTTTTTGGCTAGCGTTTATTCTTCCACCGATAATTGTCTTTAGGTTTGTCTGAGCACCTGCTGCCCCTGGCGTAGTCCTCTTGTAGTTTTCCCAATGATCATTGAAAGACCCTTGCTTGCCACCGAGCTCCCACTGACTTCTAGCTTTGCCGTAGTGCATAGCATCTTCTGTTCTAGAATAACCCGCCAATACCTTACTACCTTGTCTTCCCGCCGCAGCTGCACCTACGGCTGTTAGTGCGGCACCACCCAACACCAAACCGCCTGCAATTTTAGCACTAGACATCGCCATAGACCCCAACTGCCCAGAGCCCTTCTTTGCATAGTCGGTAGCTTTAATAAGTAAAATAATGAATATCAATGATGGTATGAGTATGAGTATGAGCACTTGCATGAATTCCATTGTGTCTGTTGGCTTTGGCGTAAGAGGATGTTTAGACATCACGGCTATCAGATACAAGAAGAACATGAAAACTGGCGCCATAAAAGCACTTGATAGCAATTTGGTGGACCAGTTGGACCAACCTATCCCCTCCACCCCACTGAGTTTGGGCACAGGATAAGACATGAAAGCAAACGGAGAAAATATGATAAGGATCCAGAGTTCCACTAGTCTTCCCAAGAAGCTCAAACCGGAAATAAAGAAAGCATAGGCAGCAAATAGCATGATCGCTCCAGCAATGATCGCGATCATTATCATCAAAGAGGTGGATTCGCGAAGTGGTTCTGAGAGTATGCCGAATACCGTTACGCGTTTGTTCAACAACCCTTCGTCCATCATCCTAGTGATATTGAATGCGCCTACGAGTTGACCGGCTATGTCTTTTTCTGCCACGCCAGTGAAGCTCGGAGAGAGTGATGCGGAGTAAGCGACTTGGCTACTTATGGCTATTTTGTTGTAGATAGTCAACGCCATGATGTTTGAAGCATCGATAACGACTTTAGTAAAGAACATACTAAAGTTTATGAGCATGGCCATGATGATGACCCAGACGATCATTTTATTGGAGTCATGCCCCCCGAGGCCAAGTATCATTTTGATAGCTATATACAGGAGAATAAAAATGAAGAAAATATTGGACAAGTCTCGTACTACTGCCCATGAGTTTTCGATGAAGCCCCCTTCGTATAGTTGGGTGCCTATCGACAGTGCCAACAATGAATTGAAAAGCTTGGCCGTAACCGTCAGGATACCAGCTGGGATACTGAAAAATATCCAGTAAGCAAAAGCCCGCAGACAACCTTGCATAAAATTGGCGGAAAAAATTTCACAATTTCGGATACTCATCGCTTTTTCGAATTCTGTGGGTTCGTTGCCAGGGGTCGGCTGAACTGGAGCATTCCCTCCAGTATTGTTGTTACCACCGGTGTTTGCGACTGGGCCACAATTCGCTATTGCTGTTGCTTGGGCTGAGTTTAGTGCGGGGGTCCCGGCAGGCAAAACATAAGCAGCAGCCAAGCACACCTCTTGAGGTGTTGCCGCCAAGCTCTGACAAGAAGAGTAATTTGGTAGTGTCCCCACTGGTGTTGATCGCGTAGTGTTGCTTAGGCAAGTCTGGAAAGGCGAAGTTCCCTGAGCGTTTATCTCTGTTTTCGCAAAGAAAACACCACCAACTATGGCAAGGGCGAGTATTATGATTTTTCCAATAATTTTTTTCATGCTAATTCAACTAACAATTTAACTAACCCCAAACAAAACTAAAATGTCGGATCACCTGCGCGTTTGTACTCCTGGTCGTTAACTTCAAACAATGACATGCATTCAATATCAACTATAACTGGAGCATATGTCTTGGTGTAATCTCCGTATATTCCCTGTGCGTTCACCATCGGCAGTGTTTCATATCCAGGATTCCCCTTCGGGTTGACTACGTTTCTGAAAGTAAAGAAATTATTCGTTCCCAAATAGTTTTTATTAGAAGCCTCTCCTTGGCGAATTACTTCTCCGTGACTGTATCCACTGTTAATAGGCAGTAAGCAGAATTGTTCGAGCTCCGTACCGTTTGAAATATAGTCAACAATATTGTTTTTAAAGACACCACCAGATTTGCCGCCCAATGTGGTTATGGGACGTACTCCTACAGCGCTTGGTTGATAACTAAGATATTTCCTTGTGCGGTCAGTCGGTAGTCTAAATCCAGCCAGGAGTTTCGGTGCACCTCCTGGCGTGCCCATCCAGAAATAAGCAACAGGGTTTGGTGGTAGCCATCCAGCAGCTGTTCTTTCTTTATTGCAGTCGTCTAAAAGCGCCAAGATTCTTTGGTGTTTTTGTTCTATTAGATCTTTTTCGTTTCTAGTGTTTTCAATGCTGGCTTCACTTGCTATTTGGTTCTCGAGTGCTAGGTATTGTCTTCTAATTGTTTTTAGTTGGGTGTCTGGTTGTGACCCAGGAGTTGGCTGAGATGTTATCGCGGACAGTGCTCTCTCGATAGCCTTTAGTTTTGCAAGGACTGTTGTCTTCTCCCTTCTTTTATCTGTAAATTCTTTAAGCTTTTGTCCGAGGCTATCTGTTTCTTTCACGGCATCGATAAATAGCGCTGAGCTAGGAAGAGCCAAACCACCCCTTTGAGGATAATTTGGATCAGGCACCGTTATCATTTGGACACTTATCCAGTCTTTAAACTCGCTGACTGCAAATTTTAAATCTTCTATTACGCCATGCACAGCTTTAACTTTCTCCTCGTCTTGGCTGGATGTTTCGTCCATTAGTTGACCATTGGTGATCCTCTCTTTCTCTGCGTCTAGTCTAGCTTCCCAACCTTTGTTTGGTCCTGGGATACACTGGTCTAATTCTTTGACTTTAGGCCATGAGAGATCTAGTAGTTGTATTATGCCCAATTTGAGAGTGTTTACCGGCCCCTTGCCGTCATTATTTGCTGTTCCGTCATGGGTCATAATATCAAGCTCGGCTTGAGTTAATTCTACGGCGCCAGGGACGAACTTTGTGATAGGTAGACCGTTTATGTCTACTGTATTTACAGTACCACCACTGACTTGTTGTTTGAAAACTCCCAAGTCTACTTCAAGGTTTGTCCAGTTGTTTCCGCTTCCGCCTGTTACAGAAGAGTCCAGACTGTTGCCATAGTAGTCGAAATCATCGGCTGCTGGCGCAGGGTTGCTGTTGGTTGCGAGTCCTCCCAGACCGCTATCTTTCGCAAAGAACTTCACAAGCATCGCATCAAATATCGCACCAATACCTGTGCCCAATGCGGCGGCGAGTTCTTTTTGGGTTTGAGTTGTGCCGAGTGTTTTGGTTATCTGGCTACCTATGACAAATCCAGGAGTTGTTTTTTTGAGTCCTTCAGGGCAGGTGTTTGTCAAAGCCCAGGTGCTATAAGCGGAATTTTTCAAATTGTCGTATTGTTGTGCGTATTGGTTTTGAGCAGCGATATAAGCAGGGTCAAATTCATCTCCTCCATACTTGTTTATATCAGGAAAAACAAGACTTGCTGGAGGCGTGAAATTAAAGCTTGGACGATTGTATTCATTTTTTGAAAGACTGTTGTAAGCAGGACGGGATTCACAGTAATCCGGAGAAAGAAAGCCCAAGCCTTGTTGGAGCATGTCGTTCACCTTCTCCGCTGGCTTTTTTATTGCTCCGTCTATACGCCTAGATATTTCTTGGCTGGCGACAGCGTCGAACCCCATAGGATTGTTCTGAGGGAACTGAGTATTTACCAGAAATGCATCCCAGCCACCGGTCTCGAAGTTAATGCGTAGGTTTCTTTGAGCTACTGGGTCATTGGTCACCTGACTTAGGGAGTAAGCCGCGTTATCCTGAAGTTGTTTTTTGTATGCGCTTATGACATTTAAAGCATACTGTTTGCCGAAGGGGTACTGGATGTTGTCATAGCCGATGACTTGTATAAAGTCTTTTACTTGAAACTTGGCGACATCTTTGAAAAAAGATTGAGGATTTTCGAGAAATAGCGGTGCTCCGTGGAAACCGCTATTGATCCAATTCACGGTGCTCTTAGTCATTTCAGCTAGCGCCCTTTTTGCCAGCACCATCAACATTTGTTTGGCAATTTCTTTAACAAAGTCTTTAAGTGATAGTGATGTTTGCGTCCCTTCCGCTGCGGCACTGCTTCCTGAGAATATCGTGAGTATGCCACGCTGAAGGGCGGCTACGAAATCCGTAAACTGAGCCTCTGCTTTTTTAGGCTTAGCAAAAACAGCCACAGATGGGGCTAATATAGCAAGAATCAATAGGGAGGAGATGAACTGTTGGATTTTTTTATTTTGAAAATTCATTTTCTGGTTTAACCTTGTTCTTATTATATAATTTAAAACTTAGTTATTCAATTTATTCACTATTCCTGCGTTCAGTTTAATGATACTTTCTTCAAGTAATGCAGAATTTTTCTCAAATTGGCTCATGGCTGACATGGCGATGATGGTGTCAGTGCCGAAAAGCTGGATGTCTTCTAGCGTCTCCATATTTTGTTCTAGAGAATTCATGAAGTTTAGGTGAAGTGGCATTATCGAAATCGGTACTTCCATCTTGGCCATTCCAGACAGTACGGCCGAGGTTTGTTTTATTATAGGGTCAAGTTTTAAAAGAATGGTGGAATCCGGCTCTTCTCCGCTAGCTATAAATTCTTGGATTATGTCTAAAACATACATGTCCTTAGAGTAAATCAGATACAGCCTTCCTAGGTCATCGTTGTATTTTGTAATAGCTGTTTTGTCGTCTTTAGCAGAGATCTTGATGTCAGACGCTAAAAAAACCTTACGAATCGGGACGTTTTGAAGTTGTCCTGCAAGTGTCTCCCCTAGTTTGTCTACGGTTTCTTGGTCAATGGGTCCTGATTGGGTGAGAGTAGCCACTGTAGAGAAAAGCTCTCTTGAGAATTTGTCGGTTTGGGTAAGTACCTCTTCTTCGTCTCCTTCGATTGGAGTAAAGCCAGATTCGTTTTCTGCCTTGAGTTTGGCTATGGCTATGTCGTCTTCTCTGCCGTCCCCGTCTGTGTCTCTTACGTTCGGGTCAGTGCCCCAAAGATTCTCCTCCCAGTCAGCTACGCCATCTTGGTCTGAGTCTAGACTCACCAAGTCCCCTATTTTCTCTTCTCCAAACGCGAGACCTATTTGGTTTGCCACCTCATTTTTGTGCTCAGATTTTGTTTTTAAGAAGAAAACGACGCCAAGAAATAGCACCGCTAAAACGATTACAAGAATCCTTTTGTTTTTTAGCCAATTAAATTTAGTTATGCTAGTAATTATAGCACTTCTGCCTAAGTAAACTAGCAAAAAAGTGTGAAAAACTATTGCTTTGCAAGATTTATCCAATCTTCGAGTTTTAGGTTTTCAGCACGAGAGTTTTCGAGTCCGAGTTTGGTGATTTTTTCAGTCGAAACAATGTTTTTTAGATTACCGGAAAGCATTTTTCTCTTGTGGGCAAAACCGGTTTTAACTATTTCCCAAAAAACCTCTTCCGAGATGTTGTTTTCCTGGAAAGTGCCCCTGGAAATGCCTGAAATTGAGATAATTGCCGAGTCCACCTTGGGCGCTGGAGAAAAGTACCTTGCTGGGACTTTCATGACAAGCTTTGGATCCCCGTAAACCCTTACAGAGATTGATAGAATGCTTTCTTTGCCATCCCTAGCCACTACCCTTTCAGCCACCTCTTTCTGGACCATAAGGACCATTCTTTCTGGTTGAGTGTGCCCGGCGAGGAATTTCTTGAGTATTGCGCCCGTGATGTTGTAAGGAATGTTGGCTATAACTTTGTAACCGCCAGACTTGAGTCCGTTCTCGCTGGGCTCGAACTCTAAAGCGTCCCCCTCAATCAACATAAATCTTTTCGTTTTTATTTCTTCAGCAAATTTCTCTCGGAGTGTTTCTAGTAGGTCTCTATCTTTCTCTATCGCTATCACCAGACCAGCGTTTTCTAAAAGTTTGGCAGTCAATGCGCCCTTACCCGGCCCGATTTCTAAAATTGTGTCTGAGTTTTTTATTTCTCCTACTTCAATTATTTTATTTAGCGCAGGCACAGACTTCAGGAAATTTTGCCCAAGGGATTTCTTTGCCTTATGTATTTTGGGAAACTTGTTTAAATTTTGCATTTTACTTTATACTTTTAACTTTCTACTTTAAACTCTGCGTCTTCTAGATGTAAATCGTCTTTACTCTATCGCTCTCCCCTTCTCTTTCCAAAATGTTTAGTGGGATGTCGGCAATAAATTCTGATGGAGCGTTGATCTGACGTGAGCCGAATATTGTACGGAAATTTGCGAAAGATAAAAATAATTTATTTCGCGCACGAGTGAGGGCTACATAGAAAAGTCGGCGTTCTTCTTCGCTGTCTTCTCCGCTCTTACTGTCTCCCATTCTCTGGTGTGGGAAAAGTCCATCTTCGAGTCCGGTGATGAAAACATATTTAAATTCTAAACCTTTCGCGGCGTGGACAGTCATCAGTTTTACGGCGTTAGCGACTTCTTTTTTATTTTCACTTATCATTATGGAATCCTGGTCTGATGCTAATGACGCATCTTCTAACAATTTTTCTATGCCTGCGCCGTTTTCTAGAGCATCGTATTTTAAGGCCAAAGTGGCTAATTCCTTAATGTTTTCAAGCCTTTCTTGGTCTTCGTCACTTCCGGTGGACAGCTCCATTTCTATCCCAGATTTCTTGACTGCGAACTTGATAACATCCGAAGCTTTCGCTGTTTTTATTTTTTCTTTTATTTCTTCGAGAGCTTGATAAAAGCCATCCACTTTTATTTTTACTTTTGTTGGCAAGCTTGCTGTTTCTTTCGCAAAAACTTTTGCTACCGTAACCTTGCCTATTCCTCGTACTGGAAAGTTTATAATTCTTTTTATGTCGGACAAACTGTCAGGGTTTAGTGCGGCACGCAAATACGCCAGGGTATCTTTGATTTCTTTTCTTTCGAAGAATTTTACTCCAAGAACTTGATATGGGATATTATAACGAAGCATGGCTTCTTCGAGCGCACGAGATTGAAAGTTGGCTCTGTAAAGAACTGCGATATCAGAAAGCTCGGAGGATAAATTTTTGTCACGGTCTGGCGACACGATAGACTTTTTTGTTAAGTCAGTCGCAGAAGTTTTTCCAAGGTCCTCACTTTGGGTGTTTTTAGCAAAATCGGAGGATAAATTTTTGTCACGGTCTGGCGACACGTACTCGTGCTTAACCCCGAGGACCTGAGAAAAATTTGATCCTCCGATTTTGCTTCCGTCCAGAATCTCCACAATTTTTGTCGCCACAAAATCGGCCTCGTCTCCCTCGTCGAGTGCTTCGTAAAGTCCTATCTTATCCCCTACTTCGTTTTTGGTAAATAAGTTTTTATCAGGACGGAATTGGTTTTTTTTGATGACGATATTTGCTGCCTCTAAAATATTTTGAGTTGAACGATAATTCTCTTCTAGCAATACCACAGTCGCATTCGGATAATCTTTCTCAAAATTCAAAATATTCTTTAGATTTGCTCCACGCCAGGAATAAATATTTTGGTCGGCATCGCCAACCACGCAGATATTCTTGGTTTTTTCCGATAAAAGCTTGGACATGAGGTATTGGACCTCATTGGTGTCCTGATACTCGTCTATGTGCACAAATTCCCATTTGTCTTGATAAATCTGCCTTATTTCGGTGTTTTCTTTCAGTAATTTAGTAGCTTTTAGTAATAAATCATCAAAATCTAGGCTGTTTTCAGCCATTTTCTTCTTTTCATACAGTCTCCACACTTGAGCGACGATTCTGCCCATCGAGCTACCTTCCCCTCGCAGGGGATCATTGATACGTTCTTCGTAGGTCTCTGGGGTCACAAATTTACCCTTCTCTCTAGAGATAACACCCTTTATTTTCCTTGGTTCCCATTGCTTCGGGTCCAGATTGAGTTCTTTTAAAGCGTCCTTTATTAAACTATTTGCATCTGATTCATCCAAGATGGTGAAATACTTGGTTAAACCCAATAGACGTGCGTTTTCTTTGATTATATATACTCCTAGAGAGTGAAAGGTGCTGACGAAAGGCACAGTGTCTTGCTCGCCAGCCGATTTCCTTATCTCAGCGATTATCCTTTCCCGCATTTCTTTGGCTGCTTTGTTGGTGAAAGTAACCGCGAGGATTTTCTCTGGAGCGACGCCTTCTTTGATAAGATTCACGATTCGGTGAGTAATAGTCTTAGTTTTCCCGGCCCCTGCGCCAGCCAAAATAAGAAGCGGACCCTTCGTGTGAAGAGCCGCTTCTTTTTGTTTTTCATTTAGTCCAGAAAGGTGTAACACAATATCCAATATAACATGGATTACTGCATTTCAAGAGATTTTAGTTTGCCATTTTGTCGTGCCCAAACAAGTCCACGCTTTATGTATTCTTCAGTGGTTTCACCTTTCCAATTGAAAAGACCTCTACCATTTGGTTCTAGGCCGGTGACCTCTTTAATTCTGTCTAGGTACTTGGCCATTTTATACTTACTTACATCTTCTACCGTTTCTGCATCCAAAGTCAAAATTTCTTTTGCTTGTTTACCGCTTACTGCACTCCAAGCCTCTTCTGTATTCTCTGGAAATATCTTTTCTATATTATGAGAATAAAGAGCTTCAGACTGCCTTATTAACTCTGGAGAGATTACCGCTCCAGGACCTCGGGTTATGCCTACCCGAGAATCATATTCCACATTGTATCCATCAGGAGTATTTCTTGGGACAGATGCTCCAGTGTTTGGGCGAGCTTGTTCGTATGCTTCAGCGACAGAAGACCTGCCTCCTGTACCAAAAACAACGTTTTGTCCATCTTTTCCAGAGCTAGTGACTATGACATCGTTTTCTACTTTATTTTTCAATACATCATGTAGTGGGTCGAGCTTGGTGGTAGGCTCGACGTCTTTAGGAAGTTTTGGTTCTGGGATGGGCTGTTCTTCGTGGGCGATGTCATTTTCAAATACATCCGCTTTTATTTCTAGTTTCTGGCCTTCTTTTAATCCCAACTTTGCACGCAGTGCAGATATTTGCTCTTCTTGTTTGGCTAAAGTTTCATCGGTTATAGGTTCTGGTGTATCCGCAACTGGTGTTTCTGGTGTATCTGCCATTGGGTCTACGTAGTTCATGTTGCCATACTGGTCATACTCCACCTGTCCGTCTGGGACCGCCTCTGTTTTCAAAGGTTCTGGTTCAAATACGGGCGCGGTCGGAGCGGGTGTTATTGGTTCTGGTGTTTCAGCAGCTGGTGCCTCTGGAATCGGCGTTGTTTCTATTTGTTGTGGAATTGGTGTTGGAGCAACTGGCGCCACTTCGGAACCTTTTGCCTTTGAGGAGAAATCTTGCCACTTTCGAGCACCTCCTTTTATGGATTCTACTATTTCTTCTTTATCGATAGGACCTATGACACGAGCAAGTCCTTCAAAAAGTTTTTCCGCAGAAAGAAACAAGCTGTAAGCCGTCATTCCTCTCACGACGTTTTTGCTTGTTGACTCAGCGAGCTTAGCGAGCATGGCGTATTCATCTATTTCTCCATGCTTGGATATCAATCTGTCATAGTCCAGGAGTCTTTTTTCAAAGAAGCTTATTTTTTGGGCGATAAGCTTCCTTTTCTCTTTCTCAGATATTTTTTGGTTTTCCTCTATTTTTAAAATATCCGAGTTTAGCAAATCCACCTTAACTGAGAGTCTTTCTCGGAGTACTTTTTGCAAAAAGCCATTACCCACAGCTGGGTTCTCTAGTCTTTTTTGGAGATCCTCTGGTAGTTCCCTTAGGTACGCATTTTGTAGTTCCTCTACCGACACATTGTCTTTCCCCTCCTTTCCGCCCTTTGTCTTTCCTGCTCTTCCTTGAGCTTTCTCGTATATTTTCATGGCTTCTTCATAAGCCCTTTCAACATCTTTAACGTCTTCTTCTGTTCTCGCAAGAACAGAATTTTCGCCTTCACTAAGATCTTTGGTTCTGCCTATTCTTGTTTTTTGTATAACCTCTTCATTTGCAAGTCGAGCCTCTTTCATTGCGCCCGTCATTCTTCCTGACAACATGGCTCCCGCCAAAATTAATCGTTGGGCACTTCCTGGGGTTGCACCTGTGGCGTCAGCAAGCAGCTTAACTGGTCTAACTATATTTTTTACTAGATAACCAATGTTTGCAACTTTGCTTAATTTTCTTACCTCCCTCCCCGCAAGGACTCTGTGTGAGGCTATCTTCTCTTCTTCTTTGTAAGATTTCTCTATTCCTTTTATGAACCTTGCAGTAGTACTCTTTTTGTCTTTAAGTCTAGAACCTATCCAGCCAAAAGTTTTTGCAAAATATTCACTTTTCTTTTTTTCTACTATAAATCCTATGTTATGTAGACCTATTTCTACTCTTTCTTTTTCTTTTGGGGTTAGGTTTTTGACCTCATCTTTTATTTCTTTTTCATTTACATTTACATCAAGGGCGTCGCTAGTTTCCTTCTCAGGCACTGTTTTTTCTTGATCAGCGTTTTCTTGCTGTTTAGGCCCATATTTTATTTCATCTTGGCTTTTACCTACCGCTGCTGTTGTTTCTGTTTTTGGTTGAACTACCCCAGTTATTAAGTCTGGCTCACCTTTTTGTTTTTTAGATCGACTTTTTTTAACTTCAAATTCCCCCCAATTGTTGGCTTCGTCCCTAACTTTCTTTACATGTTGGTTTAGACCACGATTTCTCTTGTCATTGCTTTTTTGAGACTGAGGCTTACTGTCAGCATTCTTTTTTTGAATTAACATTTCGGCCTCTCCTATCCAGTTATTCAAAGCATTAGACAGTTCTGAGTCTGGATTTAGCTCAAGCAAACTCATCATTTCTGAGATCTTGGATTCTAGCTCTTGGGGGGTGTGTTGGTCCCAATTTTCATTCCCAATTTTTGCCATCCTATCTTTGATGGCCATGTTATTGCTTTCTTTTTTAGCTTCTTCCGTTGCTTTAATTAGTATATTTATTTCTTCTGTTGTGAGGCCTTCTCTTTTTTCTTTTTTGTCAGCGACCTGGTCCACAGCAGCTGTTTCTACAACTGTAGTTTTCTTTCCGTACTTTTTTGCT
>CAZVBK010000002.1:37017-42563 GCA_964625485.1 uncultured Candidatus Saccharibacteria bacterium
CTGGTCCACAGCAGCTGTTTCTACAACTGTAGTTTTCTTTCCGTACTTTTTTGCTTGCAAGGCATCTAGTTTTGCCGTGGCTTGGGCTAGGTCTTCTGCCATCTTAGCTTTCTCCTTATCTATATCTGACTTAGGGTCTTCGTTTGAGGGTTGTTCCATAAAATTTATAAAATCAGCTTTTCACTAATTATAATTAATTTATATTTACCACAACAGCTGTTATGTCATCGCCGTGTGATTTTTTTCTAAATCCAGTATTACCTTCTAGGGCTGCCTTAGTGAGGTCTTTTGCTGATGCGCCGTTTATTAGCATATCTTCTAGACTATCATCAGTAAGTATATCACTTATTCCGTCGGAGCATAGTAAGATTCTAGAAACATCTTTCAGTTCTATTGTTTTCATATTTACCTCGGATCCTTTCAGGCCGAGTACTGCAGTTACGGAAGCTCTTTCGTAGAATAATTTCTTTGATTGTTCGTCTAGGTCACTTTCTTTTGAGGCATTGTTTAGTTTTTGTCTAATTTCGGATATTTGCTTAGAAGTCAATTCGCCTTTGTGTTGTTTTATCTGTAACTTAAAATTTATATGGCTATCATCTTCGGTGATTTGAATTATTTTTCCTTCTTTAGTCAAAATGTAAATTCTACTGTCTCCGATATTCCCGATTATGGCTTTCTTATCTCCATTTTCGTTCTTAAAAATACTCACAACAGAGCCAGTTGTGGCCATGTTCTTTAGCTTTGGGTCTCCTTCTGCTTTTTTTATTATCGCGGTACCTGCCATAAGCATTATTTCTTTAATACGAGACTCTCTTTCTGATTCTGAAATTTCTGGAGACAGCTCACTTATTTTTTCTCGAACTAAATCTCTGGCAATACTTGATGCCACTTCTCCGCCATCGCTCCCGCCCACTCCATCAAATACACCAAAAGAACCATTTTCTGGAGAAGAAAAGTAAGCATCTTGGTTTTCTCTAGTTACTTCCTTGGTTTCAGGATCAGTTTTGGCCAAGGTTGATTCGCTAAAACCATTGAATAACTCTAAAGAAGTCATCTTTTCCAATTCTTCCATTCGTTTTTGTATCTTTTTGATAGTTTCTTGAACTTCCAGCAAGACTGCTTCCTCCTCCTCGGTCCAGTCTTCGGAGATTTCTGGCAGTGTGTCGGGGGCGGTCTTTTCCAGTACTGGAGTTGGCGCAATCTCGGCTGGCTGGGTTTCCTTTTTTGCTGGTATTTTTATGATAAATCTTGTTTTTCTATCTTCTTTTGGTTTTTTTTCTGACAACTCGGGGGGTTGGGGCGTGGCCTCAGCACCAAGCTTTCCTTGTATTTCAGTGATTTCTTTTTCAATCATCCCCAAGACCGCCTTTGCGTAGGTTAAAGCCGTCTCGTCATTTGGAGTTGCCTGCTCAAGGTTTTTTATGGCTTCCATAGCGTCGGCCTGTTCTGTTTTTAGTTCTGCAAATCTTATTTTAGTCAGAGAGTCTCTCTGTTCCGCTATTTGACTTAGCCTTAGGTTTTGTTCATTCAAAAGTTGTTCTAAATTTTCTTTCATTTAAATTTTATTCAAACACTAAGGTATATTATATAACTAAATTCAAAAGAAAACTTTTTATTTTTTAAACACTCTAACTCGCGCTCGGATTTTCTTGAGAAGGGTTCTGCTCGCTACCCTTCTTTGTTGAAATAAGTATTCCCGCCGCAGCCCCTGTTGCAGTTTTCATAAATTTTCGGCGAGAAACCTTTGTCGGGCTCTTTGGTCTTGGCTGCTTTTGTTTTCCCCGTTCCTTGATCTGTTCTTCTAGCTCTGCTTTTCGTCGGAGTATCTGGCCCTCTTCTATCTCTAGTTCTACCATTTGAGCGTCATAGTCCAACTTGCGGAGTTCGAAAGTCCGAAGTATTGAGTTTATGTCTTTTGTTTCTGGTGTTGCGAGATCGGGGGTTCGGCCCAGGCTTGAGAAAAGCGGTAACGGACCCCCTTCTTCCTGGCTGAGTTCTTTTTTGCCAAAACGGTTCTTTAGCCTATTTATTATGGCCGATATTTTACCTTCTCTTGCGTGCTTATCTTCAATGTGACCCTCTGGCTGAGCTTGAGGGTGGTTTGGGCGGCTGTCTGTAATCAGAAAAACTTCATTTGTGGAGTTGAAATTGTGTTTTGGTACACTTGATTCCATATTTATATTTTCATTATAACAACACCTTACAAAAAACGCCTAATTTTTTGGTGAAACCTCAAAAATATTACAAAATTTTTCTTTACATATGTCAAAAAATGTTATCCACAGAAGGGTTGACTTGAGGTCTGGTTTGGGCTACCCTTAAGGGATAGTGCAGTAAAGAAGCAAGTGTGCGAGCTGGCCGAACGACCGATCCGACAGTAACCATCGCGAGAACCTTAGTTTGCAGTACAATTTAGGTCGTCCTGTGATTCTACCCTTATTTTAAAAGGGTCAGAAAGGAATTCTCTCGGTAAATTTGTTTGTTTTTATAGAACCTCAACCCAACATATCCCGTTCGATTCTGGCCTTTTCCCTCATTTTGGGCTTATTTTGTATGCCTTTTACGGCAAATGCAGGCTTTTTTGACTTTATCGCCGGCAACCAAGCTTCAGCTCAGGCTACCCTTCTGGACTCAATACAAAACACTCCAAATTCTCAAACCATGAGTCTTTTGCAAGCCAATGTTTCTTCGGCTGTCGTTTTAAAGAATATTAACTCAAAATCAAAAACCGAGCCTGAAATTGAAGAAGGAGAAAGCGTCAATATTTTGTCTGACAACGCCCTTATGCCTACAGCAACCCCCGTAGCAGTAGGAGGAGGTGTTGATTTTGTGGAGTCTCTAGAGAACGACATCAGCGTGTATGTGGTCCGAAAAGGAGACTCTGTGGCGGAAATAGCCGAGATGTTCGGAGTATCTGCCGACACTGTCCTTGCTGCTAATGACATGAAGAAAGGCGATAAGCTTACTGAGGGAGACGTGCTCGTCATATTGCCGATATCTGGAGTTGAGCATACCATAGCCAAAGGACAGACACTGCAAGGAATAGCCAATATTTACAAAGTTGGGGTTCAGGACATTTTGGACTACAACGACATGAGCGCAGGAGACAATATCGTCATTGGTAGCAGACTATTCATCCCTGGGGCAGGTTTGTTGAGTGAAACACCAACAAAGAAGCCTTCTACTTCTTCAGGTGGCAATTATTACCAGTCAAACCCAGTTAAGGGAGTGGCAGGTTATTTCATAAACCCAGTTCCTACAGGCAGAAAGACCCAAGGTCTTCACGGTGCAGCAAAGAGAGGTGTAGATATAGGCGCACCTATTGGCACACCTATATACGCATCGGCTTCTGGAACAGTACTTATCGCCAAGACTGGTTGGAGTGGTGGATACGGCAATATGGTTATCGTTCAGCACCCAAACGGCACAAGAACTCTATACGCGCACATGTCTAAACTAGGCACCAAGACTGGCGCCAAGGTTTCTCAGGGAGAAGTCATTGGTTATGTCGGTTCTACCGGAAGATCTACTGGCCCTCACTTACACTTTGAAGTTTTCAATGCCAAGAATCCTGGAGGAGACTGGTCTTGGAAGAAATAATAACTAATTTATTTTAGTGCTGTACTTGGGAGAGTTCTTCTTCGTTATGAAGTTCGTCTTCGTGCCCTGCTCCGTGTTGATGCGGGATGCTTGTAAGAATAGCGAGCAAGATTAGTGCCCCAGCAACAAAACCAGTTGCTGTTTTTTTGTCCCATTTTAAATGCACTAAGTCAGTCCACACTTTCCAAACCACTATTCCAGCAGAAGTTGCCAGCAATATTGCTTCCATGCTTTCGGCTACAAAGAAACCAAGAAATATACTCAAAGCCACCACCAGAGAAATCAATAGAGCTTTTTTTGCTTCTGTTCCCTCTTCTACTAGGAGGATTTGTTGACCTATTTGTTGCACGATTTGATGCCCGAGAACTCCAGCAAAAGCCACAAGGCCGACGGCTGGGCTTATGGCAAATCCCGCTATTATGGCGATACCGTCTACGATATTGTGGAAGAAATCGGAAATTAAAATTCTCCAGGTGCTGGCCTTACTATGAATTTCTTGTTTATCTTCGTCTCCGTGGTGGTGGTGAAATTCTTTAAAATAAATTCCAATTAGCAAGCTTATTAAAAGACCAACGGCAAGAAAGCCAAATCCGTAAGTTACACCTTTGGCTTCTATGGCCTCAGACAGAAGAACAAAAACAAGCATTAGGTATACTCCTAACCCGAAACCTTTTACGATGCCCCGCTCGAAAAACGCTCTATCTTTGGGCAGAAAAGCGACTATTAATATTGGTAGCAAGGCCACAGAGGCCAGAGATAAAAATATTTCCATATTGTTGTGCGGGATAAGGGAATCGGCTACTACATAGCCAGGTGATTTTCCGCCTCGCTTTGTTCGCATGGAAAATCCTTTCGTTTCCCTTCCACAAGCAAATAAATTTGCTTGTTATCCTGTGCGGGATAAGGGAATCGAACCCTTGACATCAGTTTGGAAAACTGAAGTTATACCATTTAACTAATCCCGCCCTCTCATTAAAGCCTTATTTTATAAGCTTTAACTTGTCGGGCTGCTGGGAATTGAACCCAGTCTAAATGCTCCCAAAGCACTTGTACTACCGGTATACTACAGCCCGTTTTTCGTGATTTTTAGTATATCACAAGATTATATCTTTGACGACTTTTACTTTAGCTTTTTTATTTTTTAAGTCAAGAAACACAACGAGCAAAGACACTTCCCATTCCTTATCTTCGGGTATTTTCTCTGACAACAAGTAGGTTTGGATGGTTCGAGCCATGCGTTTTAGCTTCCATGGATGCATGTTGTCCTCTGCCCTCCAGTGGTCCAAACTTGCCTCACCTTTTACCAGATCTCGCACAACGGACTTCACCTCCACAAAGTGTAATTTGGTGTCCTTTAGGGCTATTATGTCTATTTCGCCCCATTTCCTCGTATAATTGCGCTCAAGAATCTCAAAACCATGTTTCACGAGAAACTTTGTGGCGATGTTCTCGCCTAGTTCTCCGGTCTTTTGGGTTTCAGATGTAAAGACTTTGGGCATAATTATTAAGCCTAAACCAATGTTTCTTATGAAACGTTATCCACCAATACTTGGAGAATGTTTCACGTGGCACATATTGGCTAAAATCAGTGTCTTTTACTAATATAACCTTATTTATCAAAGCGTAATCGTTATTTTGACCATTAAAAGACATATCTGAAAGTTGTCCTTTATAAACATTACCAACATAGTTATCCACAGTTTTCACTAAAATCCTTTGTTTATAAGGGGATAACAAAAGTACACTAAAAGGACAGTCTGTGAGCCTTACTTTGTGCGGCGTAGGAGAATCGGCTACTACATAGCCAGGTGCTTTTCCGTCTCGCTGTGCTCGACATGAAAAAGCCTTTCGATCCTCCTAGGAAGCAAAGAAGTTTGCTTCCTAGCCTTACTTTGTGCGGCGTAGGAGAATCGAACTCCTGTCTCATCCTTGGCAAGGACGTGTTC
>CAZVBK010000003.1:0-36888 GCA_964625485.1 uncultured Candidatus Saccharibacteria bacterium
AGGTAAAGTACGGCGGTCTTGAGTCCTGAATATGAAAAATTAAAATCTTTGCTGTGCATCATCGGGCGGGGCAGAGAGAAAGAAATAAAACCCTCCGGGGTCGTAATTTTTTTGCTAAAAAATTTACTCCGTCCTCGGGCCGTCGCCCTGCGGAGACCCCGTATGGCTTTATTTCTTTCTTCTCGAACCTCTTCAGCTAATTTTGAGATATGTGGTCCTCCAGGGTATGGAAGGCCGAGCATGCGGGCGACTTTGTCGAAAGCTTCTCCTATAGCATCATCCACCGTCTCACCGATTATTTCGTATTCCATCCATTTTTTCATGAGCACGAGCTGGGTGTGTCCGCCGGACACAAGCAAAGCGAGAGTCGGTAATTTTATTTTTTCTATCTTGAAACTTCCTTTGTGCTTCCCGAAGATAGAAAGGATATGGCCTTCCATGTGGTTGGTGGGTATAACTGGCACACCCCATTTTTTTCCCAGGTCACGCGCAAAAGTTATACCTTCCCACAAACACATCTCGAGTCCTGGGCCATAGGTCACCGCTATGGCGTCTACCGGTTTTGCTTTTTTATCTAGTTTTGTTTTCTTTAGCGCGTGCTCTAAAAGTATCGGCAGGTTTTGGGCGTGTTCTTTCTTTGCAAGGACAGGGAAGACTCCGCCATATTCTGCATGGACAGTCTGCGAAGCCAAGTTGTCGGACAACACCTTAAAACGAGCGCTGGTGGCGCCTCCGGTTACTTCAAATATAGTTATGCCTGTATCATCACAGGAGGTTTCGATGCTTAAAAGTTTCATAAATTTGTGGTCAGGAATAATTTTGTTTTCGTCAAAACAAAATTTTCACGACCCTGCCTCGCTTATTTTTTCTGCTGAAAAAACATAGCTCCGGCTCGCACAAGTCCAAAAAAATATAAAGAAGTTTATATTTTTTGGCTAGTGCGCGATATAGGATTCGAACCTATGGCCTACCCCACGTCAAGGGGTCGCTCTACCAACTGAGCTAACCGCGCATCAAAACTCTACAGTTTTGATATTACATCTTTGCGGCGAGTCTTTCAAGGGCTAGGATGAATGCACCTATGCGTAGACTGGTATTGTACTCTTTGGATTTGTTGTAGATATAAATAGAGGCAGAGTCCATGAGAGATTTTAATTTCTCAAACACTTCGGCTTCGGTCCAGTGTTCACCCTTTAGGTTTTGATCCCATTCGAAGTAAGACACTGTCACTCCACCAGAATTGGCCAAGATGTCTGGTATAACAGGGATATTTTTACCAAAAAGTATTTCGTCTGCTTCGGGGGTCACTGGACCATTGGCAAGTTCGAGGACTACTTTCGCTTTTACATTATTAGCGTTTTTTTCGGTGATCACATTTTCAAAAGCAGCAGGGACTAGCACATCGCACTCGAGCGCCAGAAGTTCGTCGTTACTCATACTTACACTATCTTCGAAACCATTTAGACTTCCTGATTCTTTTTTGTGAGCGAGAAGTTTCTTGATATCAAGACCGTTTGCTTTGTAAATGCCACCCTTAGAGTCAGATACAGCTACTACCTTGTGCCCGTGCTCGGTAAATATTTCTACAGCATTACTGCCCACATTGCCGAAGCCTTGGACGACGACGGTGCAGACATCAGGTAGGCCCAAGTTCTTACGAAGAGTATCGAATACATAAAATCCTCCGAGTCCTGTGGCTGGACCTCGTCCCTCGCTTCCACCTTTTTCTATCGGCTTGCCAGTAAACGTAGCTCCAGACTTTTCTCCAGTTATTTTTTGGAATTCGTCGGTCATCCAGGCCATTATTTCTCCGGTGGTGTTCACGTCTGGGGCAGGGACGTCTTTGTTTGGACCGAGAATATCAGAGAGTCCGCGTACCCATCCACGAGAAAGATTCTCGAGTTCTGTTTTCGACAAGACTTTCGGATCCACAGTTATGCCACCCTTGCCTCCACCCATCGGGATATTGGCCACAGCGCACTTGAGAGTCATCCAAAAAGCCAAAGCCTTTACTTCGTTCACTTCAGTATCAGGATGATAGCGTATGCCACCCTTGTAAGGGCCCAAAGCATTGTTCCACTCTACGCGATAGCCTTCAAATATTTTTGTACTGCCGTCGTCCATCTTGGTAGGTATGCTGATACGGACATCACGGTCGGGCACTTTCATCCGTTCCAAGAATTCTGGTGCGAAGCTTTTGATCTTGGCCACTTTGTCTAGTTGAGCCATTGCGTTTACAAATGGGCTATTCATTTTTTGTTTTAATTATACTTTCTAATAATTCCAATTCTTCTTTTGAGTTCGCAGCAAGGGCGTCATGTGGAGGGACTTCTATGGATTCTATCTTGATGCTTTCTTCGGTGGCGATTTTTATCAGATCGGTTAGATAATACTCTCCTTGGGCGTTGTTCTTGTCGAGTTTTTTCAGATTATCCCACAAGAAACTTGCCTTGAAACAAAGATATATCGGATTTACTTCTAAAATATTTTTCTCTTCGTCGGTTGCGTCTTTGAACTCTACAGACTTCAAAATATTTCCTCCACCATCTCGAACTATGCGAGAAAAGTTGGTATAGAAAAATTTTCGCCAATCTGAAAAGTCTGGCAAGTGCACTGTGCCCATGGTCACCTTGGCGTTTGTTTTCAGATGTTTGTCGGCAAGTTTTTTTATCGTGTCTCCGGTGATGAAAGGGTTGTCACCAGCGAGGATTAAAATGTTTTCCGCTTTATCTCGGAGTGTAGGTTCAGCTGTGGCTACTGCGTGTCCTGTACCGAGTTGAGAATCTTGGATGACGTATTCATATTTATCGCCTAGGGCTTGAGCCAAGAGCTCTTTCTTGTATCCGACTACCAGGGTAGGGGAATCGTCCACCATAGAGGCTTCCACAGCCTCTAGGACCCACTTTATCATCGGCTTACCTGCGACTTCTGCCAAGACTTTTGGCATATCGCCACCCATCCTTTTGCCTTGTCCGCCGGCCATTATCAAAACTTTTATTTTTGCTTTATTTTCCATATTTACCCTTGAATTATATAGAAAATAGGGGATTGTATATACTTGACTTTTGACCCCAAATATGCTATACTATATGGGTATAGTAGGGCCCACTCTGGGCATGGTTTTTTGAAAATTTTTTGGAGGTTTGCGGGATGCGAATCAACAAGGGGTACACGCTCATCGAACTGCTGATCGTCATCGTGATCATCGGCATCCTCGCCTGGGTTGCGATTCCAACGTTCATCAAAACCCAAGCTCGAGATCGCAAAACGGCCGATTCGCTGAAGGTGATCAATTCGGCCATGGCCGAGAACGACGCACGGCGCGACTCAGCGCTTGTGGCTCGGGCCGACAGTCTCGCGAGAATCAAGTAGCCCAACTTTCAAGGGAGGGTGCTACATGAAAGCAAGCAAGGGAGGAACCAAAATGACCGTGCTCCTCACTTTCTTGGGTACGGTAATTTTTTGCGTAATTCTCATACTTGCATGGTTTGCCTATCCGGCACTTCGGCACGAGTATCGTACCCGCTTCAGTGACCCACGGTTCGGTGTCATGAAGGAGAAGCTCGAAGCGGTGATGAAAGGCGCCAAGGCTTGGCGAAAGAACCATCGTACCTATGATGGTTACAAGCCTCCAGAGAATAATGAGGTGCAGTTGTTTTATAGCGGGGACTCGGAAGGCTGGCATGTTCAGTCCGTGTATCGCGGTACACGTCTCACATGCTTCATGGCTTCGGGTTCAGGGGTTGTTAAGGGTGCTGACCCGATGCCCGAGGAATACGCGGTATGCGGGGAAGTACCAGCCGACATTCCGCTGACATCGGCTGACACCGAATTGTAAGTGAGTCGTCAAACCCGCGCCGACCGTACGGTCGGCGCGGGGGCACGCAGTAATGTTCTTTGTTTTTAAATATCAGTATCAATCATCAAGTGACCTGTACATTATGTGCAGGTCTTTTGTGTTTTTAGGTGGTGCATTTAAACTTGATTTGTTTTTAGAACAGTCGTATTATTTTAGAGATCTAGTACCTTATAGGTCTAATTTGTAAACCATCAGCGAGGGTGCCATGTCGACACTTTTGTTATCTGTTGAGAAGCTTCGTGGTTTCATCGGAGGACAAGCTGAATCCGAGCAAGAAGGGGAGAATATCTGTCGGGGGGAAATCCAAAGCATTATTGCTGAGGGCAATTCTCTCAGAATCAATTGCGCACGGTCAGCGGTTCGTAAAGGTATTCCGCCTAACCCAATTCTTTGGGTGAATGACTCCAATCCTTTCTGGATATTTGAGGTCGATGAGTTTTCGGAAATAGACGACGACAACAGGGGTCGCGTGCGATTGCAAAGCAAGAACGGCCACACGATTGTCCTATTTCTGCCGAACGACACTAGCAACCTCGACTTTTCAAAGGTTGAAGAACCGAAGCTGGTCTCGGCGTAGTTAAAACGGGCTCGATGGGTCCGTGTATTAAATCAAAGGCATCTGTGGTGCTTCCAAGAAAAGGCACCATCGATGCCTTTTCTGTTTTTGCAATTTTTTGAAAAAGTGTTATTATATTTTCCATATGGCCCTATCGTCTAACCAATTAGACCTTAGCGGAGATCGCCTTTTTGAAAAGGCTGGAGAAGGGGTTATTTTTGAAAATTAAATATATTGGCCCTATCGTCTAACGGTTAGGACATCGCCTTTTCAAGGCGGTAATCAGAGTTCGATTCTCTGTAGGGTCACAACGTTTATCCTTTTTTAAATTGCAAAAATATGGTTTAGGGATTAGTATATTCTTGAACTAATTTCTGGAGGCAGTATGTTCTTTGGAAGGAAGCGCCGACAGCCGAATGTGTCAATGGTAGGGGTTTCTTACTCGACCAGATGGGACAGGTTTTGGTATGCCTGCGTACGAATCCTGAAGTTCCCCAATTACCCCAGCTAGGAGGAGCCGTGGCGCTAAAATCTTTTGCGGCAATGATAGGCATGAAGGTTGTATGGGTAGACCCGTCTGAGATCGTAGAGCCCAATCGGCGTCACACGCTCGAGAGTGAGTTTATTCCTGGGTTTGGTCAGGAGCCGATGGTCATCGAGTCAGTCAGAGAGAACGGTAAGATTCCCGTGGTCACTCTTTCCAGAAACGGAGAATTGTTCCATCTCGATGGTTCCGTGCTTGGGGTGGGGCTGATTTATCTCCGGCCTGCGTGACTATGTTTTTATCGCAACCCCGGTGGCAAAACGCCACCGGGTGTATCGAAACTAAGACCACACAAATTTAAAAAGCGTGGTCTTTTTTGATTGTTATTTCCCTAAATTAAAGCTACAATATAAGGGTGTTACTAAGAGTCAGATTAGTCGCTTGGCTCAGGACACACGCTATTGTCAATTAACTTGAATATATTATGTCAGACGAAACAACAGTACCTATGCCTGAGACTATGGAACCAGTTATGGAGCCAGCTCCTGAGACTATGGAGCCTACTCCAGAAGAAACTCCTGCTCAATAGTTGAGCTCAAAACAGCCCCGACGTACGTCGGGGCTGTTTTGTTTTTTACATTATTCTTGTGCTGAACCTTGATGGTTCGCGTGTTTTTTTAGAAGTTCTAGTTTGTCGGAGATTGCGCCTAGTTCGTCTTTGATGTCACTGATAGCGCTTATCTCGTCTTTTATATCTGCCTCAGTGCGTTCGTTCAATCTTTTTTCTCCACGAAGTCCAGAGAGGATGAGTTCGTTTCCGATAAAGCTAGAAGTGAAGGCTCCGGTGAAATACAACATCAAGCATCCGACTACGAGAGACAAAGGTCCATCCCACCACATCGCTCCACTTAGGCTTGTCGAAGACATAGATGAAAAATGGTTTATTACATCGTGGACTTGGTCAGCTGTGTGCCAGACTCCACGCCAGAAAAGGACGATACCAATACCCACGATGAATGCATAAATGATAGGGTAGTGGCTCAAGTGAATTCTAATCTTTTGCTCCAGTTTCATAAAAAGTTTTCTCATGTATATATTATAACATTTGGTTTATCTTGCGCCAAAAGCTTATCTAAAAATCAAAAACTCGCCCCCGGGATGTGTGGGGCGAGCAGGGCGATGATTATCGCAGGGGTTTTTTGGTTTTGTGGCCTTCGCTGTGTTGCTTTACTGCTTTGATGGCCAATTGAAGAGTTGCACGTGAGAGGTAAAACCTGATCATCCTAGTATTGTTTTCGACAATTAGAAAGGGCAGGTCCTCCATGGTAATAGATAAATTTTTTCCCGAATCGCTTTTCATGCGGGCATCAAAAAGGACAGCAATGCCTTCGGTGTAGTTGTGGGTGGCAACCTCAAACCCAGCAGACTTAAGATAGTCTTCCACTGGTTTAATCTTTTGACCACTGAGACCATCTTTGTCTGCCACGATCAGTGTAGCTCGGGCCATAGATCCTCCGGAGTAGGCGAAAAGAGCAGGGTTATTCAAATAGATTAAACCTTTTTTGGAGTATTTTTGCAAACCCTATTTCGCGTGAATGGCCAGATAAATATCTTCAAGAGCGCGTACGGCGTCGCCAGCGGCGATGTTGTTTTGGTGGTATAGGATGTTCGTGCAGTCTCCGGCAGCCCAAATGCCTGCGACTTCGGTTTTGTTTGTCCAAGGGTCTATCTTTACTCGGCCTATTTCGTCTAGTGGCACAATATTTTTGATAAATCCGGTGTTTGGGATTTGTCCGATCTCTACGAAAATACCACTGACCGCTAGCTCTTTGTCTTCGCCAGTTTTCGTATCTTTATATACTAGTCCTTCTACGAATTTTTCACCTTTTACTTCTAGGATCTGAGCATTTTTAATAGCAGTCATTTTCGGATTCTTTAAAACTTTTTCTACGGTCACTTCGTCTGCAAGGAAATTGTCGGTTATGTTTAGAAGAGTTACCGATTTACAGTTGGCTAGTAGTTTGGCATCGCTTTCAAAACCAGCGTTACCCCCACCTATGACCACCACATCCATATCAGAGAAAAGTGGTCCATCACAAGAAGCACAGTAGGTGAGGCCTTTGTGTTCTAGCATGTCCGCATTTTTTGCTTCGAGTTTTCGGCGATTACTGCCGGTGGCTATGAGGATAGTCTTGGTGGTGAATTCTTCTTCTGCGGTTTTAACTTTAAATCCGTCGCTATCTTTCATGACTTCTGTCACCAGTGCGCCTTCTTTGACATGGAGAGATTCTCCGGCATTAGCCATGATATGGTCTTTGAAACTCTTAGCCAGGTCATTACCAGAGAGGGAAACAGTACCTATCCAGTTGTAGATAGTTTCAGATACCACAGACTGACCACCCCATTCGGAGGTGATGAATAGGGTATTAAGTTTTTTGCGAGCAGCATAAACTGCGGCAGCGGTGCCGGCAGGTCCACCACCGATGATTATCAAATCGTATGTCATATAGAGCTATTATAGCACAGCGGTCAAGCTGAGGGTCTATTTTTTTCGTCTAAGAAAAGCTGGAACAGCGCTCCAGTCGTCGGTGTCGTCGTCTATTATTATTTCTTCAGTAGGTTCTACTTTTCTTTCAATCTTTTTCATGAATTCGTTGTTGGCTATGTTGCTTATGCCGGTATTTGGAAGATTGCCCATATTTCCATTTTGCATAACCTCACGAACTTCTTTTTTTATCACAGGTGCATTCTCTTCTTTCATTACTCCAGTGTTTACTGCAGGAGTTCCGCTAAAAAGACTTTTCTTTGGAACATCAGTACCGAAAGATGTAGCGATGACGGTGACCTTGAGTTCTCCTTTCTTGAGCTTCTCGTCGCGGATAGTACCAAAGATAACCTTGGCATCCTTGTCGATAGATTCGGTGATGATCTTGGCAGCTTCTTGGATTTCGTGGATAGTCACATCGTCGCCACCAGAGATAGCAAAGAGGACACCCTTCGCACCATTGATAGCCACCTCGAGTAATGGGGAATTGATAGCCATAAGAGCGGCTTTCTCGGCACGCTTCTCGCCTGTAGCAGAGCCTATACCCATGAGCGCACTTCCTGCGTCAGACATGATAGCCCTTATGTCCGCAAAGTCGACGTTGATGATACCAGGTGTAGTGATAAGGTCAGAAATACCTTCTACGGCTTGGCGGAGGACATCGTCGCACATTGCGAAAGCGTCTCGGAAGTTTGTATTCACATCTGCTAGTTGGATGAGTTTGTCGTTAGGGATGATGATGATAGCATCCACTTCTTTGGCCAGTTCTTCGATACCTTTTTCAGCAAGTTTCATGCGGTGGTTTCCTTCAAAGAAGAAAGGCTTGGTGGTGACAGCCACAGTCAGTATGCCTTGTTCTTTCGCAGCACGAGCAACGATAGGCGCTGCACCGGTACCAGTACCTCCACCCATTCCGCAAGCGATGAATATCATGTCCGCACCTTTGATGACATCTTGGATTTCAGATTTTGTTTCCTCCGCTGCCTTGCGTCCTATCTCCGGATTCATTCCCGCGCCGAGTCCTTTGGTTAAGTTTTTACCAATATGAATTTTCTTTTCAGCCAAAGAGTGGTGCAAGTCTTGAGTATCTGTGTTCATGCAGATGAAAGTAACTCCTTTAACTTTGGAGTTGATCATGTGGTTGATCGCATTTTTTCCGGAGCCTCCGATACCGATGACTACAATGCGTGCGAATGTTTCAATTGCTGGGTTTACTTTTGGCATTTCATTTAAAGGTTATTTTGATAAAAGTTTAATCTGGCTTGTATAAAAGTATACTAGCACTAGCATGTAAAAAAGCAAACGACAGGGGAATTTGCTCGTTTGCTTGCTAAAATCAAGTATTTGTTGCCTAAGGCATTAACTGTTTTAAGCCTGATTTTAAAGTGCTTTTTAGGTCTTTTAGGATTTTTTCAAACGATCCAGACCCTCCACTTGCGTATCCTCCAACATCTTGGTTTGATACTACGAGCCCAAGTGCGGTGAAATATGCAGGATCTTTCAATTTGGTCTTATTTAGCCCAAACATATCTGTACTACCGACCACAGATGGCAAGCGTAGCGTATCTTTTGCAAGTTCTTCTAGTCCTACAGTATTTGCACCACCACCAACGAAGACTATACCCGCTGGTAGTAGTTCTGAGCGTTTAATTTTTTTCAAATGATTATCGATGAGCTCAAAAATATCAGAAAGTCTGGCATCGATTATTTCATCCAATTTCTTTTTAGGAAATTCTTCTAAACCATTTCCGAGTTTTAAGTTCTCAGCTTTTTCGAGAGGGATTTTGAGACCGAGAGCTATGTCGTTGGTGACGTCGTCTCCACCGATAGAGAAAGTGTGCACAGATATAGGATGTTCGTTTTCATATACAGCCATGGATACAGTTTCGGCACCGATGTTTACTATCGCTCCACCAGCTACCTTTTGTTTGGCTGATAGTGCGATGTGGCTCGCGGCGATAGGTGAGGCTATGAGCTCGATAGGGTCTACGCCGGCGAGAGTCACCACCTCGGCTAGGTCTTCACAGTGTTGGTTTGAGCAGGTGACGAACAAGGCTTTGGTCTCGAGCTTGGTGCCACGCATACCTTCTAAGCGACCTTCTACGTCTCTACCGTCTAGTTTGTGGGCTAGGGGGAAAGTATGAATTATTCTTTTGTTTTGAGAGCTTAAATTTTCTTCGGCTTCTTCCAGAGATTTGTTGAGGTCGAGTCCGGTGACTTCGCCGTCAGCTTTGGAGACTATAGCTATACCACTACTTATCTCTCCACGGAGGCTAGTGCTACCTATAGATACATATGCTCGACGGATCTTGACCCCAGAAGTCTTCTCGGCCATAGCCACAGCGTTCTTTACAGAGTTTACCGCATCATCAAAATGGACCACGTATCCATGACGTAGTCCTCGGGTAGGGTATTCGCCCATACCAATAATCTTAGGATTACTTTCTCCTTTTAAGAACTCGCCCACTACGACTCTGGTCATAGCCGAGCCCACGTCGATTCCGATAGAAATATTTCTGATCATATTTGTTTTCCTCGCGCTCCATTCTCGCTTCTCCTATTTTACTACTATGTTCGTGTCCTATCAAATGGAGCATTCCGTGGATAACTAAAAATCCGAACAATTCTGGGAATGTTCTATCGAATTTTTTGATTTGTTTTTTTATAACACTCGGGCAAATCACCAGCTCGCCTTCATTTTTAGAAAGTGCAAAAGACAAAACATTGGTTGGTTTATTTTTTTGTCTGTACTGATTGTTTATTTTCTTGGAAGTTGCCTCGCCGACAAGTGCAATAGACAAAACATACTTTTTACCCAAGATATCGTTCTTGAGGTCGAGAAAAGGCAAGCGGGGAAGCTTGCCTTTGGTCTTATTTGTTATAGAAAGATTTTCGTCCATCACTTAGAGAAAGTATTATCTTATTTTTCCTAGCTTGCGTAGTTTTTCGATCTCTTTTCTTTTCTCCATTCTCTTTAGAGCGCTTTTCTTTACTTTCAGTTTAGACTCTTTGCGGATATTGTATCTGCCACCTTTAACTTTTTGGATGATGTTTGATTCTTGAATACGACGAGAAAAACGACGCAATACTGATGTGTTGCTTTCGTTTGGGTTTTTCTTCACTTCTATTACTGTATTTGCCATGTATTACAGATTAGCATATTTTAGATTTTTAGCAACAAGACCTCTCCTTAATTGACCTTTGGGCTCAAAAGAGATAAAATAAGGGCCTATGGATAAAACAGCTGATTACATAACAGAAGAAAAGAAAAAAGCATTAGAGCTTGAATTAGCAGACCTAAAAGGAGCTAAAAGACGTGAAATATTGGAAGCTTTAGAGTACGCCAAATCGCTCGGGGATTTGTCTGAAAACGCAGAATATCACCAGACTCGCGAAGACCAAGCCAAGCTCGAAGAGCGTATCGCTAAAGTAGAACAAATCCTACAGTCTTCTCTGGTTGCACCAGAAGGAGGTGGAGACGTCATCCAAGTAGGTTCTGAAGTAGTAGTAGAAAAGGAAGGAGGCGGAGAAAAGAAGACTTACAAAATAGTCGGCTCAGAAGAGGCAGATATGAAAGAAGGCAAGATCTCCAACCGATCTCCATTTGGTGAAGCTATTTTCGGTAAGAGAAAGGGAGACAAGATTGTTTTCAAAACCCCGAAAGGCGAAGTTGGTTATAAAATAATTAGCGTTTCTTAAAATAAATGTCATCACTCGATGAGATTCGTGCACTCCGAATACAAAAATTAAAACTCTTGAAAGAGAGGGGTATGGATCCGTATCCGGCTAAATCTTTACAAGAGATCACTCTAGTGCAAGCCATAGGCTCCTTTGAAGACCTAGAAAAGGGAGGTGAGACCAAGTGGATTTCTGGACGCATCATGTCTATCCGTGGACAAGGGGCGATAGTTTTCATAACACTTAATGACGGCACAGCAGAATTCCAAGGGCTTCTAAAGAAAGATGTACTGGGTGAAGATAAGCTCACATTTTTTAGCGAGGTTGTAGACATCGGAGACTTTGTAGAAATACAAGGAACATTTTTCGTAACCAAAAGAGGCGAGAAGAGTTTGGAAGCCAAGGACTGGAGAATGCTCTCCAAAAGTCTTCGTCCGCTTCCAGAAAAGTGGCATGGGCTTGTAGACGTCGAAGAAAGATTCCGCAAAAGATATCTCGACATACTGATGAATCCTGAAGTGAAAGATTTGATCGAGAAGAAAGCAAAGTTTTGGTATGCGACTCGCGAGTTCATGAAGAGTAAAGGCTTCCTCGAAGTCGAGACTCCGACCCTAGAGACTACGACCGGTGGAGCAGAAGCGACTCCGTTCAAAACTCATCACAATGATTTCGACCTTGATGTGTATCTCCGTATTTCTATAGGCGAGCTTTGGCAGAAGAGGCTTATGGCTGCAGGCTTTCCAAAGACTTTCGAAATAGGCCGAGCTTACAGGAATGAAGGCTCTAGTCCTGAGCACGCGCAAGAATTTACCAATATGGAATTCTACTGGGGTTATGCTGACTACAATATGGGCATGGATCTTGTGCGTGAAATGTATATTTACATAACTCAAAAAGTTTTCGGCACTACCAAGTTTACTTCCAAGGGTTACACTTTTGATCTCGCTGATGAGTGGACCAAGATTGACTATGCTGAAGAAATTTTAAAACAAACAGGAATAAATATTCACGAAGCCACCATCGAAGAAATGGAAAAGAAACTTCAGGATTTGAAAGTTGTTTATGATGGTACCAACAAAGAACGCTTGATGGATACACTTTGGAAATATTGCCGTAAAAACATCGCTGGTCCGGCTTTCTTGGTCAATCATCCCACTCTTGTGGCACCGCTGGCCAAGAGTAATGCGGATGGCAAAACAGTGCAGAGGTTCCAGCCGATATTTGCGGGCAGTGAAGTGGGCAATGGATATTCAGAGTTGAATGATCCTATAGACCAACGCGAGAGATTTGAAGTCCAACAAAAAATGATAGATAGAGGCGACACCGAAGCCATGATGGCGGATTTTGAATTCGTAGAAATGCTCGAACACGGCATGCCTCCGACATGTGGATTTGGTTTCGGTGAAAGGATGTTTGCAATCCTTGTGGACAAACCACTTCGCGAACTGCAAACCTTCCCACTCATGCGTCCGAAAGGAGGTGAAGGAGCCCAAGACATAGAATAATCTACCGCTGGGTCTTTCCTCATAAAATAGTGTACTTGATAATTATATTTTTAAGTTCTAGAATCTGCATAGATAGATGGTCCTTCTCAAACCTCTGTCCGGAGCAGAGCATGAAGTCACAACTAGAAGTTGGCATGTATGTGGAGTGGGCCAAAGTGGACTCTATAAAAGACGAGTCACTTTTTGGATTTATCCACTTTTACCTGATTCCAATTTTCGGAAGTCAGCGCTGTCGCGTGAGCCACATCGAGCACAACGATGTTGGCCCATGGATCAGTATCGAGAGAGAGGGCTTGCCCGTAACGCCCCGTGGCCACCTAAATCTGTTTCACTGGTCGTGGTTTCAACCAAGTCTTTCTCTTGAGAAAAACTGAACATGAATTATTGCATTGCCGATTGTCACAAGAGTGGCGATCGGCAATTTGTTTTACGATAAAAATACTAAAACCCCGTACAGAAATCTGTCGGGGCATTTGTGGTTGATATTAAAAATAAAAGAACATTCGGGTGCCCATGCCGTGGCGGTGACATGGGCGATTTGCTTTACTAGACGATGAGGGAGGAGTTGTTTTGAGCTGCGGATACTTGTGGTGAACGCATTGCATCTTCGGCGAGAGGTGACGCCGGTATCTTGACCTCCACCTTCTTCGAGATTTTTTGCAGAGCGCGAAGTCCGCTCTGCTTGCTCATCTCGATGATCTCTATCACCGTCTTGTCGGCTGGATTAATGAAAGCTCTTACGATTCGGTCTGCTTCGTTGACCACATAGATTCCTGCCTCGTTTGGTCCAAGTTTTTCCGTTTCGGGAAAAAGACCAAGATCTTTGGCTTCTTGCCAGTAGATTGGCCCGTTCCCGAACCGATGAGCAGTCATGTAGTGAAGTGCATTTGCGTCTTCGAGTATCGTGAGTATTCTTTTCCCGTGCGGGCACATGTGTTTTTGACTGGTGAGCTCAACGCTCAAAATGATGTGTCCAGACATAGGTGTCTCCGGCCTAGGGGTGTGAGAGGTGCTTCCTTATTTTTTATACCTTGATTTTGGTTTTTTATCAAGGTTTGGATTAAAAGTACGAAAGCCCCAAGAGAAGCGAGTGCTTTCTTGAGGCTTTTGCGATGATTTGGCACATTGTGCCGGTTGTTTGGGTTTTTAGAAACCCTACTCACCCCGCCCGAGGGAAAACCCTCGGGACGGGGGTGGGGAGAAGTGCATGACTTAACATGCGATACCCGTTAGGATATCAGGGAGTCGACGATCCGGGCGTCGCCCCCAACTCCTCAGTCCACAATATAGCATAAATTATTATAATGTCAAATTATAGCTTGGTTTTTGTCGGGTGAAAATAGGGAAGTTATCCACACAAATAGCTTTGCTAAGTGGGGTGAAGTGGAATACAATATATAGCAAGTGGGAAAAAGTGGGATGAAATAATTTTATGTTAATCGGCGAATACATTCATACAGTAGACGAAAAAAACAGAGTTTCTTTGCCATCAAAGTTTCGCAAAGAGCTCGGCAAGAAAATTATTATCACTCCCGGTTTGGATCAGTGTTTGTTCATTTTCACAACTAAAGAGTGGGAGAAGGTAGCAAGCAAACTTTCTTCTTCTGACGACGATCTTTCTTTTCTGCAAGCAGACAAGAGAAGTTTCAATCGATTCATGTTCGGTCGTGCCGCAGAAGTAGAGGTGGACTCTATCGGCCGTATCCTTGTTCCTGATTTCTTGAAAGACCGAATCGGTTTGAAAGAAAAAGCAGCCATCATCGGTGTCAAAGACCGTGTGGAGGTGTGGAGCGATAAGGCATGGACAGAGTGCAAAGCCAGAGTCGAGAAAGAAGCAGATAGTTTGGCAGAAAAGTTGTCTGCCAAGCGAGTTTAGTTATGGAAAGCGTACACAAGACAGTTCTTTTAAATGAAACAGTAGATGGTTTGAACCTTAAGGATGGGGCGACCGTAGTAGACGGCACATTCGGAGGTGGAGGACACTCAATGCTCGTATGCAGTAAGTTTCCAAAAGCCAAAATCATCGCGATAGACCAAGACCAAAGTGCTTGGGAAAGAGCAAAAGACAAATTCAAGAACTGCGACATAACTTTTGTAAACGAGAATTTCCGAAAGATGGCCAGTGCGGATGAGGGCACAGTTAACGGCATCATCTTGGACCTTGGGCTCTCTTCTGACCAGTTAGAAAATTCCGGACGAGGATTTTCTTTTATGAAATCTGAACCATTGTTCATGACCATGAAGGAAAATCCTTCTCCAGAAGACCTCACCGCATATGACGTGGTGAATACATGGAGTGAAGAGTCTCTCGCCGATATTATTTATGGATACGGTGAAGACAAGCAAGCGCGAAGGATAGCCAAGTTTATCGTCGACGAAAGGCACCAAGGGGAGATAAAAACCACGACTGACCTTGTCACAATCATCGAGAAGGCGATACCGGCGAAGTTTCGTAAGGGCAAGATCCATTTTGCCACGAAGACTTTCCAAGCTTTACGCATCGCAGTGAACGACGAATTGGGTGCAGTCAGTGAAGGGCTCGAGAATGGATGGATGGCGCTCAAGGTAGGAGGCAGGATAAGTGTTATAAGTTTCCATAGTTTAGAGGACAGAGTAGTTAAAAAGTTTTTCAAACAAAAAGTAGACGAAGGGGTAGGAATTTTAATAAATAAAAAGGTCATCACCGCCACGGCCGAAGAGATAAAAAATAATAGTAGATCACGAAGTGCCAAGCTAAGAATTATCGAAAAATTAAAATAATGAAAACCGCAGCCATAAAATTAAAGAGATACAGCATGCAATCAAGAGTTGCTCGCAATAATAATTTTCAGGTGCGGATTTTCCAATCGCTTATGTTTGGTCTTGGTGTACTGACACTTTTTTATGTCCTCGTGCTCGGCAATATGGTTTTCAATATCGTAGAGAGAAAGTCTCTAGAAGCTGATGCCCGCAATATCGGCAACGAAGTGGGCGAGATGGAACTCACATACCTGACAATGCTAAACAAGGTAGACTTGAGTTATGGTAAGAGTCTAGGTTTTAAAGAAGCTAAAGCTACTTTTGCTACTCGTAAGGCTGTTGGAACTCTCCCATCTTCTACAAAAGTAAAGATAGCAAACAATGACCTCTAGTATTTTATCTAGGACCAAAATTCTTTTTCTAGGTATTTTGTTTTTTGCTTTCATTTTAGTCAGCAAACTTTTTTTAGTCCAAATAGTTCATAGTGATACATATCAAGAAAAGGCCGACAGGCAGTACGCTACACCGTCTACCAGTATTTTCGAGCGCGGTAGCATATTTTTTACAAACAAAACTGGCAGTGTCGTTTCTGCGGCGATGCAAACTACTGGTTTCAAACTGGCTATCGCTCCGAATAAAATGTCTGACCTAGAAGGCGCATATGAAGCCTTAAGCAAAGTGATAGAGATCGACAAAGAAGATTTTATGGCCAAGGCGGGTAAGACTAAAGACCCGTATGAAGAAGTAGCCAGTCGTCTTTCTAAAGAAGAAGCTGATGCGATAAGTGCCTTGAAGATTCCAGGAGTAAGTGTTTTCAAAGAAAAATGGAGATTCTATCCGGGTGAAGACCTGGCTTCGCATGCGCTCGGGTTTGTGGGCTACAGTGGAGACGACCTCGGTGGACGGTATGGTCTTGAGCGAGAGTACAATAGTACGCTCTCTCGAGACAAGGATGATCCATATGTGAATTTCTTTGCGGAAGTATTTTCTAATATTAGTGATACTTTGTTTAGTGATGAAGAAAAGAAAGGAGATGTGGTCACCACTATAGAGCCGACAGTGCAGGACTTTTTAGAAAAGAAAATGATCGAGGTCAAGAACAAGTATTCTGTAGATTCTATCGGTGGTATCATCATGAATCCTAAAGATGGATCTATCTATGCTCTCGGGGTAAAGCCAGATTTTGATTTAAATAATTTTTCTAAAGTAAAAAACGTAGCGACCTTTTCGAACCCTCTCGTCGAAGGAGTGCTCGAGTTCGGTTCGGTGTTCAAGCCTCTAGTCGTCGCTTCGGCGTTAGACAAAGGTGTCATTACTGCCAATACTTCTTACAATGACACGGGTTCGGTAATCGTAGAGAAGAAAGAAATCTTTAACTTCGACAAGAAGGGGCGTGGACCGGGGACGACTATCCAAGATGTGCTCAATCAATCTTTGAACACAGGCATGGTGCTGACCTATAGGAAGCTCGGGAAAAAAGACATGCATGATTATCTGATGTCTTTTGGTATTAAAGATAAAACTGGAATAGATTTGCCAAACGAGACGAGTGGCTTGGTCAGTAACCTTACATCGAACATCAAGAATGCTCGCGAGATAGAGTATGCCAATGCTGCTTTCGGTCAAGGTATTGCTCTTACTCCAATCGAGATGGTGCGAGCTTTGTCTGCTCTAGGCAACGGTGGCAATTTGGTAGTACCACACTTGGTAAAAGAGATAAGATATAGTGACAGTAGTGTAAAGGTCATGGAGTATCCAACTGTTCCAACCAAAATATCCAAAGCTACAAGTGAAGAGATAACTCGGATGCTCGTAAAAGTTATGGATGATTCTTTAAAAGAAGGAAAGGCCAAATTCGAGCATTATAGTGTCGCCGTAAAAACTGGAACTGCGCAAGTTGCAGACAAAACCAGTGGAGGCTATTATAAAGATAGGCATACGCATTCATTCTTCGGATACTTCCCAGCTTATGATCCAGAGTTTATAGTTTTCCTTTACGCGGTGAACCCAAAGGGTGTGCAGTATGCTTCTCAGACTTGGGCGGATCCATTTATAGACATTACAAAGTTTCTACTAAACTATTACGAAGTCGCACCAGACAGATGATGTCGAAGGTGGTGCATTCTGGCAATTTTAATTATATATGAGAGACATATCTAAAAAAATACTTTCTACAGTACTTCGGACCGAGTCACGCTTGGTGCTTTGGAAGTACAAACCGAAAGTTGTAGCTATCACCGGCTCTGTGGGAAAAACTTCTACCAAGGATGCCTTGTATGCCGCACTTTCCAAGATGGCTTATGTACGGAAGAGCGACAAGAGCTACAATAGCGAGCTCGGGCTACCCCTGACTGTACTCGGATGTCCGAATGGTTGGAACGATCCAGTTATCTGGACCAAAAATATTTTGAAAGGATTGTGGCTATTTATTTGGCCCCATAAATATCCTAAATGGCTGGTGCTCGAAGTTGGCGTGGGTAAACCCGGCGACATGAAGACCACTGCGTCATGGCTACAAACAGACGCTGTGGTAATAACCGCTATAGGAGATCTGCCTGCTCATATAGAATTCTTCAATTCTCGCAACCATCTTATAGAGGAGAAAAGTGGCTTGATAAAAACTTTAAAAAAGGAAGGCATTTTGATTTTAAATCACGACGATGAAGCCGTGATGGGCATGAAGGAAAAGACCAAGAGTAGGGTCATAACTTTCGGTATGAGTGAGGGCTCTGATGTCCTGGGTTCTGAAGAAAATATTTGGTACGACAAAGACGCCAAACCCGAGGGAATAGTTTTCCGAGCAGATGTGGGAGGCAGTAGTCTGCCCGTAGCTATCGAAGGACTTTTCGGCAAGAACCACGTGTATGCGTCACTTGCGACACTCGCATTTATTTACAGCATCAAGCTCAATGTTTTGTCGGCCATAGAATCCCTAAAGAATTATGATTTCCCTCCGGGAAGAATGCGCATTTTATCTGGCATAAATGATTCGACTATTATCGACGATACTTACAATTCTTCACCATTTGCTTGCGAGTCTGCTTTGAGAACTCTCGGTGGGGTGAAGTCTAACGGCAGAAAAATTGCTGTATTGGGAGATATGCTCGAACTCGGCAAGCACACCAAAGAAGCACACGAAGGTATGGGTAAGCTTGCGAAAGAGCAGGCAGATGTAATGGTAGCGGTTGGTCCGCGCTCAGAGGCTACTCGCGATGGGGCACTTGGTGCTGGTATGGCGGAGAGTAATGTTTTTTATTTTTTAAATTCTACACTGGCCGGAGAGTTCTTGCAGACTTTTGTGGGAGCAGGGGATTTGGTTCTAGTTAAAGGCTCTCAAGGTATGCGGATGGAACGCGCTGTGGAAGCAATACTCGAAGATAAAGCTAATAAAGAAAAGTTGTTGGTCCGACAGGATAAAGAATGGCTAGCTAAAAAGTGGTAATGAGACGGTTTCCCGAACTCTGTATTACAGAAACTTGCATTGATTTTTGTGGAGATAAGTAGTATAATATAAGGTAGACAATTATGCTCTTTAGAGCTGAAGTTATATGCGTTCACCGCTGTTTGGCTTTCTCTCCGTCCGGGATGAGAATAATCGATGTCGCAATTTCGCAAGAGCAGTCACAGAACCCGAGTTTCCCGCATGATGGACAAAATGGAAGCGGAGGATGCAATGAGTAGTTCATCGAAAGACGGATTCAGGAGAATCTGTCGTACGTTGAGCTGGGCTTTTGGGGTCGTTCCTTCATTGTCGCCAGTTGCGTTTTCACTGGCTCCGTTTCAGGAGGAGGAGCTACCTCCCCCGGCAGACGAGCAGAACGATGAAGGAATTGAAAGACTTGCCATTGCTCAAAAAGTGGCGATCGACGAGCTCTCGATGTTTCGAGAGACCGACGAGTATTGTTGCCCAGAGGGTGCACTGATGTACCTTCGCTCATTTCCCAACGAAGAAACGGAGGATGTCGCCGATGAACCTGGAGTTCATCCGAGCAGTACAAATGGGGTTTACGGTGTTGCTGGGGTTGTTTTTCCTTCTTCTGAGGCAGGCATATCGGTCGCCTGACATTGACCGAGACTAGTTGTTCGCAAATCATTTTGGCTTTACCGCCGCCCCTGGCGCATTCACTGCGACGGGGGTTTACTTTTTCCACATGAGTTGTTGTTTTTAGTGACTTTATTTGATATAAATTTATTAAGCCATCAACAAGGTATGCAACCCTCCACGGCACAGGAGTTTGATATGCTCCACAAGTTTAAGTTGGTTCGTAGTGTTGGTGTTGTTCTTTTTTTTACAATTTCTTCAGCCCCAGCCCGTGCGCAGGAGACTGTGGCCAACGTCCGTTTCGGACTGAACCGCAAGACAACTTCCCATCGCGTCGCTGAGATCTTCAGCAAGCGAGGACGCTTCACTGTGCCTCATGTTGGATATACTGACTTCGGTCAGCAGTCCGACTATCGCGCCTTTATGGCCGGTTTGGGGTACGACGCGTTTTCGTCCGAAGAACTCATCGTTACGACTGGGTTCAATCTCGTGCAGAGCGCGGGCAAGAGCTCGCACAATACTCTGTACATCCAACCATGGGTGGAGGGTGTCTACGAAGGGCACGAAGGGTTCGAAGCAGAAGTTTCGGTCTCACCGCACATCCCGATCAATTCATCTGGACTCATTCAACTCATGGTTGAAGAAGCCAAGGTGGAACGCCGACTGACTAGTTTTCTCAAGTTTGGCGTCGGTTATGGCGCAGACAAGTTCCGAGGCGAGCGCCTTGAACACAAACCATTCCTGACCACTACGGTCAGGCCATGGCGAGAAAATCTCGGCAGTCTCGAGTTTTGGTGGCAAAGAGCACCACACGGAGGGTCGCAAGTTCAACTCCACTGGGAGCTGACTCGTTCCAAGGAGCACTGAAGAATAGATACGGGCGGGGGCAATCACGGCCTCCGCCCGAGAAGGGTACTATTAAGTGAGTATTATCGCTAGAAGCTTATCGCTTTCTCGGCGATTTTTTGTTTTTAAGTATAAGTAAATTTAAGGAATTTTTTTAATAGGGTTTTTTTAAAATTAGCCGAGTTACCCATTGACAAAACACATTTTTTATGCTAGGAATAGGTCAGATGTTGGGTCTTTACCCGACAAGCAATACTGTACTTCGTCAACTTAAACCAACAGATTTAAGAGAAAAGCGGATAGCACCACGAAGGTGCTCAGTTAGTAGTAGGGCATTACCACAAGGTAGTGTCTCAACTTCAAGTATGTGAGGTTCGAACTATGCGTTTCGTGCTCGCGTTTATCGGGATGATGCTTTTGGCTTTCGGCACAGCAAGTGCTGAGGGTGGGAAGCTTGTCGTTGTCGACACGATTCGGGTCACCGGATACAGGCTGGGTCAGCCCCTGGTGCCTTACGAGTTTCGTGGTCGTATCGGTAGCACAGAAGTAAGTGCGAAGGTGCAAGTTGTCGGCTTAGCCGACGCGACACCGTTTCGAATTTGTGGTACCGACAAGGAGTGCTCGAAGCGCGAAAACATCAAAATCGCAAGAATGCGAGAAGATGGTGCCAAGAGCATTCTGAAAGACATGGGCTTCAGTATCGCTGAAGAATTTCCGAATGAACCCATAGTTTCGGACATCCGAGGAGATCAGTATCGTGGAGTGATGATTTACATCCTACGCGAGGAGAAGCCTGCGATAGCGCCTGTGGTGCCCGCAGTCTCAAACGTCTCCCCGGGCAACGCGTTCGCGGATTCGATCGCTCGTATGAACGAGACGGTTCGCGTTTTGAGAGATTCACTGAAGAAGATGCCCGAGATGGTAGCAGTCAAGGCTGATTCTGCCGTAACTCGTGTCGTCGAGAAGTTCGTCAAGGGCTACAGTGAAGAACTCAAGAAAGATCGTCCTTCGCAAGGAGGCATCTTGTTCGACAACGTCAACTTTGGTGTTGGAGTTGTCGGCATGAAGGCCAATAATGGCGCAGATTCATTTGCGCCGAGTCTTGGCGTCTTCATCAAACCACGGTCTGTACGATTCGAGCTCGCGCTCGAAGCAGGGTACAGACCTGCAAAGTCTTCAAACGTTTGCAATCGTGCTGATGTGTTTGGCGCGATTAGTGTACGAGTTCCAGTCAGTAGTCATATCGCCATTAGTGGCGGTGTATTCACTGACCGTGAGTCGTGCACAGATGGTGGGCCCAAGCTCGCAGAAAGGTCCCTGAGTACAACAAACGGTGTTTCTTTCGGCTTTGTGTCGGGGGTAGACATCGGTCATAGTTTCAGGCTCAACCTCAAACCCGAAGTTGCGTATGGGCAAACAACAACTGCCCAAACGTTGAAGAAGCAAAGCGGAGCGGCTTTCCGGCTTGGTGCCGAAATTCGCACACAAAGCGGACGTAAGTAGCTCAACTCACCCTCAACAGCCAAACACATGAAAGCAAAAAAGTTTTTGTACTCACTGCCACTTTTGCTCCTCGGAGCATGTGGCCTTGCTGATGTACAACTCGCGCCAGAACCAGCTCCACCGCCCACAACGGGCGTGGTCTTCCTTTCGGTTCGACCGAAAGGCATTCCTGGATTGGATTGCAAGTCCGGTCAAACGACGATCACCCCCGAGACGTACAGTGTTGTACCTCTGGGGTCGGTTGCCACAATCGGTTGCAAAGCGCCCGATTACGAAGACGGAGAGACTTCCGTCTTCAAGCTTACTTCAGATACCATGGCGATTAGTCTCATCATGGTGAAGAAGCAGACACTACCGCCGGCACCCACAACGGGTTTCGTAGTGGTGGGAACTCTTCCCGCCAACGCGACGAATCGTCATTGTTCGGTGTCGTTGCTTGATGGAACAGCAAAGATCGGTCCTTTCCGGGCCGACACAATGCTTACTCCCAAGCTCGGAGTGTCTTTCGCGGAATGTGTCGCGGATGGATATCAACTTACTCGCGGGCCCAACTTTGTTGTTGGTCGCGATACCGTCACACCGACGGTCGCGCTGATTCCCATCACGCCACCGCCGAACTTGAGCGTACCTGTGTCGATTTCGACCGCCATGCCGGCGCTTCGGATTGACAGCTTGGTCCGCTATAGCAAGACGGGGGTTCCTTCTTCGATTGTTGTTGGTGTGAATATCGGGCCGAATAGCCCGTATCGCACCAATATTAGCGCAGACAGCTCCCTGTATCACTGGTGGGGCAGTGCCAACGGTTTTGTTTCAGACTTTGTTCACGCTGCGCCAGTCGCAGGACAGAACATTTCTCTGAAGCTCGACCTCAAGCCTGTGCCACCACCGACCATCGACCCACCCACAACGGGGTCGATCGGCGTCTTTTCTTCACCGAAAAACATGTCGGTAAAGGTCAGCAGATTTTCGATTGTTTCAAACTCGTGGATCCTGGTGCGTAATACCACCAGTGATACCACGCTTGCTGGTCTCGATTTCGGCTCTTATATGGCCGAGTACACAGACCCGACGGGTGAGTATCATCCCTGCAAGGATTATGGTGCAGTGAATCCGGGACTTGTCTCGGAGCCACTCGTCTGCATGATGCAGAAAAAGGGAGATGTCACAAATCCTCCACCGCCACCTGAGGCCTCTATCACTTTCACTGTTTCGCCCTTGATCATTGATCCAGGTGAGACGGTGACTCTGACTGTTTCGGGCAGGGGAGTAAGGTTTGTGTTCATCAGTCCGCTCGGCATCACGACTCTCGGTGGCTCCTATACGGATAATCCACTCGAGAGAAAAACTTACTGCGCTGTTGGAATCAGTGAGTTCGGCAACACAGAGCAGATCTGCCACACAGTTACAGTGAGGAGCGTCACACCGCCGACCACAGGAACTCTGTGGGTCAAATCCAACCCCACCGGCATGGAAGCCGTGTTGTATCGCGTCGAGGATGGCCCACCACGGGAAATCCGCAACGATTACACGAACTTCTCGATGACCGTGGTGCCAGGCTGGTACAAGGTGTACTGCCTCGAGCCAGGGCAGAAGAATTACAAGAGCATGTGGGTCGGTCCGGTGCAAGTCCGCGCCGGCGAGACGGTAACCCTCTTCTGCGAGATGAAGAGGAAAGAAGAATAGTCTGTTGGTTGAAGTCGAGCTTTATATACCAGCTCGTAAAACATCGGTATTAAAACAATATCACACCGGTCGCGCGCTTTCGAGCACGCGACCGGTTTTCGTTTTCAGATATTCAAAGCAGGATGTTGGCATATTTGTTATAATCAAATAATGGCTTCACAATTCATTAACAATATCCTTTCGATGTTTGATCCACGGTTCAAGAAAGAGGCCGACTACCTAGAAAAAATCCTCGCTGAATACGAGAAGAAACACCCTATATATGAAGAGTTCCGAGCAGCCTCACACAAAGCCTTGCAAGCCCTTTTGGAGGAAGGCGGGTACAGGTATCAGATATCTTCTCGGACCAAGACTAAAGAGAGACTGAAGGAAAAGCTTCTTCGTAAAAAAGATCAAGATATATATTATAGTTTTGTTAGCGACATAGAAGACATAGTGGGTTTGCGAGTTGTTTTTTACACAGAAAGAGACAGAGAGAGATTCCTTAAAGCGCTAAAGCAAGAACTCAGTGGTGCATTTAAAACCGAAGAAGTAATGAAAGAAAATGGATACAAGGCTACACATGTGGTCATGTCTTTCGGTTCAAAGCGCACTAGCTTGAGTGAGTACAGGCATTTTGCAGGTTTGAAAAGTGAGCTCCAGATCACATCTATCTTGCAACACGCCTGGGCGGAGATAGAGCATGATTTGATTTACAAAGACGTGAATAATTTGAAAGTTAGGGACCCGAGGAAGTTTGAAATATTGAAAGAAAAAATGAATCATATTCTCGAGAAGTATATTAAAAAGGCCTCTCAAGAACTCGAGGATGTGATGGAGAAAGAATAAAATATTGATTTATCGGTGGATGCATCCGGCCCAGCAACAGGGTCGGCGTTTACCTTCGGAGAGACTTTCCACAGTTCTTTTTATTCGGTGGACTCGAGTTTCAATTTTTTTAGGAGAAGTGACCCAGCATATCCATTCGTTGCGAGCGAGCGGGGTGATGTCTTCCCAAGCCGAAAGAGCAACCTTCGAAACTGAAAGGGAAGTCGCTAAATCTTTTGGAATTTTGTGTACTGCGCCGTTAGAAAGAGCCATGGATTTATTTTACAACTAAAAGTACAAACGGACCAGCGAGCATGTAGCTCGGCTGGTCCGTTTTGGATGCCAAGGGTTAAACCCTGGCTTCGTTTAGTTCATCCAAGAGCACGAATACTGTGTCATCGATGCTCTCGTAAAGGGCTTCAGCCACTTCGCGCTTTTCTCCTTCGAAACGCAAGACTTCGGTCTCGCCGAAGATATAGGTGCCGTTCATTGGCAAAAACTTACCTATGAACTTGGTCAGTTGGTTGGATCCAGGGCTGACCTTTCGAAGAAGCTGAACGTCCTTGCAAATAGTGACTCGGGTGTACATGTTTACCTCGAAGATGAATGGGTTAGAACAGGGAAGTACGCTATTCTTCAAAGCGTTTTGGCTATTCGATGTTCTCCATTCGGCAGATTTCGATGAGTGCATCTCGAAGGAGCTTGATCTCATCGCGACCACTGACTGGAATCGCTCCCCACGAGGTTTCGTTGCTCTGGATTCCTACAGAGTAGGACCCGATTTTGTGCGAAACTTGAACTCTGCTTTGTTCGAGTCCCCCTGGCATGGTGGCGACCTAGAGATAGTGCTGGGACTCGGCGGTCATTCCCCGTTGCACAACATTCGTGTTCATCAGGGGGTTATGGGAGGGGCTGACAGTATTAGTATCTTCTGGCATGCAACTTCTCCTGTTTGCTTGGGAAAGAATATCTTCGCTTATATTACGATATTTTTATAAAAAGTCAACCGATGGAGTTCAACGCCTCAACGGCTGAACAGGGTATTTTAAGTACAAACGGACCAGCGAGCATGTAGCTCGGTTGGTCCGTTTTGGAATGATTTTGCACCCTAGTAGTAAGTGACAAGTACGCCTTCGGGAGGTAGCCACTCGTAAGGGATTTCCGCGTTGATGATCTGCAGGAAAAGACCAGGGAGTTGTTCTTCAGGAATATGTCCTTCCTTCACGGCTCTGTCGAGCGCTTCCAGAGCATCACACTTATACTTGAAGGGAAAGTCTGGAAAAAGTACGTCACCATCTTTGTCGTAAAAATGATAATGACGACCTTTTTCACAGAGCGAGAATTCCCAGACTTCTCCTTCTTGTTCGATTTCTTCAGGCATGGGTCACCTCCGAGGATAAGTGTTTGAGAGGTGCGGTTCTTGTTTAAGGTATCAAGAATTTAGGGGTTTGTAAATGTGAGTTAAATTATGAAATTGCATAAAAAGGCTCAACGGCTCAACAGGGGATTTGGAGTTAATTTTACTTTGTGACCCTAATTATACGGAATTATAGCCAGATATTGAATCAAGTGAAGATTTTCATTCTTACTAGTTAAGTTATTCCAACCATTGACAAATATACAATTTGGTGCTATAAAATTAGTGTATTTAATTTGTCCCTTCAGCATTAAACGTTCCATCACTATCGCGGAGAACACTATGAACAGCAAGAGAGCGCCACGCAACACAGAACAGGAAGTCCGGCATAACCCGCTCCTCGGCCTACTTACGACCATGGGAGAGGGCGGCAGCGGAATCCTCGCGCAGGAAGCACAAGGACAGCAGTCATTCGTCAACAGCGATACGCTGCCGAGGCAGATGAGTCCTGAGACAAAATTGGCTCTGTCTGAAGCGGGGGTTAAATTCCACGAATTGGTGGAAAATGACAATCTGTTCCAGTACGTTGAGCTCCCCGAGGGATGGAAGAAGGTTCCGACCGATCACTCGATGCACTCCAACCTCGTCGACGAGACCGGGCGTAAGCGCGCCGAGATTTTCTACAAGGCGGCGTTCTATGACCGCCGCGCAAGCATCAGCCTCGTGTGATAAAGGACTGAGCAGACCATCTGCTTTAACACGCCATGTCGTAAGACCTCTGGCGTGTTTTCATTTTTCTAGCTATTATGGAGTGCTTCGCACACAAAGTTTATGTGAGCCACAATAATTTGCTCGTCGACACTCGCAAATTTTCCAGCCCCGGACTCGGCTTATCGCGTACTCGCGAAATAGGCCTCCGTCTTCACCGCACAAGAAAAAAGCCCCGTTGGGGGCTTGTTTTCAGTGGCGGTGACCCTACAGAGAATCGAACTCTGATTCCATCCTTGAGAAGGATGTGTCCTAACCGTTAGACGATAGGGCCTTAAAAAACTTCTGACCTATCGTCCTGAGTATCTCGAACAGGCGATGGCCTTTGTGGTTTTTAATATAGCACTTTTGGGCAAAAAATAAAACACTCCGCAAAAGCCAAAGCATTTTGTGGAGCATTACTACTTACGATATTTAAAATTCAAAAGAACATTTACTTCTTGCCCCGACCACGTGGTGTGTTGGTCGGGGCGGTTTTCGTATTCAGGCGGCGTCTTCTTCCTTCATCAGGTCGAGGACTCTCTGATTGCTTTCGTACACACCTCGGCAAGTCAGGAACTGGGTTCCTTTCGCCGAGATGGCGACGGGCAAGTGCCTCTCAGAATTCTTTTTGCAGATGCGCCCCTGAGCAGATTCTGAGAAGTCGAGCTTCGGGCAGGCTTCTGGTGTGCCCAATTTGCAGACATGCTCGAGCATTACATCCGGAAGCGTTTCCGTGTTCGGATAGTGCTTGTGGCTGTTCATGCGACTGCTCCTTCAGTTGGAGGTGAGGATTGGATGGAGGATTCGCTTGCTCTCGGTGGACCGAGACAAGAAGTGTACTGATGTCCCGGCTCGAGACTTGGACGAGTGATTCCACTTGCCACAAGGCTAGCTCTATTGCAGACCCAGCCCAAACATTCTTGGGGTTCATTGTTCGCTGCCTTGCATGACCCAGTCTCACCGATACGGCAGACATTCTTTTGGTGCAAGACAGGGATAGGCCTCTTTCCCATATCTACCTCATTGGTTCGAGGGTTGGGGTTTCGGTCGACGAGTTTTTGATAATCGCGTCGACCACGAGAGCGTTGACCCAGATCTTCTCCAGATCTTTAGGGATGTTGCCGTCGAGCGCTTGCCAACATTCGTCTGTAGACACAGCCATACTCAGTCCCAAGTATTGGGAGTACAGCGTGTCTCTGTTCACCCGCGTCGTGTCCTCGAGTCCGATTTTCCTTCGCAGGATTTCGGGCATGACAGAGTCTTTCAGTGCGTAGAGTTTCTCCACGCAGATGTTTTTCGGCTCAGTCATTGTCAGCATACTTGCTTCGACAATCGAAGGTTTGCCTTTCTTGCGACTGATGTCCCACCAGCCTGTGCCACCACCTATGGCGAGCAAGACTACAATCAATATTATAGTCTGCCAGAGTGGGGTTTTCTTCGCGCTTTTTTTGTGCAACATAACCTCCGTATGGAAGGTACAAGCTGGCCCCGGTGCCAGTTCTTTTTATACTTTATAACAAATGTACTGCATGTCAATGAAGCTGCAGGGATTATTTAAGGTATTTCTATCCAAGAATTTATATTTATGTTGGGTGGTGGGGGATTGGTGCTAGTTGGGGACAGGTGATTTTGCACCGTGGCTTCTGCTTTGAACTTACTAAAAGTATTTTTGTAATTTCCAGTGGTGATAATGGTCACATCCGCGGAGCTTCCGCTTCTCGAGGTTCCTGCCGGGGTAGTCGAAACTATGTAGCACTTTCCGTCATTAATATCTATGGGCACTCCGATACCAGAAATGTACGAAGCATCAGTAAGGGGGTCGTAAATAAAATTTCTAGCTAATTCAAGAAGGGTCTGGTGTACGCAAGATTCTGCTAATACGGATGAAATCTTTTTAAATTCTCCATCGAGCGCATCAAACCTAGCATTAAAAGTCGCGCGGTTGGTCGTAAACAAGAATCCAATCATGATGGCCGAAATAATAATCGAAGACATCAAGGCCACGAACCCTCTGTTTTTCTTTTTTAATTTTTTAGTATTAAAATAATTCATTTTATTTTCTTAAATACTTTACCAAACTAAAGTCCTGAGAATATACCATTCCAGTAGGTGTTTTGGTTGTGAGCGTAAAAGACACCCGCAAGCTTTCTGGGCTCAATCCGTCTCCACTAGCCACAGTATGGGTAAAAACAGTATTGCTCAATGTCGTGTTTGTGTTATTAAGCCTAACCGAAGTCTTGGTTCCACGTTTTAAAGTTAGTACACCTCCTGACGCATCGAAAGCCAGCGGATTGTCGCTAGGTATTACATGATCGGCATTGATATATAGTTGTTGTGAAGTAGGAGAAACGCTCACGGTACTCGCGCCAGTCAAAGCCCAATCGATTTTTCCTAAAAGGTAAGTTCCTTCTTGTTGGACCATCGCTTTGGTTTGATTTCGGCTACTCGACTCAAACATGTTGTACATAGACACAACAACTCCTCCAATAAGTATTCCATACAAGGCAATATAGATAATAGTTTCAATCAGACTAAAGCCCGCGTTTTTATTTTTTAAATAAAATTTTTTCATTTTATGGTGCAGTTATTATGGTAAGCGAGCCTTTGTTTGCAAATAGCCCTGAGGAGGGGACTGAACTCGCGTAAATATAATTTCCTTCACAATCCATAGTCGGGATAAATGTATTCGAAATACCTCCGCTTGTGTTCGGTAAGGATATTGATGTAGTGAAGGGTGTGAGGTTGGATTTATCCGAAGAGTTCCAGATTTCCAGTTTGCCTTCTTGGCTAGAAGTGCTTGATATCAGGAATATCAAATAATCCCTAATCAAAAGAGCGTTCACGCTCCGACTGATTTCTTGAATTCCTAGTGGGGTAGTGGGAATATTTGCTTGATCAGAAATATCTACAACATAAAGTTCTTGGTTGCTTGAAGTGAAAGTTCTGCCTAAATATAAATTATTTCCGACGAGGTCTAAGCTTCTGCCGTTTCCTGTCGCATCAGGTGCGTCGAACCCACTAGTCAGTGTTGGGTTCGTAGGGTCACTAATATCTATAATTTTCAATTCTTCGGAATTTGGGGTCGCGAGATAGGCATAATCTCCTCTGACCTTTATTGCATTTATATTGTTGCCCAAATTTCCTGAACTTGGCCAGTGTCCGACAACTATAGGTGCGCTTGGATTACGGACATCTATTATATGAAATTCAGGTCCGTTGCTAGAAATACCCGTGGCCATTAATCCTAGATAAATATATCCGTCTTTGTAAAAAATACTGTTGCCTTTGCCTTGGTTGCCTGATACGCCAGGAACGGAGAAAGTTTTAATAACAGAATACGGATTCGTGGCTGTGTCAATTATTTGCAATTGTCCGCCAGAGACAGTATCTAATGCGACATAAACATACTTACCATCTGTGGTGAGAGCGTTAAAGCCAGCATTTGCGGACGGACTTGTTGGGTTATTTGCTATCTCCCCGACCAGTGTAGGATTTGTCGGATCTGAAGCATCAAGCACATAAAATTGTTTGATGTAAGTTACGCTAACTGAAATATAATCAATATTTGCGGTTCGGGGGAGGCTCGATAAATTCTTTACCGAAAAAACTATACCGAAGTCTGGGTCATTGATATCCGATGCTGTCCAGGATTCACCCCAGAGATTTGTTGAGTTTCCATAAATTATATTAGTCGGTGTTGTGCTCCACCTTGTCACAGTGTTTGCTCTATCTAAGGCGCTTAGTGTGGTGCCATCACTTTTTATAAGACGGACGCTGTTGTCGATTATAGAATTTGAATTACTGGCATTTCGCGTAACACCAACTTGAATGCCCAGTATTGTGGCTCCAGTAGGAATATTTAAGTTTGAACCAAAATCAGTAATTGATAGATAATTACTTACTTCTCCGCTGTTTAGACTGGCAGTGGCGCTTCCACCTCCGTTTGCCAATGCATTTTGGGCTGAAGACCAAGATACCGTGCCGACATCACTTCTGTTTATTGAGATTGTGCCAGAATTTGGACTTGTGTTTTGGGCGTTTTCATTTACTGCTACATAGATTTTCTTTTGATAAACTTCAAGATCAGAGATTCTGTAAGTTCCACTCCCATCATTGTCGGTAAGATTTGAAAATAAAATATTTGTCGTTTGCGGGTTGGTCCAATCTCCAGTAAGATATGAATTACAAGTATCTCCGCCGATGGCGTTTTCAAAATTAGAAACAAGCGTAGATAGTTTTACGTTTCTGGTTATTTTGCTTTCATCCGTCCAGTCTACATGGCTAGTTACTTTTTTTATGAAGTGATCGTCTGCGTCATTGCTAGGTCCTACCTCTGTCCACCAAGAATAGTATCCATCCGTATCTTTCTGTGGAGCTATCGGGTTTGGGTTAACCATGCGAAAATCTTTCCTCGCTTCAGCTTGGGCTATTTCTAGTATTTCTTTTGCTTTGCTTAGGGCTTCGTTGTTAGTCCGTGCACCTATTAAAAAGTTTTGATTACCAAAAGAAGTCATGAATATCGCTGAAATAGCAGTGATCATAATCATCGTTGCTATGAGTATTTCGATTGTAGAAAATCCCTTGTTCATATTATCAGTGGTCCCAATAAATTTGCCCTTCAGTCCCTATGTTGATAGTTGAGGTTTCGCTGGCTATACCGTTTAGGACTATGGTTGCAGGAGCGTTTACTTCTCCGGATATCCTTTCAAAGTAAACTTCGTTTGGTACAGATGTGCTAGTTGTATAATTTGTTTTGATGATTTCATTTGTTGGGTCGTTTGGGTTGTAGGTTGTGCCTTGAAATACTATATACTCTATCACTAACCCGCCAGATGTTTTGATGTGAACTCCATGATCTTTTCCATTGGTGCAGTGGACTGCTGATGTGCCGATGCATACATTGTTTATAGCTTGAGATCTGGCATGCGTCAGAGCGGAGACCAGTGTGTCTCGCTCGTTTATGAAAGAAGACTGGTGATAATTATCTACACTCATAAATAGTCCCCAAAAAGTAATGATTGACACAAGTGCTACGACGAGTAATATTTCTATTAGAGTAAAACCTTTTGTTGTGTTTATTTTAACCATGCAAATTCTGAGTGATACTATAAATAGGAGTAATTATAGATATAGCTATAAACCCCACAAGTACGCCCATAATAATCATTAGTATTGGCTCAACCAGATTAGAAATATTTTTTGTAAAGTCTTCAACCTCACTTTCATAAAGCTCAGAAATATAGATTAGCGAGTCTGGCAAGTTGCCAGTACGTTCTCCGACTGAGATTATCTGGGTCATAACTTCTGGGAACAATTCGCTGTTATTGGCGAGATAAGTCGAAGCTTTCTCTCCTCTATCTATGGCTTTCGAAAGACTCCGGAATTCTTTTTTGTAAACCAAATTGCTACAAACTTTAGTGGTTATATTTACTGTTTCATTCAGGGCTATTCCGCTCTTGAGTAGTAATCCCATAGCTCGAGTCGCATTGGCTAGATTGTAATTCTTTACCGCATCTCCTAGTGCGGGCAACTTGATTAAAAAATTATCAAAACGAAAATGAAATTTTTTATATTTTTTTAAAAATATAATGAAAATAATGAACCCGACTATAAATAGCAGGATTATCATGAATCCATTTTTAATAAAAAAACTACTCAGGAACATCACTACTTTAGTAGATAGTGGAAGGTCGACGCGCAAACTCGCAAAAACTGGGACTATTTTCGGGAAAAGATATACCATTAGAAATACAGTTATTCCTAGAGTTGCTACGGTGACGAGTGCAGGGTAGACAAAAGCACTAATGATTTTTTTCCTTAGGTTGTCTTTCTTTTTTAATTCTTCGGCTAGATAGTTTAGGTTCTCGCTCAGTATCCCACTAGATTCTCCGAAGGCGATGATATTTATCGAGAAATCGCCAAACACTGTTTTGAATTTATTTAGACTGGTTGATAAGTATTGCCCATTCGAGACATCGCGGATTGCAGTATCGAGTATAAGGCTATGTCGTTTGTGTTTGGTTTGATCGCGGATCATTACTAGACTTTCAAGTATAGGGATACCTGCTCTAATTAAAAAAGACAAACGCTTTATGAAAAAGGTTTGTTCTTTTAGTGGCATTCGCGCAAACCTGAAATTATTCAAATAAGCGATATTTAATTTTTCAATAATTTTATTCATTGACTACTCTTAATATTTCCTCAAGGGTTGTCAAACCTCTTTCTACTTTCCGGAAACCGTCTTCGTACATTGGAGTCATACCAAAGGTGATGGCAATATTTTTTATTTCACTGGCTGAGGCTTTGCGTAGAATTGCTTCTTTTATTGCCTCATTAGAGACCAGGACTTCGTTGATGCATATTCTCCCTCTGTACCCGGTGTTATTGCATTTGTTGCACCCAGCTCCTTTGTACAAAGTCTGTTCGATTTTCAAGAATTTCCCGATAGGGGTATCAGACAAACTTTCTTTTAAGCTTTCGGTTAGTTTGTACTCTTCTTTACAGTCTAGGCATAGCTTGCGCACTAGTCTTTGACCAATCGCAAGAGATACAGTAGATGCCACCAGATATTCCTCAATTCCCATATCGAGCAGACGAGGCAGGGTAGTGGCAGCATCATTGGTGTGTAGGGTCGATAGCAACATGTGCCCAGTAAGTGCTGTATTTACGGCAATGTTGGCTGTATCTTTGTCGCGAATCTCTCCCACCATCACTATATTGGGGTCTTGTCTTAGGATGCTACGCAAACCATTAGCAAAAGATACTCCTGTTCGAGGATTTACTTGTATTTGCTCTATGCCGTCTATAGCATATTCGATGGGGTCTTCTATTGTGACGATAGATACCTCTGAAGTATTCAGCATTTTTATTAGAGTGTATAGAGTTGTAGTTTTTCCTGATCCAGTAGGTCCAGTTGCCAATATCATACCGTTTGTTTTCTTTATGGCGGTTTCTATCTTCTTCTTGTCATTTTCACTAAACCCTAAACTTTCCAAATTTAAATTTTCGGCTTTGTCAGACAATAATCTCAAAACTGCATTTTCTCCGTGATAAGTGGGAACAATCGAAACGCGGAGATCTATGAATTCACCAGTATCAGGAAATTTGAAACGAAACCTGCCGTCTTGGGTGGATTGATGTTCGTCAGTCCGAAGTTGAGACAAAACTTTGATTCTAGAAATTATTTCTCCGTGGATATTTTTCGGCAGGGGATGAGCGTCTTCCAAAACTCCATCAATACGAAAACGGAGACGGATATCCGTCTCCTGTGGATCTATATGTATGTCGGAAGCGCCAGATTTTGACGCCTGCTTAATAATCTCCTCAATTAGATTGATGATAGAAAGGTTGGGCCCCGAGGCCAGTTCCTTTTCGATGATTTTTCTAAAATTTTCCATAAATATAGAAAATAAAATCCTCAAAACTTACCTAAATACTACCACATCAGGGTTTTTATAGGCAATGTCCATTCTTGCACACTTAACACTTGCCAAGGATATTTAAAATGGTAAGATTTTCTTTAGTGATACGTCTAAGTGATACAGTACCTCACAAGGACATTATTTGACAAAAGTTCTTTAATATGTTAGTATATAAGGAATAGCTTTGTTCACTAAGAGTTTTAAGAATTACAAAGGTCTAAGGTTTATTAAAAGTAACAGTTGGAATCTTAATAAAAAGGATTTCACAAAAATTAGTATGAAAAAATTTCTAAATGTTTCTGGTTTGTATCTCTCGATTCTTATGATCGTGGGATTTTCTGCGTTTGCACTAGTTGCATACGCAACAGTAGAAGGTCCACAGGAAGTTCCAGTGGAAGCTTTAACTGAGATTGAGTCTCAAGATAAACTCGTTGAGATAGTAGTAGGATGCGAAAACGCAGACTATGCAAAAACTAATGAAAAAGAATGTGGAGACAATAATGATGATAACTGTGAGAATTCTAAATATGCAGAAACTCATGGAGAAGAATGTGGCGAAGATAATGCAACTATTCACGCTGCAAAAATAGTCTGTGATTCAGAAGAGTATCTTCCAAATTGGGGAAATGGTAGCACAGACATAAATCCTGAGACTATTTCTGCTTTTTTGGATAAAGAAGGAATTGATGAACACTGTGGTAAAGAAAAGTGGACATTCGAATGGGCCAATCCTTCCGCAAATAATCCTGGAGACAATATGTCTTCTGGTGGCGAGGGCTGGACAGCATTTAACGGTGAGGTAGAAGTACCAGCAGGTTCATATGTATGGATTCGTGAACAAGCAAATCCTGACTTTATACCTTTCACTGGACAAAACACAACTGAAGACGTTTCAGCAGAACTTTACTGCCACACTGATGGACTACACTACGACAACTATGACCGCGTAGACGACTTAGAAGCAGGGCAACACTACTACTGTGTAGCCTTCAATGTTCTAAAAGAAAGAGAACAAGAAGAGCCTTTGACTTGTGAGGCAGAGGTTGAGCTTATAAAAAATGGTGGCTTTGAAGCACCTGCTGTGGGCAACAACAGTTACAGCATTTTTCCACAAGCAACAGTTGGTCTTGAATGGCTAGTGGCTTGGGTTGGTGGTAACGAAGGAACAGCTGGTCTTGAAATCCAAGACAATGTAGCTGGTGCTCCATACGCGGGTTCACAACACGCTGAACTTGATGGTGATCATCCTGTAGCTATCTCTCAAATTATCCCTACTATCGTAGGTAAGACTTATGATTTGAAATTCGCTTACTCAGCTCGCCCAGGACGTGATGCTGCCGACAATACTATAGAAGTATGGGCAAATGGAACTGAACTAGGAGCAGACTTGGCTGATGATGGTACAGCAAACAGCAACACTGTTTGGGGTACACAAACCAGAAGTTTTGTTGCTACATCCACATCAACTGAAATAAAATTTAAAGATACTGGTACCGATACTAGTTTCGGAGGTTACTTGGACAACGTAAGTCTAATGTGTAACCCTGATCCTGAAACACCAGAAATAGTAAACTCTTGTCCTGTTCCTTCAGCTACTGTCGGAGAGACAACAGACACAACAGTTGAAACTGTAAACAATGCGCCAGCAGGTGAAGCAAATCTGCAAGCAACTCTAGACACTTACTCTCTAAATAAGACAACTGATCAGAAACAATTCCAAGTTTGGGATGTTACATCTGGATCAACTGTCACTATAAATTCTAAATTCGTACAAAAGAACGCTGGCAAGACAAGTGTTTTCGGATACTACACAAACGGCTCAATGGCTAACTTTGTACCAGTATTCAAGTCAGCAGCTGTAACTGGTTATGAATCTGTACCTATGTACACAGATAACGCCGGAGTATTCAACCTAACAGGCATAAATGCTACAGATATCGGTTTTGCTATTAAAACTTTCAGAACCAATACTCCAGATGGAGAATTTGCAACTGCCAACTCTCTAAACACAAGTGGTTCTGACCAAGTTGTTGTCTACAATCCATCTGCAAACAAGTACGTTCTTGGATTTGAAGATATTGTGGGTGGAGACAAGGACTTCAATGATCTTATCGTGGAAGTTACTCTATCTTGCCAAACTGGCAACACTGAACAAGAAACTACAAGTTCTCATACTACTGTAGTAAAAGCAGCAGACCTTGAAACTGACGCTTGGCCTGCACCAGCAGCTACCAACAATAGTGGCAAATGGTTTTTCTACAATGACCGAACTGGAAGCATCGATGGAGCAGAAGGAATAAATAATTCCTTGGGTTCATTTGTTGTCGGACCAGTACCCTCAGTATTGGGTGCAGGAAGTGCGCAAATCAGTGTACCAAACGAAGGAGTGCTAGCAAACAATGTACGCCGTAATATAGCAACTTATGGATTTAAGGATGTAAAACTTGCTGACATAAAAAATCTTAGTTTCTCAACATACTCTCAATCAGCAGGCAACGGTTCTCCAGCATCTGAACGTTCTGCTTACTTGAACTTTAATGTTGATTTTGATAATTCTGATTTATGGCAGAGAAGACTCATATATCTTCCTAGTGCCAACGGAGCTGTCGTAAACGACACATGGCAAACTTGGGATGCGATAAACAGTGGTAATGCACTATGGCTTTACTCTGGACCAACATGGCCAACAACAGCAGATGCAGGAACTACACCTAAAACTTGGGCCCAAATCCTTGCACTATACCCAAACGCAGAAACACGATCTACTGATTCTTGGTTTGGTTTCCGAGTTGGTGAGCCTTACTCAGATGGATTTACTGGAAATGTTGATAATTTCTCAATAGGAATAAAAAATGGTCTAAACACACATACAGAAACTTACGATTTTGAGCCTACAGACGTTGTCGTTGTAGATCTTCCTGAGTGTTCTGATGGAATCGACAATAACGATGACGAGGACTCCCTTATTGACTCTGCTGACCCAGCTTGTCACTCTGACGGTGATGAAAATAACCCAGATTCTTATACACCATCATCCGACAGCGAAGACAACGGTGGAACCAACGATTCAACACCTACAAGTCGCTCAAGTTCTGGTTCTCGAAGCAACAGAT
>CAZVBK010000003.1:36898-37550 GCA_964625485.1 uncultured Candidatus Saccharibacteria bacterium
AGACTACGGAGAAAGTAAGACAAACGATTCATCTTGTGATAACCCTGGTGATAACGAAAGAGGAGGTGGCTCAAGCTCTGGTTCTAGGAGTAGCAGATCACAAGGAGAAGTTCTCGGTGCTGAAACTTCAGTATGTACTTGGGATATCAATACTTACATGAGAAAGGGATACAAGAACAACCCTGCTCAAGTCATGATTCTTCAAAGAGATCTTTTGAACGGTTACATGAAAGCAAATGTTCCAGTAGACGGAGTTTATGGTCCAAAGACTGAAGAAGCTGTAAAGGCTTTCCAAATCGCAAAGAAAGATAAAATCTTGACTCCTTGGAACCTTACATCTCCTACAGGTATCTTCTACAAGACAACTCTAGTAGAAGCTAAGAACACTATCTGTCCTGAAGTTATACTTCCTATTCCAACTGATCTAATCAATTGGAGTGAGAACCGCGCATTGGTTGCGGGTGTAACAATTGAGAAATAATAACGTAAACATATAAGTTCCTACAAAAAGCCCCGAGTGGGGCTTTTTGTTTTGCAGGGTAGGGGATTGTACAATAATCAAAAGCACGGTAAAATATACTTGTAAATATGGGTTAGTTTAACGCATTGACTTTTAACCTTAAATGGTGTATAATAGTAGTATAGATATGAA
>CAZVBK010000004.1:0-4913 GCA_964625485.1 uncultured Candidatus Saccharibacteria bacterium
CCGAGTGCGCGAAAACGGGGGAATGTCCTCCGGCCTATGCCCCAGATATCATCTATGGATGTGGCCTTGAGTGCGCGAAGCTCGGCATCCTTGGTGAGTAGCATCACGAGACCATTGGGCTTTTCTAGTTTGGAAGCGAGCTTGGACAGGGCTTTGGTCCTGGCGAGTCCTAAGGAGTAAGTGACACCAGTTTTGGCTTCGATCTCCTTTTTCAGTTCTACCAAGAGCTTCTTTTCGCCTCCATAAAATTTGATTTCAAAAGGTTGGACTAAGGCAAAGCATTCATCGATACTATAAACTTCGACTTCGATAAAATACTTCGAGAGGATTTCGAATAATTTCTTGGCGATGTCTTGGTACAAATCGAAATGATGATTCAAGATGACCACCTGCGGAAAAAGTTTCTTTATTTGAAAAACAGGCATGCCACGGGTGACCCCGAGCTTCTTGGCTTCCATACTCATGGCTACCGCGATGCCCCGGTCTGCACCCACGATGACCGGTTGGCCCTTGAGCTCTGGGCGGACAGTCAGCTCGCAAGCTACGAAAAAAGAATCCCCATCTACATGAAGGTATAAATTGTCCGACTGGGTGTGTTCTTCTGCCATATACCCATTCTATAACACATCAGAAAGGTTTGATAAAAAGCCAGTTTTGGGCTATTGTAAGCATATTGCGGGATCGTCTAATGGTAGGACTACAGTTTCTGGAACTGTGTATCTTGGTTCGAATCCAAGTCCCGCAGCACTTAATTTTGGTATAATAACCACATGAAAAACAAACCCCAGTTATTCTTAATACACGGAGGAAATACTTTTAAAAACGAAAAGGATTATTTGAAATATTTGAAAAATAGGTCTGTTTCGATGGGTAAAAGATTGAAATATACGGAGGAGTATTTCGACAAACACCTCGGCAAGCAATTCGAAATCACACGACCACGGATGCCCTTGCAGGATTGGGCACAATACAGAGATTGGAAAATATTTTTTGAGAGACATATACCTTACCTAAGAGACAATGTGATTTTTGTCGGCGGGTCATTGGGAGGAATTTTTCTCGCAAAGTATTTGTCGGAGAATAAATTCCCATGCAAAATACTCGCTACATACTTGGTGTGTCCTCCTTTCGACAACGATTTGCCGGGAGAGAGTTTGTTGGGCGGATTTAAATTAAAATCTGATTTGTCTTTGCTGGATTCACAAGCAGGGAATCTGTATCTAATGTTTTCTGCTGATGACGATGTGGTGCCAGTATCTCACGCTGAGAAATACAGAGCCAAACTAAAGAATGCAAAAATTATCATATATAAGAGCAAGAACGGGCATTTCGTAATATCTGAATTTCCCCAGATAGTGAAAATGATAAAAAACGATATCAAGCGGGGATAGTGTTATCGTGTTTTGGCTCGATATTTTAAATTGCTATAATAAACCCATGATAAACAAAAACACAATTTGTCTTTGGTTTGATAAGGACGCTGAGGAAGCGGCGAATTTTTATGCTTCGACTTTTCCAGATAGTAAGGTGACAAGCGTCTCCAAGGCACCTAGCGATTTCCCAGGAGGCAAGAAGGGCGATGTGCTGACTGTGAACTTTACTGTTTGTGGGATTCCTTGCATGGGCCTCAATGGTGGACCTACATTTAAACAAAGCGAAGCTTTCTCTTTTCAGATCTCAACAGAAGACCAAGAAGAAACAGATAAATATTGGAATGCTATCGTCGGCAACGGCGGGCAGGAGAGCGAGTGCGGATGGTGCAAGGACAAATGGGGTCTGTCTTGGCAGATAACTCCACGCGCACTGACCGAAGCCATGTCTCTAGGAGGGGAAGAATCCAAAAGAGCTTTCGATGCCATGATGACGATGAAAAAAATCGACATAGCCACTATCGAAGCCGCACGACGAGGATAGCCTTTAGTTTTGCGGTGTTTTAGATTATAATTACTCGCATAGAACCTAATAAGAAAATAAAATATACTCATGTTTTTTATTTCCTGCTATTTGTCACAGGATTATTTTTTGCCTTGCCGTACCTTTTTAGTACGACATTTTCTTATAAAGACATAAAGGAGAAGAGTATGGTATTGGGTGAAGCCGCTAAGGAAATGCTGACTCCAGAGCCTGAACCTCTCGATACTGTGGCTTATGATGCCAAGTTGCTTGAGCTCGCGAACAATCCTAAGCCTAAACCTCCAACTACAAAAGTAGTAAAGAACCCTGATACAGGCTTGGAAGAAACTATCACCGTGCCTGCACCACCTGTAGCTCCGACAGGTTGGCCAGTGAAGACAGTATACCCGAACGCGGGAGCGCTTCTTCCTTTCAACAGAATCCTCGCATATTATGGAAATTTGTATTCTACAAAGATGGGAGTGCTGGGCGAATATCCAGAAGCAGAAATGTTTGCTCGGCTAGATGCTGAAGCCAAGAAATGGGAAGCAGCAGACCCGAGTACTCCGGTGGTCAAAGCTTTGCACTACATAGCGGTAACAGCACAAGGAAGCGCAGGCGAAGATGGCAAGTACCGTTTGCGCATGCCCGACAAAGAGATAGACAAGGTGCTAGTGATGGCGGAGAAAATAAACGCGATAGTTTTCCTTGATATCCAAGTGGGCTTTAGTACTGTACAAGCAGAGATGCCGAGATTCGAAAAGTATTTGAAATTACCGAATGTGCACTTCGGTATTGATCCAGAGTTTTCTATGAAGACGGGCATTCGTCCGGGCAAGGTAGTGGGCACATACGATGCGGCAGATATAAACTTCGTCATCGACTTCATGTCTAGAATCGTCAAAGAAAACAATTTACCTCCGAAGGTCTTGGTGATCCACCGCTATACTCAGAAAATGATGACCAACTATCAAAATATAAAACCTACACCAGAAGTGCAGGTGGTCATACATATGGATGGCTGGGGTGGGGCAGCGAAGAAAAAGAATACTTACAAACAATTCATCTACAAAGAACCAGTCCAGTTTTCTGGATTTAAACTTTTCTATAAGAACGATCGCTGGGGCTCAAGCAATAAGACTGTAGACACTAGTATTCCTCTGCTAACTCCAAAAGAGCTTCTAGAACTTTCTCCAATACCTAGCTACATTCAGTATCAATAATTATTTTATAAACTCTACGACGTCGTCGAATTCACGGCGGACCTTCGGGCGGTTGGCGGCAGGGTCCTCGCCACGATAACCAAGAGTGAGCATGGTCACGGATTTTAGATTCTTTTCTTTAAGTCCTAGTACTTCGTCCACTTTGTCGTTGTCGAAGCCTTCCATGGCACAATTGTCTACACCTAGAAGCGAGGCTGTCTCTATCATTATGCCTAGTGGTATATAAGTTTGAGCATTGAGCCAAGCATTTAGGTCGCCAGCATTTTGGTGTTTCGCGAGTCCGCCTTCCAAAACTTTCTTTAGTCCGCCCAAGTCGCTTACTTCTTGGTTTTGGATTTTGGCGGTACGCTCGAGTCTTTCCTTGATCATATTTTCTTCGGCATCAGTGCGGTAAGTGATGACTATGAGGTGCGAAGCATCGGTGACTTTGGGTTGGTTCTCACTCACGGCGAGGAGTCGAGCTCTAACCTCAGGATTTTCGACAACGATAAACTTCCACATCTCGGTACCGCTCGAGCTAGGGGAGAGGCGGGCGGATTCGAGGATGGTGTGCATGTCTTCCGCACTTACTTTTTTATCTTTATCAAAAATTTTCACTGCGTAACGGGAGTTCAGGGCTTCCAAAATGTTTTCTTTTGTTGTGTATTGTTTCATAAATTTGACTTTGTTTTGTTATGGGTATATATTCATAATATATCAGGTCGATATTAAAAGCAAGTGATTAATTTAAGTAGTGAATGTCTCGTATTGATCAGATAGGTCAGTACGAGACTGTCCACTACATTGTACCGTGATAGATGTGTTGCGGTATAATGAAGAGCAAGTATGGTCAGACCAAAATGCGACAAGAAGGTGGGCTTTTGCCCTAAATATACTGAGTTCAAACCAGAAGGCTGTCCTTCGAAGATGAAATTCGTCGAGATAGACTTGGAAGAAGCGGAAGCTCTCCGCCTCAAGAACATAGAGAATTTAGATCAGAAGTCTGCGGCAAAGAAGATGGGTATATCCCAGAGCACCTTTCAGAGGATTTTGTCGTCGGCCTATAAAAAAGTTTCTGGCGCATTGATTGCCGGAAATATTATTAAATTAAAAGAATTTAAAGAAAACAGATAATAAAAAAAACAATATGGAAACAAAACAATTGGTACACGATTTAGCAAAGATGATAGAGGAAGGAAAGATAATGGAAGCTTTCGAGCAATACTATGCAGACAATATAGTCATGCAAGAAAACGAAGGCGAGCTTCGCGTGGGCAAGGAGGCGAATCGCGCATATGAAAAGGCTTTCGTGGAAGGTATCACCGAATTCCACAGTGCCAAGACTTTGGGCGTGGCTTGGGGAGAGAATTATTCTGTTATAGAGTCTTCAATGGATGTGACTCATAAAGACTGGGGCCGAGTAGCTCGTACTCAAGTAGCAGTACAGAGATGGGCGGATGGCAAAGTAGTAAGCGAGAAGTTCTACTACGATACAAAATAATCAAATTTGATACAGCAAAAAGCCTAGCACGAAAGTGCTAGGCTTTTTGATTTACGGGGTTATAATATAGACATGATGAAAGATAAACAAAAGTTTTCTTTGATTGCGAGACTTCGGAGTGCCAATCATGCTGTTCGGGGCATCGGTATACTTTTTAAAACTGTACACAATCTTTGGGGTCATACTTTTTTTGCCCTGCTGGCTGTATACTTGGGTTTTGTTTTGAAAATTTCAAGTTTGGAATGGGTGATGATAGTTTTTGCCATAGGGTTCGTCGTCGTAACTGAAGCCGTGAATACGGCGATAGAGATAGACAT
>CAZVBK010000004.1:5013-9880 GCA_964625485.1 uncultured Candidatus Saccharibacteria bacterium
AGAACGGAGAGCTTTCTTTGCAACAACTAGCCGACAAGACACAGTGTGCCTTGCCAACAGAATAATATGACACAAGAAACTATTCATTATCTAAATGTTTTACTTGGTGTGGGGGCTATCCTCATGCAGGTCCTCGCGGTGGCAGTGCTTCTGGTTTTGTTTTTTGGTCCAAAGAAGAATTATTTTCTTGATTTTATAAACAAACATTTCCTGCTTCTGGGATTCTTGGTCTCAGCTTCTGCTGGTTTCTTCTCACTCATCTATTCTGAAGTCATAAAGTTCCCGCCATGTGCGCTATGTTGGTGGGCGAGAGTGTTTATGTTCCCGCAAGCGCTGTTGTTCGCAGTGGCGCTCTGGAAGAAAGATCGCGAGGTGTTAAAATATTCCACCGTCCTTTTGGTTGTGGGATTGCTGGTCTCTCTTTATCACAACTTTGGATATTATTTTGGAGAAAGCTCGAATCTGCCGTGCGATGCCTCAGGGGTGTCTTGCTACCAACAACTTGTTTCAGAATTTGGGGGATATATCTCTATACCCATGTTGTCGCTGACTTCTTTGGTAGCAATGCTTGCGCTGGTGGCTGTAGCGCACTTCTATAACAAGAGACAATAATTATTATTAAAAAATAAATATTATGAAAACATACAGTAGAAAATTATATAAAAGTAGAGAGAATAGGGTGGTAGCTGGAGTGATGGGAGGTTTGGGCGAATATTTCGATATCGACCCAGTGCTTTTCCGAGTGGTCTTCGTAGCTTTCAGTGTCTTTACGGCGATATTCCCAGGAGTTCTGGCTTATATCTTCATGGCGTTAGTCATGCCAGAACAACCTCCTGTTGCTCACGAAGAAGCAAAGGTTAATCATAACGAACCAAAATCACATGAGCATGCTTAATGAATTCAAGCAGTTTTTACTCCGAGGCAATGTGGTAGATCTAGCAGTGGGTGTAGTCGTCGGGGCGGCTTTCGGTACTATCGTTAGTGCTTTGGTTGCAGACTTGTTGACTCCACTTATCTCTGCTATTGCCCGCGTCCCAGATTTTAGCGGACTAGCTTTTACCATCAATGGAAGTGTATTTATGATTGGGCATTTTATCAATGCACTTATCTCATTCATACTTGTGGCAGCATCCGTATTCTTCTTTGTGGTTAAGCCGATGAACCTCCTCGTGGCTCGCTCTCGCAAAGAACCTCCTGCTGATCCTACTACCAAGAAGTGTGTGGAGTGCTTAAGCGAAATACCTATCCAAGCAAAACGTTGCGCGCACTGCACATCTCCTTTGGTCTAGCTTTCTCATGAAAAAGAAAGTCACCGTAAATAACAAAATGCAAAAAGGGTATGTGTACTACCTGACAGAACCGGTGGGCAAAAATTTTGCGAAAGATTTCAAACCCGACCTAACCCCCAAGCAAATGCTAGCGCTTGGGGTTTTCGGTGGTAAGTATATGAATGATTCAAAAAAAGAATTCCCGAAAGAATGGTTCACCAAAGCCAAGCTTTCGCCCGAGAGGCACGACCCGAAAATAAATTTCTTCGGAGTGAATGCTAGCCAGCCACTCTCTGTCTGGCGACACAAAGGTTGGGTTAATGAGAATGACCCTAGGGGCTGGTTCGAGTGGTACTGCCGGTATTTTATGGGCCGACGTTTGCAGGATGAAGATGCTAGGCAAATAAAACGCTGGAAGGCTATCAGTAGACATATAGCTCAGGTAAAACAAAACTGTAGAGTGGGAGATGTGTTCTGCCGACCTCGCCAAAGACAAGCCATACTGCACTGGGCGTATGACTCTCGAAAGATATAAAATTTCTAAATAATTAAGTGTTATAATAAAACCATGCAGACAATCAAAGACTACTCGACTTTGTTCTTATTGGTTTTGTGTTGTGGGCTCCTCCTGGGCTTTATGCATTTTTCTGACAGGACACCCAAGAAAGTTGTGGACGAATATGTGGCTCCGAGCCGGATGTGCTTTTATCAAGAAGAAAGGCATGACGGGGGCTTGGTCAGTATAAGCGCGGTGAAATTAAATATTAATGAAGACAACGTCACAGGAGAGGTGAAGAATCTTCCTGCCGAAAAAGATTCGAAGGTTGGCGAGTTTAATGCGGTGATAGTGGCTAAAGACAATACCAATCATGAAAACATAGCCACTGGTTGGTGGGATGCAGTCGCAGAAGGCACAACTGTCAGAGAAGAGCTGACTGTGAGCTTCGGGCCCGATGATATAAGAATATTTTATGGAGAGATGGAGGACAGAGGAGACGGAGTATATATGTATAAAGACAGACAGTCTGCATCTATGGTGGTTATACCCAAGATTGATTGCAATCTCTATGATTATAATTTTGAAAACAAGTTTAGGGTAGAATAGATGTATGAAAACAATGTCTTTCAATAAGGCAGAGTTGGCACAAATATCAAAACTGGATACTCCAGCTAAGGTTCAAGATTTGTTGAATAGTTTGAAATTTAATTTCGAAAAGCATGGCGAGACACTGAAGTCTCCGCTTTTTACTTTGAGAGAGGGAAACGCGCATTGCATGGAGGGGGCACTTCTCGGCGCATATGTATTGTCTTTGAATGGCTTTCCGCCATTGATAATGCACCTACAATCCACCAAAGAAGATTATGATCACGTCATCGCTCCTTTCAAAAAAGATGGATTATGGGGAGCACTTTCGAAAACGAACCATGCGGTCCTGCGGTACCGAGAGCCAGTGTACCGAAATATCCGAGAGCTGGTGATGTCGTACTTTCATGAATATTTTTTGAATAGTAATGGTGCTAAAACCTTGCGTAGGTATTCGGTGCCACTAAACCTAAACACTTTCGAGAAAGATTGGCCGATACTCGACGGCAACCTCTGGGCTATCGATGAGGAACTCGACAAGATAAAGCATTATGATGTGTTACCTAAAAAACTTATCAAGAAATTAAGACCAGCTGACGATGTGGAGATTCAAGCTGGAAAAGTAGTAGAATATTAATATGAATAAAAAAGCTATATTTGCCGGAGGGTGTTTCTGGGGACTAGAGGATTTAATAAAGAAACAAAAGGGAGTAGTGGATACTATCGTGGGCTACACAGGTGGCAATGTCGAGAATCCTACGTACCACAACCACGAAGGCCACGCTGAAGCTGTGGAGATAGAGTATGATCCTGAGCAGACCTCGTACCGCAATCTTTTAGATTTCTTTTTTCAGATTCACAACCCGACGACTTTAAACCAGCAGGGAAATGACAAGGGCACTTCGTATCGCTCTGCAATATTTTACGGAAACGAAGAAGAAAAGAAGGAAGGGGAAGAGATGATAAAGATAGTAAACGATTCCAAACGTTGGAAAGACCCGGTGGTGACCACCCTTGAGCCGTTAACAATATTCTACAAAGCCGAAGATTACCATCAAGACTATCTGGAAAAGAACCCAGCTGGCTACACCTGCCACGCCATATATTTTGATAGTTATCTAAAATAATTCTTAGAAGATAGACTTTAGCATTTTCATTAGCCAGCCGGTGTTTTCTTCTTGAGTTTCTTCTTTTGCTTCAGTTTCTTCTGGTACAGGTGCTTCTGTTTTAACTGCTTCAATCTTAGCTATTTTCGGAGCAGGTTTTGGTTTTGGGGCAGGTGCTATTTCTACAGAAGCGCCGAGGACAGTGCCCAAGACTTCAGGTTTTTCATAATCGGGGATAGCCTCATTCCAGCTTTTGCCGGATGTGGCACTGACAGCGTACGCTGTCTCCCAAATTCTATTTTTCAAAATTACTTCGTCACTAGAAACACCAGAAGAACTGGTGATGCCTCCATCACTGTCCTGATTTTCTTGCAGGAATTGCAGTGCGGTGAGTCCACCTTTTTTCTTCCATTCTTTCAGGTTATTATCTAAAGCTAATATGCCTTGCATTGCCCAAGTGGTCGCGGAAACATTCATCCAGCCACCATCTTCTTTTTGATTGTATCTCAGATATTGCCTAGCTTCGTCTAGAGCATCTTCTACTTCTTGGTGGTCTTGGAAGGTAGAGAGAGCTTCTATGGCGGCACCAGTCATATCTGTGCTTTCATCCCAAGATCCGTTCTCGCCTTGTCTGCCTAAAATAAACTTCACCGCGCCAGATATTTCTTTGTCATTCATATCAAAACCTACGTTCTTGAGAACAATCAGCGCGAAAATATCGTCGTTGTCTTCATTGGCATCACCGAACTGAGTGCCGTCAAACCCTGCCAGTATTTTATCGATATAATTGTGGCCGTCTGCATTGTAAGGGTTCACTCCTAGAGACATCAAAGCTAGAGCTCTCCTTTCTATGTCGGTGAGCCTCAGGTCTTTGGTGGTGTTTTGAGCAATGTTTTTTGCAAGCGCGGTTTTATTGAATGGATACTTCTCGGTGGTGCCCAGAGCTATTGCTACCCAGTCGGTGTAGATGTCTTCACCGAAAGATCCGTCCATGTTTTGATTTGATATCAAAAAGTTCAAAGCCTTCTCAGTATCAAAAACATCATTTGAATTTGTCGTCTTTTTAGATTTACTAGAACTCCCTCCAGAAGAAGACCCACCGCTACCACCAGAAGATGGGGTGGTGCTTACAGTTAGAGCTTCGGTAGGGAAATAATAATCTTCTTTTACTCCCACGTTGTATTGTCCCTCTGCGAGACCGGTGAAGGTGGCTTGGCCAGAGTCATCTACGGGGCTAGTTAAGACCTCTATAGGGCTGAAGGCATCTGCAGGGTTCGGTTGGGTGACACCTACAGTGACTCCAGTCCTCTCTACCCAAGCATTGTTTTCGAAATCATAACTCTCGGTGGTGACGATAAGGGTGTCGGTGGGAGCTATACTGTTTGAGTCCAAGACTACTCGGCTTGGTG
>CAZVBK010000004.1:9980-32201 GCA_964625485.1 uncultured Candidatus Saccharibacteria bacterium
ACACTTTGGTTGTTGAGGGGATGAGGGTTGCCGGAAGAATCGTTCACATCTGTCGTACCAGTCTCAGGAAGGGAGACATCTCCTTCGAAGATTATAGTGTCACCGCTTCGAAGGGTTAGGTTTACAGTGGCAGACTGAGCAGAAACATTTGTAGTTAGCCCAGTGAATATTATTAATGCGATAGCGAATGTTTTTATTGTTTTCATGATTTTTTATTTACTGATTAATATCTTTCTCGAATTTCCAGGAGACAGCGTCGCCGGGACGAATAATATAATTTGATATACCCACCTTGGCCTTTTCTCCGTTTACATAGTAGATCCAAAACTTGCTCCCATCGTTCTCTACTCCGTTTAACTCTTCTATGAATTTGCCCAAGCCTGCATATGTCGTCTCTTTAAAATTTATTTTGCCTTCGTTCCTGACCTGCACCATGAGGTCGTATACGTCGGTCTGCTCAGTCAGGTAGGTGCTTAGTTCTTTGTCTTCGATTCGGAGAGTGGTGAGTGTTCCTGAATGCTCTATTTCTTTGGGTGGTGCTTTCGGTGTGTCTGGTGCCTTGGTTTGGGTTTCGAGTGGCTTTGGTTCTTGCGCTATTTCGACGAGGAGTTCTTTTTCTAAAAGAGGAGGGGATTCTTGTTTGGTGTCAGAAGTTAAAAAGAATATCCATAAACACAAAAGTGCAACAGTGCAGGCGATTATTACTTTCAATATTTCTCTCTTATTATTTTTCATATATAAAACAAAAAAATTCTGCCTTGAGCAGAATTCGGGTAGCTTGCGTCGACCAAAAGGGCGCGAAAGAATACTTTCCTGCTCGGGACTAACAAAATTGATCGGCAATCGGACTTGTCCTCGACATCATGTCGGAGGCTTACCGTAGCGGCACTGTACTGGAATCTAACCAGTTTCCCCAATCAATCTTTTAAATTTTCAAACTAACACACTTAGTATATACTTAACCGACATGTTGTCAAAGACCCCTGGGGAAAAGCCAAATAAGGTAATGATTTTCGGCACTTTTGACGGGTTGCACCGGGGACACCTTAACTTTTTCGAGCAGGCTAGAGCCTTGGTCAAGAACCCGTTCCTCATCGTGTCTATCGCTCGCGATAAAAATGTAAAAAAGATAAAAGGTCAAAATCCAGAATTGAATGAAGTGAAAAGAATGAAGTTGGTGCAGGCGGTGAAGATTGTCGACGAGGTTGTCTTCTCTGGTGTCCTGAAACACCTTCCGCATATTTTGAAAGAGAGGCCGGATGTCATAGCATTGGGCTATGACCAAACAGCTTATGTAAAAAATCTAAAAAAAGACCTCAAAGAAGCCGGACTAGATGCGCGGATAGTTCGCTTGAAGCCACACAAAGAGCACATCTATAAAAATAGTTTGCTCAAGAAAAGTAAGCAGAGTTAGGTTATATCTTCGAGAGTGCAAGTCAGCAGGTATCCGCCGAGCATTACTCCTCCCAAAATCAAAAATAAATATCCAAAAGATGGTACCAAGTAAAGGATCGGCAGGGCAAAGAGAGGACCGATGATATAGGATATCGGAGTTGTGTTACGGAAGAAGCTTATCGCATCCGCGTTTTCTTCGCTTACGGTTTTGAAAAAATAACTCTCGCTCATGACTTCGATAGATGATGCACCTACACGGGTGCCGAAAAGTACGAGTGCTAGCATCCAAACTATAGGTCCAGGCACAACAGACAACCCTATCGTAAAGAGGGCGGTTATCAGGAAGCCCAATTTCAGAATATGTTTCTCTCCTATTTTGTCTGAGAGTTTTCCTAAAGGGAAGGAAAGAAACACAAAAGGCAAAAGCATTATCGTAAAGATGAACCCTATCTGATCCCAATTTAACCCGAGATACTGGTGGAGATATATAGGTGTGTAGATTATCATCCAAGAGAAGAAAAATTTGAGGATAAGATTTATCAAATATATTTTCGATGCATGTTTGTTGTGCATGAAAAAGTGTAGAGTTTTCTTGAGGGATACTTTTTTGTATTTGGGATCAACAAATTTGTGAAGCAGAAAAAAGAAGATAGCTGATACTAGCACCATGAAAAAGGCTGATATCAGGTATATACCAGAATAAGAACTTTTGCTAATGATAGATCCAGAAATAAGCTGAGACACTACCCAGCCGATGTTTATGATCGTCAGGTACATCCCTCGGAATTTGCCGATAGAAGCATGTTTGGATAAGTCTTCGACGAAGATATCAAGAGTGGCAAAGATAAGTCCGCTGATAACAAAAAAGACAATGAATGCAGGGACGACAAACACGGTGTTTTCACTAAAAGCCAACACCAATAGAGATAAGAAAACCAGAATACACATGCTGAGTGTAGAGATGCGGTTGCCGAATCTAGACAGGAATTTAGGCAGTTCGAAGAATCCCCAGATGCTTATCAATGAAGATATTATGTAGATAGCACTGATAAAATAATCATTTACGAACTGTTCTAGGAAGCTAGAATTGACGTAGGAGGTCAGAGCTAGGGGTAGAGAAAAAAGGAATCCAGCAAAGTATATTATTTTTCTGTTTATTCTAGTTTCCATTTTATATGCTGAGGACTACAGGGATAACCAGAGGCCTTTTCGCAGTTTTTTGGTACAAGTATTTAGAGACTGTCTCGCCGAGGTTGTTCTTGATCTGGTCGAAGTCTATCGGATTCATGCGAGCAGTAGAGTCTTCGACGGATTTCTTGATGATGATGCGGACTTGTCTTAGGAGCTCTTGGTTTTCTTTTAGATATACGAATCCACGAGAGATAAGGTCTGGAGATTTCTTGAGCTTACCTGTCTTTTGGTCGACGATGGCCATGATGACGAACATACCGTCTTCGGCTAGCATCTTGCGGTCGCGGATGACTACGTCTTGAGTGTCGCCCACAGATACGCCGTCTACCATCATCGCCCCGCTCGGAGCTTTTTCTTTGCGCATTACCATTTTCTTGCCGTCGGCAGATATCTCGATGATTGAGCCGTTGTCTGGAACAACTATGTTTTCTTCGGACATTCCGACTTCCATTGCCAGCTCTTTATGAAGCTTCAGATGGTAGTGGTGTCCGTGAATAGGAATAAAGAATTTCGGATGAGTTTTCCTGTGAAGCCATTTGATATCCTCCTTGTTGCCGTGACCTGTGGCGTGGACGAAGTCTTCGCCGGCAGTACGATAACTTATAACACGCACACCTTGGCGAGCTAGACCGTCTTTCATGCGCTGAACTTGTCTTTCATTTCCCGGAACCACAGATGCTGAGAGCACGATGGTGTCACCAGTGTGAAGTGAGAACTTGGTGTGAGATTTGTTGGCAGCACGATTGAGCGAAGCGAACTCTTCACCTTGAGCACCTGTCATGAGTATCAGGACTTTGTTCGGAGGATAGTTGTCCACTTCTTCGATTGGAATTATGGTGTCTTTCTTTGGGGTTAGGTACCCAGCTTCGATAGCCACTTCGATGTTGGTCTTCATGGAGCGCCCATCGAGGACTACTTTTTTGCCCAAAGCTTCTGCAGCCTTGACCACATAGGCGAGTCGAGTGATGTGTGATGCGAAGGCAGCGATGATCATGCGCCCTTGGATGCGCTTGAGCAGGTTGTCTAGGCCTTGGTGAACTTTGACTTCAGGTAATGAGTAGCCTTCGTTTTCGACGTTTGTAGAATCTGTCAAAAGCAAAAGAACTTTGGCTTTATCAAAAATAGAATATTCTTTTTCTTCTTGTTCACTGACTATGCCGTCGACTTGGTCGAGTTTGTAGTCTCCCGGAGTCACGATCCAGCCGTGCTCTGTCTCTATGATGATACCCATTGAGTCTGGGATGGTGTGAGTCACTCCGAAGAAGCGGATTTTTATTTTGCCGAGAGTTATAACACTGTCGTTCTCGACAATGTTTTCTTTCATCGGTGGCAGGTGAGGGAATTCTGCTTGGCGCTTGCGCATGAGTAGAATAGAAAGATTGCGAGAATATACTGGCGGGTTGCCGATACGAGACAGGACTAGTGGTACACCTCCGACGTGGTCTAGGTGACCGTGAGTGACTATAAGCGCACGTATCTTGTCCTTTCTTTCTTCTAGGTATGTAGTGTTCGGGATGACGTAGTCTACGCCGGGAGTCTCTTCGTTTGAGAAGTGCATACCAGCATCGATGACTATGATGTCATCGCCTATTTCTATGGCAGTCATGTTCTTACCTATTTCTTCTACACCTCCGAGTGGAATGATGCGGATGACACCAGCTTCTGGGGCAGGTATCTTGTTTTCGAGGACACTACGGTACTGGCTCTTTTGAGCAGGGCCGTTGTGAGGCGCACGACCTCTTTGCTTGCCAAATTTTGAATATTGGTAAGTAGAGCTTTTGTTTATTTTTTTTCTGTCACCGCTGTGTCCTTCTTTGTGAGGATGACGAGAATCTTTTTTGACTTCGTGTTCTTTCGATGTGTGAGCCTCGTGACTCGGGCCTGACTTTGGGTCTTTCTTGTCTTCTATGCTTACTGAGCTAAAGGATAATCTGTTTTTTTTCATCATTATGTTAATTATTTATTGTTACTAATTTGTTTACTACTTTTTATTCCGCGAATATTTTCCAAACATTATCTGTGTCTGTATACCACAGATATATATTAGAGAATCGGTCTTTAGGAGAGACGATCTTGTCCATCGCAAGACCTTTCAATTCTTTGGATACTACATATATAAAACTTGGACTGTACAGGAAGACAGCAGGCATGTCTTTCTTTATTTCGCTTTCAAACTGTGTATATTTCTTCACTCTTTGTTCTTCATCGGCTGTCACGAAGGCGTCCTCTAGGACTTTGTCTACTGTAGCGTTGGTGTACATGGCGACATTTAGTCCGGGGTCTTTCCTTTGAGATGAATGCCAAAAGGCGAAGAGGTCAGATTCGTGGTTTATGATTTGCCCGAAAAGTAAGGTATCGTATTTCCTTGGGCGGATGACGGATTGATTCAAATTGCCCACTTCGAAAGTTTTGACTTCCACATTCATACCCAGTTCTGCTAGGTCTTGCTTGATGAGTTCAGCAGATTTGGCTAGCTCTGGGGCATTACCAGTAGATATAGAGAAATCTAGGGTAGAAGTAGTCTTCTTCTTTTTAGCATCTGTAGTTGTTTTTTGCAAAAATCCATCTTCGTTCTTGGTCCATCCATCTTTGGCAAGTATCGATGCTGCTTGGGCCAGTCTTTCTTCTTTGGTTAAAACTTCAGTATTTGGGTTGTTTAATTTTGAATAAGAAAGAATGTTTGGAGGGATGGGATTGTCTATGACTACTCCATAGCCACCCAAAACTTCTCGGACTATTTGGTCTTTGTCGATGGCTTTGTCTATGGCTTCGATTATTTTCTTGTCTGTAAAAATTTGGTTTTGGTTTTGATTGAAAAAGAATCCGAACACACGAGGTAGTATGGAAGATACAACATTGTAACCCTTCTCTTTTAGTATTTCGGCGTTCAGTGGAGTAAGAGAGCTTATCTGGTCCACCTTCTTTTGTTCTAGGGCTAGCACCATATCTTCTTCGTTTGGATAAAACTTTAGAACGATGTCTTTTATGTAAGGTTTACCTAAGGAGAATTTTTTGAATTGAGTAAGATCATACTCGGTGATGGTGCCGGCGGATTGTCGAGTGACTTTGTCAATCATATAAGGCCCAGAACCTATAGGCTTGGTGTTTAGGTCATTGAGCTCAACAGGAGAACCTGCCCAGAGTTTGACTGGCACAATGCCCAAAGTAGTATTTTGTAAAAATGTAGCGTAGGGCTGGTTCAATACAAATTTGATATTTCGATCGTCTATTTTTACAACATTGATGCCATCCCAATTGCTTTTTCTAGGGCTTTTGGTTATCGGATCCTTGATTGTATTTATGGTGTAGACGATATCGTCGGTGGTTATGGGAGTATCATCATGGAACACTATCCCTTCTTTTAGGGTGAATGTGTATTCTAGCCCATCAGGAGTAACCTCGTACTTTTCAGCTAGGTCAGGAATGATCAAACCCTCAGGGGTTTTGCGCATCAACCCGGAATACACGAGAGATATGACATCTCGATCAGCATCTGAGAATCCAAGTATTGGGTTCACGAATCTCGGAGTGCCGACGATACCCTCAGAGATACTTCCCCCATGCATAGGGACGCTTGTCATAAAAGAAGTGTTGATTGTCTGGAGGATTGCCAAAGTGCTGAAGAGTAAGACTAATCCAAATATGGCAAACAGCGAAAACTCTTTTTTGTTAAAAGAGAAGAAAGCGAGCTCTATTTCATGTTTTTTAGGCAATTTAAAATTGCGAATACGGCTATAGAAATTTTTCATAAAGAAAATCAATAAAAACAAACTAAGGGGAAAAGACTTTCTGCCAAATCTTAGAATAGAGGGAAGCTGCCTAAGCTTTTATAATTATAGCCAAAAAAGCTGACAATGCAAAAAGAATTCCACAAATTATAGACAAGTAAAAAAGAAACTTTTCAAAACCTCGGCGTGTGCTGTGGAATGTCCCAGCATCTCCACCGCCTAATGCGCCGCCAACACCTGCACCAGATTGCTGGAGCAAGATAGATAATACGAGTATTACTGAAAGTGTTATTTGGACGTAAGGTAGACTGTTCGCGACTAGATTCATGGGGTTATTATTGCATATTGGGGTCAAAAAGGCAACTTTAGACCCCTGATGAGCCGTTGAGCCGTTGCCGAGGCTTGTAATATAAGCCTAGAAATACAACACCCCCGAACGCGATTGCGTTCGGGGGCACGGATGGGGCTATGAGCTGATATAAGAGTCACTCCGCTCTTGGAGTCGGGTAAAGAGGATTACCCGGATGAGCTGACTTTCTTCTTCGATCCCTGGTAGGACGGTAGACTCGTAATCCAGATCTGAGTTTTCTTCGGGATCTCTCGTCGTCGACAGTTCTGCCTCGATCTGCTCGAGGCGGAGCTGTAGCTTTTCGGTCGAAAGCTTTTCGAGCTCTCGCCGTCGGTGGTTCGTGTGAGACATCTTTACCCCTGTTCGAAGGCGCGTTGGCGCGCGAGAGTGCTCTTGGCTTGGAAGGCTTGAAGCACGATCATCTCGTACTTTTCCAAAAACTCGAGCGGGACGTGGCATGTTCCGTCCTTGAGTCTGTCGACTCGGATCTGAAGCGACAGCAGGCTTTCAGCACGCACCCCTTTGGTGTAGGTGCTGATGTTTACTTTGGCTGTTTGTCCGTCGAGTAGCATCGCTGTTTCCTTTGAGGTTTGGGCTAGTCGCGTGGGTCGAGTGGAGGAGACTTGTCCTAATCCATTCGATTGATCACTGCATCCAACTTTTCGGCGGTAGCCTCTTCCGGCGCGAACGGGCGGTACTCGGGATCGCCGGTCTGGACGCTCTTCTTGGTGTGAGCGATTTCAAGGGTGGCGATGTGTACTCCGAGAGTCATATCGGGAGGGCCCATCGTCTTTTTGCTCGTGCGATCCTCGACGCTGTTGCTGATCTCGACTACCCTCCTTTGGAGAGCGTGAATCACGAGTGGTTGGTGGCACCATATCTGGTACTCCTGTTCTGGGCTGAGGGGTTCGCGAGACAAAGCTAGTCTTGCCAGTTGTTCCATCTCTTCCATGGAGGGCATATGGCTAAACATCGATTCTCCTGCTTCGGGTTGAAAAGGACAGGCAAGGGAGGGCGTTCTTTTATAATATGCTACGCAAAGGCAATATTGTCAAATATTCTTCTTTTTTAAAAAATATTGGGTATACTATATATATGAACAAAGACAATAAAAACGACCCGACTGTGTTAGGTTTATTCCAAAAATTATTTCATAACTTTAATGCTCGTCAGATGAAGGATGCTACTTTGGCTTTCAAGAAACATCTCGACGATGGAGGCAAAATGTTCCTTGCTATGGGTGGCGCTATGTCTTCAGCCCAAATGGGTGTGACTTTGGCTCCGATGATAAAGAACGGCAAGATTCACGCCATCTCTTGTACCGGTGCGAACCTTGAAGAGTCAGTGTTCCGTCTAGTGGCCCACAATAGTTATAAAGATTACCCAGACTATAGATACTTCACCAAAGAAGATGACGAGAAGATACTCGAACGCGGAGAACGCCGTGTCACTGACACTTCTATCCCAGAAGAAGAAGCTTTCCGTGTAGTCGAACCTATCATACTCAAGCGCTGGAAAGAAGCAGAAGCAAAAGGCGAGAGATACTTCCCACACGAATATTTTTACCAAATACTTTTGTCCGATGAACTCAAAGGCAAATATGAAGGCGACCCTGAAGCTTGCTGGCTTCTAGAAGCAGCGAAGAATAATTTGCCTATCGTTGTGCCAGGTTGGGAAGATTCAACTCTCGGGAATATTTTTGCAGGATACTGTAAAGCAGGAGAGGTGAATCCGTCTGTGATGAAGAGCGGAGTGGAATACATGATGTATCTATATGATGAATACCAAAAGCTCGCTGCCGGAGGCCCAGGTCTTGGCTTCTTCCAGATCGGTGGAGGCATCTCTGGAGATTTCCCTATATGCGTAGTGCCTTCTATCAAATACGATTTGAAACAAGAAGTTCGCCCTTGGGGATATTTCTGTCAGATTTCAGACAGTACGACTTCATACGGCTCATACTCTGGAGCGACTCCGAACGAAAAAATAACTTGGGACAAACTCACCAAGCATACACCCATGTTCGTCATCGAGAGCGACGCGACTATCGTAGCTCCACTCATGTTCGAAGCTATTCTAGATAGATACAATCTAGAAATGAAGTAGTAGTTTGTGATTAAGAATGATTAAATCTTTAAAAATAGGCTTGTCTCTTTTGGTTGTCGGCTTTTTGCTGTTCAGCCAGAGGACACTCATCAAAGAGCAATTCGTGCCAGCATTTAATGATGCGGTGTCGAGCGTTTTCCCAGATGTGGCTTGTGTGGATCCGGTCCTTTATAAGATCGGAGATTTCTCGACAGAATTCGGCGTGACGGAGAAATACGTTCTTGATGCTTTGGCTGAGGCAGAAGCTATTTGGGAAACACCATCAGGCAAAAATCTTTTCGAGCATGCGCCCGAAGACCTTTCTTCGAAAGTAGTCAAAGTGAACTTGATATATGACTACCGCCAAGAGACGACGACAACGCTGAAGGGTGTGGGTAGTGAGCTCGAGAGCACTCGGGCTTCGTACGATGAGCTGAAAGCAGAATTCAATATTTTGAAAAATGAATACGAGAAGAACAGGGAAGATCTTGGCCGAGCGGTAAATGTTTTCGAAAAAGCAAACAACGAATACAAAACCAAAGTACAGTATTGGAATAGTCAGGGTGGCGCTCCAGAAAAAGAATACAACGAGCTTCAAGCTGAGCGAGCGAACTTAGAAAAAGCTGCGAAGCAAATACAGGTTATGCAGAATGAGGTCAACGGGCAAGTGGCTAGTATTAATGCCACAGTAGCGAATCTGAACCGCATCGCAAGCGAGCTCAACCTCACAGTCGATGAATACAACACCATAGGTGCATCTCGCGGAGAAGCTTTCGAAGAAGGTGTGTACAGGAGCGACGGCGTGAATAAAGAAATAGATATATATGAATTTAGCAGTAGGTCCAAACTCGTCCGCGTCTTGGCGCACGAGCTCGGGCACGCGCTCGGTATTGACCACGTAGCGGATACCGAAGGCATAATGTATGAACTCAATGCTGGCAAGGGGCTAGTGGCTACATCAGGAGACCTTGCAGCGCTCGAGGCGGTGTGCAATCCGCAATAAAATTTGTAAAAACGACTAGGTCGGACCTAGTCGTTTTTTTTGTACTTGATGATGAGGATGGTGTTCGTGCCGGTGATGAGGAGACTGGCGATGTTTGATATCAAGATACTCGTGTTCCTGTTTAGGTATGCATCCACTATGACTATGAAGATAGCCACGCAGGTGAGGACGTACATAGACACGCTTATGTCTTCAGAACTTTTGGTTTTTATGAGCTTGAGCATCTGCGGAAATCCGGATATGAGGAAGAGTACTCCCGGTAAATAAAATATAAATTGCATATTAGAAGTATACATTAGATTGAGTTATAATCTACTCATTATGACTCAGGATCAGGCTCTATCTATTCTCAAAACCGGCGCGAATGTTTTCCTGACCGGAGAGCCTGGTGCAGGCAAAACTTTTACTATCAATGAATATGTGCGGTACTTACGGTCTATGTATGTAGAGCCGGCTATTACCGCGTCTACTGGCATAGCAGCGACACATATAGGAGGCATGACCATCCACTCGTGGAGCGGTATAGGAATAAAGGAGACTTTGACCAAGTACGACCTAGACAAAATAGCTACGAGTGAATATCTCCACCGGAGAGTGGGCAAGACTCGCGTGCTCATCATCGACGAGGTGTCTATGCTTCGGGGAGACACTTTGAATATGATCGATGCGGTGTGCCGGACTATCAAACAAAACGACGAACCTTTTGGTGGAATACAAGTAGTCCTCGTCGGAGACTTTTTCCAGCTTCCACCTATCGAGAAAAGTTTTGCTCCAGAGACTGTGCAGAAAAGTTTGATGGGGGAAGATGCGGGTCCGAAGGCGCGGTTTGCCTTTGAGTCCGACGCGTGGAAGAGGCTTGCGCCGGTTGTGTGCTACATCACCGAGCAACACAGGCAGGATGATGCGGATTTCTTGGATGTGCTTTCGGCTATCCGTGGTGGCGTGGTGGACAAGCCACATATGGACCATATAAGTTCACGGATGATAGAGCGCGAAGATATGCCAGAGAATATCCCGAAATTATTTTCACACAATGTGAACGTGGACCAAGTGAACACGAGCATGCTCAACCAGATAGAAATGGAAGAACGGGAATACAGAATGACTTCTTCGGGACCCGAGGCACTGGTCTCTACTCTCAAACGTGGATGTTTGTCGCCGGAAGTTCTGAATCTGAAAGTGGGTGCGTCGGTGATGTGCACCAAGAATAATCCGAAAGAAGGTTATGTGAACGGGACTCTCGGCACGGTGGTAATGTTTGAAGAATTTACGCACAACCCTGTCATCAAAATAAAAAATGGGAAAAATATAATCATGACGGGCATGGACTGGAGTGTGGAGGAGAACGGCAAGATCAAGGCCAAGATAAATCAGATACCGCTTCGCCTCGCATGGGCTATCACTGTACACAAGAGTCAGGGCATGAGTATGGATGCGGCTATCATGGATCTGTCGAGTGTTTTTGAATATGGGCAGGGGTATGTGGCGCTTTCTCGAGTGCGCAGACTTTCGGGTTTGCATTTGCTCGGCATCAACGACCGCGCGCTCGAAGTGCACCCGCAAATTTTGAAACAAGATATAGAGTTTCGGGCGGAGTCCGACAAGGCTTGCCAGTTTTTCAAAAAAGTTTCGAAAGCGGATCAGGAAAAAATGTACAAGAATTTTATTACTGCTTGTGGTGGTAAGTGGAAGGAGGCTAAGAATTTAAAAAATAAAAAGTCGGGCGACGTTGGGGGTGAGGCTGTAGGGAAGCTAGCCGAGATAAGACAAAAGCATCAGAACGCTTATAAAAAGTGGACACCAGAAGAAGAGGCTGAGGTGGTGAATGCTTTTAAGGCAGGGAAAAGTATAAAGGAAATTGCTAAACTTTCCGGCCGACAAGTGGGTGGGATTCGGGCACGGCTGGTGAAAGTGGGGCTGATTGATCCCGTTTAGAGATATCATTATGTATATACATGCGAAAGTTATGGCGAAGGCGCGGAAAGAATCTCTGAAAGAAACCAAGCAGGGGTATTTCTCTATTTCTGTAAAAGAAAAAGCCGAAAACAATATGGCCAACGTGCGAGTGGTGGAACTCTTGGCGGAACATTTTGGAGTGCCCACTTCTAAAATAAGGATCATCAACGGACACCATAGTCCGAGCAAACTTTTTTCTGTGGAAGAATAAATAAAACGAGAAAGGGCCCCATCGAAAATCGATGGGGCCCTTGAGCCTACGCGATTGCGTGGCGGATGTTACTGGTCCTGGTTCGGACCTTCCTGCTGGGTACTGGGAGGGGTCATTGACCCACTCGTCTCGTTTGGTGGGGCACCTGGCGCGCCCTTGATAAGCGGCGTGCGCTTCTTGAGGTTGATGGCCTGCTGGGCCATCTTGAGACGAGTGCGGGATGCCGACATATGGGATAACCTCCAAAGGGCTCTGCTTTGGACATCCGGCATTTACCGGAGCTAAAGCATTCCAGATATTACATACCTTTTTGGCTATAAAGTCAATAGTAAAAGTGGAACACCTCTTTGCGCGAAGCAAAGAGGTGTGGTGGATTTGGGTACAGGCCGGAAGGGTCTGTATCTCAGATGTTGCCAGTAGCCCAAGGTTTAAGCTACCGAGATTTTGAAGCGTTCACCCCCTTACGTCGTCGAAACAAGTATGGACTGCGCATGCGCGGGTTGTGGTGGTGGAGTGGGATCCTCCGGTCCCGGGTTTGGGTGGAAGCGTTCAAGCGCGAGATGTCGCGCTTGGGGACGGTGATACGACGCGGAGCTGCCATGAAGGCAAAAGGGGTTGAGGGTTGGAGAAGGACACTCGTATTTAGTATACACCCGCTTTCTGTTTAAGGAAGTTTGACCTGTGGATTTTGTGATATAATTCGGGTATGACTCCCGTTAGAAATCGCGGGCGCATAAAATAAACGAAATTATGAAATTGAATAAATATATTATTATTAACAATAAACAGGACAGTATTGCGCAAGCGTACGCGTCCTATTTCTAACGGGATGAACATGGAAAACAATTTTGGTAAAGAAAATAGGTATCACGGCGACCCGAGCTTGGGCAGTTTTAAATTTATGGGAAAAGATAAAGAAGACAAGATAGCTGAACTAAAAGCTCAAGGAGTGCCGGATGAGGATATCGAGAGTGCTATTCGAGTGGCAGAAGATATAATCACCAATAGACAAGCACAAGCAAAGCTTGAGCAAGAAATGGGTAAGGCGTAAAAATTTTTGGTTCGCAATTTAATTTATGGAAAAATATATTTTACTTGCGTTGATAGTCGGAGGAGGAGTTGCTTTTTTGTGGGTGAATGTGCGCAAGGACAAAACTCCGAAACTCGTGCAAGAACAGCAGGCGGAAAAGGAAGCGAACCTTCATAAAATTTTGACATATTTCCAAAATTCTCCGGATCGAAAGCCGACGAATAATGATATCGAGAATTTGCTAGGCGTGTCGGATGCGACGGTGACTAGGTATCTAGAAGAGCTCGAGCAAAAAGGAAAAATCCGGCAAGTGGGAAAGACCGGCAGGTATGTGCATTACGAGCTTGTGAAATAAAAGCGGACGTTGTCCTTCGACAAGCTCAGGATAAAAGCCGTTGAAGTTGTGTTGGTCGAGTGTTCCGTGTTCAAACGACATTCCAACATTCTCAAGAATGTGAGAATGTCGCGGAGGAGGAATATGAAAACAAGCGCACGAAAAACAACAAAGCAACTCGAGAGACACTTTAAAGGAGTGGCTAACCATAGGCGTGTGGCCATATTGATGTTGGTTTTCAAACAGCCGGGGCTGACGCTTGAAGAGATCGCTGAAAATCTGGATTGTAATATCAAAACTATTTCTGAGCATACAAGACGACTGGTCCAAGCGGGACTTTTGAATAAAGAATACAAGGGGAGAAAGGTGGAACATGAGGTGTCGCCGTATGGGAAAATATTCGCTGGTTTTATTTCCAAATTTTGATTTATTTGGGGTGATTTTTAGTTGAACGACATTCCGACATTCTCAAGAATGTGAGAATGTCAGGGAGGGGATTTTATTAAATTGAAATAGAATAGAAAAGTTTAAAAATAAGAATTTAAATAATAAATACAAATGCAATGACCAAAATGAGTACGGGGAAGAAAATATCTATAGGGGCTTTGATGGCTATACTTGCTTCGGTGGGATATGGCGGGTATGTGGTCGTGCGGGAAACGGAACTGGCGGGGATGCGGAGTGGGACTGCGCCACTTTATGCTGTGGTGCGGGTTATCGATGGAGATACTTTCGAACTGGCGGATGGGGAGGTGGTGAGGATGCTCGGCATCGATGCGCCGGATGAGGGCGAGTGCTATTTTGACGAATCCAAAAATGCTTTGAAAAAACTAGTGGAAGGGAAAGAGGTGGAACTGCGGAAGGATGTGACGGGTGTGGACGACTTTGGCCGGATGCTACGGTATGCGATATTGCCGAGTACGACAGCTCTAGGCAATAGTAAACTGGTGGATGAAGAAATGGTGCGCGAAGGATATGCGGTGCCACAAAACAACCCGAGGGACAAGCTGTACTATGGACTGCTGATCGAGAAAAGAGAGGAGGCGACGAAAAACAAAAAGGGAATCTGGTCTGCGTGTGAATATGAACCGAGCGAGCACAGCCAAGCGGATGTGCTACCACCAAATGCGAAGTGTACGATAAAAGGGAACATCTCGACCGGAGAATTCGGCAAAACGTATTTCCTAAAGGGCTGCAACAACTATGACCAAGTAAAAATCGACCCCGACAGAGGGGAGGAGTATTTCTGCTCGGAGGCGGAAGCCTCTTCCGCGGGGTATTCTAAGTCGCGGTATTGTCCTTAACAACATTCCAACATTCTCAAGAATATGAGAATGTTGTGGTGGGTGGGTGGGTTAGGCGTTGTTGTTTAAATTATATTTGAGTATAATATTTTTATGTCAGATAAAAAAACTAGAGAATTTGCAAAAGGTGAAGTCGTAAAATTCTACAACAGTATAGGAAAAATAAAGCTAGGTAACTATAAAGGAAAAGCAGAAAAGGATGGATATATTATCTTAAGTAATTGCGATAGTTTTGGCGAAGAAAAGATTGTAGCAATAAGTTCCCTGGTTGATTTGGATCGAAGTAATTAGTAAGTGGTCTCGGTATTGTCCTTAGGGCCTGTTGAGCCGTTGAGGCGTTGATTTTGCTGGTTTGCATTAGGGTGGTAGAATGGGGGTGTTATAATATAAATTATGTCTGAAGAACAAAAGAAGCTATTAGAGAAGCAATTGTGGGGTGTTGCAAATGAGCTTAGGGGTAAGATGAATGCTGATGAATACAAGAATTATATACTTGGGTTTATTTTCTATAAATACCTTTCAGAGAAGCTCGAGAGTTATGTAAACAAAAAACTTTTAGCAAGTGAAAAAATACTTTTTTCAGATATTAAGGAAAATACAAAAGAGGGTAAGGTATATTTAGAACATATCAAAAAACACTGTGTCGAAGGTTTAGGTTTTTTCTTAAAACCAACAGAAGTATTTTCTTATTTAGTAAAAAAAGGGAAAGGTGAGATAAAAGATCAAACTACTTTCATTCTAGAAGATTTAAAAAATATTTTAAATAATATAGAAAAGACATCAGCGGGAACAGCCAGTGAAGATGATTTCAGGGGTTTGTTTTATGATATGGACCTAACTTCTTCAAAGCTTGGCTCTAGGGAAAATGATAAGAATGAAGTTGTCGTTACAGTTCTTTCACTCCTCGCAGGTATTGATTTTAAACTCGAAGATACAAAGAGTGATTTGCTTGGTGATGCATATGAATACTTAATCGGTGAATTCGCGGCAGGTTCTGGTAAAAAAGGAGGAGAGTTCTATACTCCATCGCAGGTGTCTCGTTTGCTTGCTCAAATCGCATCTGATGGTAAAAAGAGAATTAGATCAGTCTACGACCCTACTTGTGGATCAGGTTCACTTTTGCTTCGCATTGGAGACTTCACTGAAGTGGTAAATTATTTCGGACAAGAACTTAATCCTACTACATACAACCTCGCTCGCATGAATATGATTTTGCACGGTGTTCACTTTGATCACTTCAAGATTCTTCAAGGCAATACTCTTGCTGAAGATATGCACCCTGATTTGAAAGCAGAAGCAATCGTCGCTAACCCTCCGTTTTCTATCCAATGGAAAGGGGAAACAGATCCTGCGCTTCTGCACGACGATAGATTCTCTCAATACGGTCGCCTTGCCCCAAAGAGTGCTGCTGATTATGCTTTTGTGACACATATGCTTTACCACCTAGCAGACAATGGCACGATGGCTATCGTCCTACCCCACGGAGCATTATTTCGCTCTGGGGCAGAAGGAGCAATTCGTAAATATATAATAGAAAAGCAAAACTATCTCGATGCAGTTATTGGTCTTCCGTCAAATCTTTTTTACGGCACATCTATTCCTGCGACTATTATGGTATTCAAAAAATGTCGCAAAGACGATGAAGATATTTTCTTTATCGATGCTTCGAAGGATTTTATAAAAGAAGGAAACCAAAACAAGCTCACCGACCAAAACATAAAGAAGATTTTTGATACATACACTAATCGCAAAGAAGTAGAAAAGTATTCACACAAGGCATCAGTAGAAGAAATTAAGGAAAATGACTATAACTTAAACATCCCTAGATATGTAGATACATTTGAAGAAGAGGAAAGAGTAGATATAAATAAAGTAGCTGAAAATCTTAAGAGGCTTCACGGCGAAGAGCTTGGGTTATTAGAAAAAATTGCAGAATTCTGTAAAGAATTAAAAATTGACAAACCATTTTAAAGATATGAATGAATTAGGACAAGAAGTAAAAAATGAAATAATAAAACAAGTCGAATATATTTTCGAGCCGATAAAGGGTAAAGTTGTTTCTTTTGAAAAATCAAGAGAAATGTATTTTGCTATTCGTGAAGCATATAGTACTGAAAGTGTTATACAAGAGAAAAATAAAATTGTTACTTATCCAATTATTGTAAATACTAATTTAGGTGAATTAAGAATGAGTATTGAATCTAGTGATTTAAATAATATAAAGTCCGCTATTGGTATAGGTTTTTCTCATTCTAATTTTGGTATGGAGGGTAAAATTTCAAATGAGATTTTGGGAGAAATCCAAAAAAGAATTTATTTAGATAAATAGTATGCCAACAAAAGCCACACAATCAGAAATTCAAAGAATTCCAAAACTTCGTTTCCTAGGATTTTATGGTGGGTGGGAAGAGAAAAAATTAATAAAATTAACAAAAATTTATGATGGAACACATCAAACCCCAACATATGTAAATGAGGGAGTTCCTTTTTATAGTGTTGAACACCTTACTGCAAATGATTTCACGGAAACTAAATATATTAGCCGGGAAGTTTTTGAAAAAGAAAATAATAAAGTTAAATTGGAAAAGGGTGATATCCTAATGACTCGTATTGGTGATATTGGAACAGCAAGATTAATCGATTGGGAAGTAAATGCTTCGTTTTATGTTAGCCTGGCACTTATAAAACAATCTGATAAATTTTATTCAAAATTTTTAGCTCAGTATATTAATTCATCTAATTTTCAAAAAGAATTATGGAAAAAGACAATCCATGTTGCTTTTCCAAAGAAAATTAATTTAGGAGAAATTGGTGAATGTAAATTATTTTTACCAAAAAACAAAGAACAACAGAAAATCGCTTCGTTTTTGGGGTCCACCGACGAATTGATAAATAATTTAAAAGAGCAAAAAGAAAATTTTGAATCTTATAAAAAAGGAATGATGCAAAAAATCTTTTCTCAAGGGATTCGTTTTAAGGATGAAAATGGAAAGGAGTTTCCGAAGTGGGAAGAGAAGAAGTTAGGAGACACTGGTAAAATTGTAACAGGGACTACTCCGCCAACTTCAAATAAAGAATACTATAATGGCGAATTTCCTTGGATAACCCCGACTGATATTAATGATCAGAGAGATATTTTTACATCCGCAAAGCTTTTAACCAAAAATGGTTTAGAAAAAGGTAGATTTATATCAAAAAATAGTTTACTAGTTACTTGTATTGCAAGCATAGGAAAGAACACCATTTTGCGAGTCGATGGAAGTTGCAATCAGCAGATTAATGCAATTACGCCAAATAATCAAAACAATGTAGATTTCCTTTACTATTTGCTAGAAAAAAATATAAATATACTTATAAAATTTGCAGGTGCTGGTGGTATGCAGATGTTAAATAAAACCGATTTTTCTAACATTAAATTTGAAACCCCATTTTTACTAGAACAACAAAAAATTGCAGACTTTCTGACTTCTATAGATAAAGTAATAGAATCAAAACACAAACAAATCACTGAAGCCGAGCAATGGAAGAAGGGATTAATGCAGCGGTTGTTTGTATAGATATATGAAGAAAAAAGTCGTTGAAAAATTTAAAACGAAATTAAATAATTTTTTAAGAAATAACGAAGATTTTACACTGTCAAAAAATCAAGTTTTATTTAATAATCAAAAAATATTTTCTTTTAAAGAAATTAATAACGATTTAATTTTATTGTCATACACAAAAATAGGCGTTAATCCTAGATTAATTGACCCAGTTTATCACATAGAGTATGAATTGAAAATATATCTTGATCAAGTTAATTTAAATTTTTTGAGTTCAAATTTATCAAGACCATTAAAGTATATACCTAAACTTTTTGGATATATAAAAAGTGATTTTACTATCAATGAAATTAATTTTGGGGGTTCTGAAAGTAAATTTGTTGATGGGATCTGTTATGTTTCAAGTGACTTTTATAATAATTTTAAAATTATCAATGATGAGGAATCAGCTGCTGAGAGAATAAGGATAAAAACGAGAAGTAATCCATTTTTTAAGAAATATTACAATAAGGAATTTAATGATGATATCTTAGAAAGAGATTATGGGGTGATTTTAAATGAAATTATTACTAGCGGTAATTTGACAGATGATGCAATTATGAAGGCAGTTAGTCAGTTGAAGCCTGGGAAAAAAACTGAGGTGGTGATAAATGAAAAAATTGAAGAACAAACAGAATGGCTCCTTGGGGTTCTCCGGAAAATTATTGATACTCCTAGATTAAATAAAACTATTGCTAGAGATTTTGGTAATAGATATTTTCATTATTCAAAAAATAGCATTACTGGACCAGAACATTTATTGGAAAAAATACTTTCAGATTATGGAAAAAATATAATATTTGGTGTTCCTGCATTATTAAATACTGACAAGTATGTAGTTTCTGAAAGAATAAAATCAAAAGTTCAATTTGATATCATCTTGGTTGATGAATTATCAGATGTGCAAATAGTTGAACTTAAAAAACCTGATGAAAAAGTTCTTGAATTTGAGCAATCAAGAAATAAATTTTTTCCTTCGAAAAACCTTTCGATTGCGATAGGGCAATCAGAAAGATATATAAGCACAATTCTGAGAGAAAATGATGAGGAATATAAAATAGAAGGAAAAAAGATAAGAGAATATATTGAAAAAAGTGTTTCTGGGGTTACTGAATTATTTATAACAAGACCAACAGCGCTAATCGTTGTTGGTAGAATTCAAGATTTAGCTAAAAGGTATGAGAAACAAGGTCAAGATGTTCAAAAAAAGATTAAGAAAAATGAATATGAAAAAAACTTACTTCAAGCATACAGAGAACTACGAAGTACTCATAAAAATATTAAAATTATTACTTATTCAGAATTGATTAATGGAGCAGAATTAAGACTTAAACATAATATAAACTAAAAAATAGTATGACCCATCAATCAGAAGCACAACTCGAAAAGACTTTAGTAGAACAACTTAATCGGTTGGGATTTGAGAATGTCACAATTGAAGACAGTGATGCAATGATTGCGAATTTTAAGGTTCAGCTACAGAAATTTAACAAGACTACTTTTTCGGATGCAGAATTTACGAGAATACTGAATCATTTGAATAAGGGTGACAGATTCCAGAAAGCAAAGACATTGCGAGATAGATTTGCTCTAACTCGTGACGATGAGAGCAGTATATATGTGCGATTCTTTAATATGGATCAATGGTGCAAGAATGAATATCAAGTCACGAATCAAATTACTCAAGTAGGTAAGTATGAAAATAGATATGATGTAACTTTACTCATCAATGGTTTACCACTCGTACAGATAGAGCTCAAGCGCAGAGGCATGGAAATGAAGGAAGCTTTTAATCAGATACAGAGATATCATAAACATTCTTTTACTGGAACACTTTTTGAGTACGTACAGATATTTGTGATTTCGAACGGAGTAAATACAAAATACTTCTCTAATAATCCAAAACAAACTTTCGAGCAGACTTTTTACTGGACTGATAGTAATAATATAAAGATAAATAAAATAGATGAATTTGCAGATGCATTTTTAGGGAAGTGCACGGTCTCTGAAATGATTGCTGAGTTTATCGTTCTTGCTGAATCACTAGAGATACCAATGACACTTCGCCCATATCAGTATTATGCGGTGAGAGCTATTGAGGAGCGAGTAAGGGAATCAGATAAGAATGGCTATATTTGGCATACTACAGGATCCGGAAAGACTTTAACATCATATAAAGCTAGTCAGATAATTTCTAGAATGCCTGAAGTCAAAAAGGTATTGTTTGTCGTAGACAGAAAAGACCTTGATATACAGACTACAAAGGAATTCAATTCTTTTTCAGATGGTTCTGTCGATGGTACTGACAATACTCAGAGTTTGGTAAATCAATTAAAAGATACAAATAGAAAACTTATCGTTACCACAATTCAAAAGCTGGATATAGCGATAGGCAGAGAAGCGTACCTGCAACAATTTGAATATTTAAAAAACGAGAAGGTAGTTGTAATTTTCGACGAATGTCACAGAAGTCAATTTGGTCAAACCCATGCAAGAATCAAAGCTTTCTTTGCTCGAGCGCAATTGTTTGGTTTTACTGGTACACCAATCTTTGCAGAAAATAATGTCGGTGGAGTAACAACAAAAGATGTATTCGGTGAATGTTTGCATAAGTATATTATTACAAATGCTATTTCAGATAGTAATGTGCTCGGTTTTGCAGTCGAGTATGTCGGTAAATATACACAAAAAGATTCAGATGTTATTGATAAAGATATTTTTGCTGATGCAATGGTGGAAGGTATTAATACAAAGGAAGTATTAGAAAGTTCCGATAGATTAAATAAAATTAGTGAATATGTCTTGGCTGATTGGAGACGAAAAACAAAACAGGGAAGATTTAATGCTTTGTTTGCTGTATCTTCTGTGGACGTATTAAAGAAATATTATAAACTTCTCAACGAGAAGAAGTCCGAGAATTTTACTATTGCTACTATATTCACATATAAAGCCAATGAAGAAGAAAGTTCTGACATGCTCGATGTCGACGTCTTTGGTGCCGAGGGTTCAGCAGTGAATCAACACTCGAGAGATTTTCTGGAAGATTGCATTAAAGACTATAATGCACAGTATTCTACTAATTTCACGACTGATAGATTTTATGATTATTATAGAGATTTGCAGAAGCGTATAAAGAACAAACAGGTTGACTTGGTCCTGGTAGTAAATATGTTTCTAACCGGATTTGACAGTCCTAGACTAAATACTTTGTATGTGGACAAGAACTTGAGATATCACGGCCTAATACAGGCATATTCTCGTACCAATAGACTTTTGGATTCTGATAAGCCACATGGAAATATTGTTTCATTTAGAAATTTGAAAGAAGCAACTGACAAAGCATTGGCTTTATTCGGCGATGAAAATGCAAAAGAAGTTGTATTCAAGAAACCATACGATGTTCAAAAAAAGGAATTTGAAGACAAATTGAAGGAATTAAAAGAGAAAGTACCATCCATTGATTCTGTTGATCAATTGCATAGTGAAGAAGAAAAAGAAGCTTTCGTTAAGACATTTCGTGATTTGCTACGCATTAAATCTTCACTTGAGACTTTTGCAGAATTTTCTTTCAATGATGTTGGTATATCGGAACAAGAATTTTACGACTATCAAAGCAAGTATTTAGATATTTATGAGGAACGAAAGAATTATGAAGCAGGAGCAGAATCTATTTTGGATCAAATTGATTTCGAGATAGAGCTAACAGTACGAGATGTTATTAATTTTGATTACATTATTCAACTTATTGCAGGTTTGAAGAATATTACTTCTGATTCTCTGAGAAAGAAAAAGACAGAAGATATTTTGCATATCTTTGATCAAGATGTGCAGCTAAGAAAGAAGAAAGATTTGATTAAAAAATTCATCGAAGAGAATTTGCCACATATTGATAAGTCAGAAGATGTTGAAAAAGCGTTTGGAGAATTTTGGACTGGTGAACGTTCTGCTGTTTTGAAAGATATTGCTGATAAGGAAAATATTCCACTACAAAAGATGGAAGATTTGATAGGTGAATATTTGTACACCCAAAGATTACCTAATGGGCAAGATATAGTTG
>CAZVBK010000005.1:0-3932 GCA_964625485.1 uncultured Candidatus Saccharibacteria bacterium
GAAATGGATATCACTACAGTCTTCGGAACTGTCATTGGGGGTTCGAATCCCTCCGAGTGCACAAAAGAAATGCAAATTTCTAAAGACTTAATAAAAAAAGCACCTAAATATGTTTCATATGTAACAGAAGCTCTAGAAAAGGCTGGTTTTGAGGCGTACCTAGTTGGCGGGTGTGTAAGAGATATGATCATGGGCAGGGAACCAAAGGACTGGGACATAACCACTAACGCTAAGCCTGAGGAGATAATGCCACTGTTTGAAAAAACAGTATACGAGAACTCTTTCGGTACTGTGGCTGTGTGCATACCAAAGGAGGGTGTTATACATGAAACACCAGAGGGGGAGGTTTCACATGGAACAGGTCAGGAAGAGGTTCCGCATGAAACATATGACATTGTAGAGGTAACACCTTACAGAACCGAATCAAAATATAGCGATTATAGGCATCCGGATGAGGTTTCCTTTAGTGAAAACATAGAGGATGACCTTAAGAGACGCGATTTTACAGTGAACGCCTTAGCCTATCGGACACAGAAAGGGGAGGTTGTCATAAAGGACATGTTCTCAGGTATAAAGGACATTGAAGATAAAATAATCCGTACGGTAGGGGAGGCAGATGAGAGATTTGGCGAAGATGCTTTGCGAATGCTTCGTGCTGTTCGCTTTGCTGTACAATTAGATTTTTCTATTTCGCACGAAACCACAGAAAGTATTCTGAAGAATTCTTTGTTGATAAAAAATATTTCTCAAGAAAGAATTCGTGATGAATTTGTAAAAATAATTTTGTCGCCGAATCCTGCGATGGGTTTGGTGATGTTACAAAAATTTGGATTGCTAAAACATATAATTCCTGAGCTTGAAGAGGGAATAGGTTGCGAGCAATTGGGAGAACATATATATGATGTGTGGGATCATTTGCTCCACGCTCTTCAGCACGCGGCGGACAAGAATTGGCCTTTAGAAATAAGGCTAGCAGCGCTATTTCATGATATCGGTAAGCCTAGGACAAGGAGGGTGGCAGAACGAGCAGATAATTTTCCAGGTCCTCGGTTAGGGCAGGAGTACCTGTCGCCAGACCATGAAAAATCATCTGCTCGTTCCTCTAAGAAAAAATATACATTCTATGGACACGAAGTTGTCGGTGCAAGAATGGGCAAAAAAATAATGGAGAGATTAAAGTTTCCTAAAAAAGAAACAGAGCTTGTGGAAAAGTTAATTCGCAACCACATGTTCTTTTCTGATACTGAACTCATTACTCTTTCTGCAGTGCGAAGAATAATAACCAAAGTGGGGAAAGAAAATATTTGGCTACTTATGAATGTCCGTGAGTGCGACAGGGTAGGGATGAAAAAGAAAGAAGCACCTTATCGTCTGCGTAAATACTTTGCCATGATCGAGGAGGCACTGCACGACCCTATCTCTGTAGGGGCTCTAAAAATAGATGGAGGCTACATGATAAAGGACCTCGGGATTAAGCCTGGACCAAGAATGGGCTTTATTTTGCATGCTCTTTTAGAGGAAGTCCTTGAGGATCCAAAGAAGAACACTGTGGGGTATCTGAGTGCTAAAGTCCTTGAGTTAGACCAGATGTCCGATAAAGACTTAAGGACATTAGGAGAGAAGGGTAAAGAGACAAAGGAAGAACTGGAAGAAAAAGAAGTTGAAAAATTGCATTCAAAACACGGGGTAAAAAAATAAAAAAACGGAGAGCTCTCCGTTTTTTTATTTTCTAAGTTTTATTTTGTTTTAATCTGCGAAGTGGCCTTTTGTGTCTTCTCCAAAAAATAATCGGTGGAGAGTTTTTAAGATGGTTTCGAAAAGTCTTGTACTGTAAGAAGATAAATTAAACAATACCGCGAGAGTAAATAGTGCGAGAGAAGCCTTGATGTTCCAGAAGCATAGGCCAATGGCGATGAGTGCAAAAACCACAGGTACCAATGTGCGGATGGTACTACCCCTTATTTCATGTTTGGTTATCTCTGGGTTCTTGATGTAGTCAGAGAAGAGAACATATCGGCGCATCCAGTAAAGAGTCATACCTATCAATATAATATGGATACCAAAGACTATTATGGCGATCTCGTTTGTAGAATATTGCCCAAGCAAACTAGCTGAAAAGGGAATAAGGCTGATAAGCATAAAGAATAAAGCGTTTATGTTTGAGAGTCTGTTGTCTACATTTTTTGCATATACTGAAATAAAGAAATGGTGCGCACGCCAATATGTAAAGAGTAGTGCGAAAGAAAGAAGGTAAGTAAGGAATAGGGGAAGGAGGCTGGCGACTTCTATCCAAAGCTGTTCGTTTGTAACTGGACCTAAAATATGAGGAACTTTTATTTCAAAAACTAATATCGTGAGCACGATGGCGAATATGCCATCTGAGAGTTGATCCAAGCGTGTGTGTTTCATGCACAAATAATAGCACAGAATTATAGAAATATAATAATTTTCTCGCATGCAAAATATACTGATTTACGAGCTGGTCTGGCGACAGGTACTCCTGCATTAACCGAGGACCCGAGAAAATCAGTATATTTTGCAGAAATTATAATTCCACTAGAACAGGGCAATGGTCAGAGCCTAAAACTTCAGGCAATATAAGGGCTTTTTTGACTTTTTTGGCTAGTTTTTTGGACACGAAAACATAGTCTATTCTCCAGCCGATGTTGCGAGAGCGGGCATTCGCAAAGTGGCTCCACCAAGTGTAGTGCCCGTTGCCTTGTGTGAACATACGAAAAGTATCAGTGAATCCTGACATTAAAATATTGTCTATGCCTTCACGTTCCTCATCAGTGAATCCTTTGTTGCCAACATTTTCTTTGGGGCGTGCGAGGTCGTCCGGAGTATGAGCCACATTTAAGTCTCCGCAAAAGATTACGGGCTTTTTCTTTTCCAATTCTTTCATGAATTCCAAAAATGCTGGATCCCAATTTTTATGACGAAGACTTACTCGAGATAAATCATCTTTGGCATTTGGCGTATACACACTCACTACATACATTTCTTTGAATTCCACGGCGATGACACGCCCCTCAGTGTTCGGGTCTCCGTATCCGTCGTCTACGAGCTTGTGTTTCTTGGCTATCTTCGCAAGTATGTTGGAAATGACAGAAAGAGGTTTGCCCATAGAATTGTGCACGAATATGGCTGTACCGCTGTAGCCTTTGCGGGTCGCAGAGTTCCAGTATTCTTCGTAGTCAGGCAAGTCCACCTCGCTCTGGCTTCGCTCCGCCTTGGTTTCTTGCAGGCACAAAATATCTGGTTTGTACTTTTTCACGAAAGGAACAAAAAGATTTTTCTTGTGCACTGCTCGGATGCCGTTCACGTTCCAGGAAATTATTTTCATGTTATATTTTTTGGAAAAGAGTTTCTAAGAAATATCTTTGACCATTATTTATGGATTTTATTTCCTGAGAAACGATTTTTAATTTGCCAGCAAAGATTTGGGCCATTTCTTCTTGTTCAAAGAAATGAAAGTGAATACCGTACTTTTCTACTTCACCGTCCTTGCTCGAAAGGGGAGAGAAGCCAAAGAAATTCGGGGTTTTCCTTGAAGATGCGACGTTTAGATAAAATCCTCCGGGTTTCAGGATTCGGCTTACCTCTTCTACATATTTTGGCCAATCTTCTTTGTACAAATTCTCAAAAAGGCCGAAATCACAAGCTCCATCAAAGCTCGCATCGGTCAGTGGGATGTCGAGGGCGTTGGCCTCCATGAACTTTATTCTTCCATCCAAGCCCCAGTTTTTTATCTCCGCATTTGCAGAGTCGACGATGTTTTTCTCAAAATCAATTCCGATGACTTTGAATCCCGCTTCAGCTAGATTTTTGGCGAAAAGTCCTCGGCCGGAACCTATGTCGAGTATTAGCGCATCGACAGGCAAGCGCTCTTTGAGTTTGAGCCCGCGGTCTTCTATCGGCAGGTGAGTCCA
>CAZVBK010000005.1:4032-14604 GCA_964625485.1 uncultured Candidatus Saccharibacteria bacterium
CAGGCAAGCGCTCTTTGAGTTTGAGCCCGCGGTCTTCTATCGGCAGGTGAGTCCAAGTGTCGGCACCGTTCTTGTACGCTGTCTCGAAGTAGTTTTTATGTTCGTGGTAATCCATACTTCTATTATAGCTTTTATTTCTTATTATGGAATTTCTTATGGATATCTCTCAGGTGTTTGTCGGTGACGTGTGTATACATCTGAGTGGTGATGATGCTCGAGTGGCCAAGCATGGACTGGACCGAACGAATGTCGGCGCCGTTGCTGAGTAAGTCCGTAGCAAAAAGGTGCCTCATGGTGTGTGGAGTAACTTTTTTAGAAATGCCGGCTTTGGTGGCGTGCTGTTTAACTATTCTTTCTATTGAACGCTTTTGTAGAGGTGGCAGATCTTTTATTTTCCCCCCGCCTGCAACGCTATGCGTAGCATTGCGGGCAGGTTTTTTCTTACCGATACCACTTTCGACTTGGACAAAAAGCGCTTCGCTCATGTCTTTGCGAGCAGATAAGTATTTTTTGATCGCAGAACGAGCTTCATCGGAGATAAATACCACGCGGACTTTGCCACCTTTACCGCGGATAGAGAATTCGTCGGAGTTCAAATCCAGATCCGCTTTTAGGGAACAAAGCTCCGACACACGAAGCCCTGTCGAAAACAAAAGCTCAAGGATAGCTTTGTCTCGTAGGTCTTTGATGTCAGTACCGCTAGGGGAATTGAGTAGTCTTCCAAGTTCTACAGGGGTGATGAGGTCTAGGGTGTGTTCGCCGACTTTGGCGAGCTCGATGCGCTCGGAAGGCATGGACTTTACTTCCTGTCTGGCAAGATATTTTAGGAATGCACGCAGAGCTATCAGATAATAATTCTGAGTTTTCTTGGAAAGGGTTTCGTACTTGTCTTTGCTGCTACCGGTGAGTTGGCGGTTGAGCCACAAGCGATACTCACGCACAGAATCATAAGTTATTTTTGCTGGATCGTCATTTTTGGAAAAATCCAAATAGCGGGTGAGGTAGTGGTCGTAGTTCTCTACAGTCTTCAGCGAGCGCCCTTTCTCTATCTCGATGTATTCCAAGAATTCGGTTTTAAGTTTTTTGAGCGAGGCCATATAAGCATATTTTACCATAATATTTTGCGACACGACCCCCGTAATACACCTTGACTTTTACCCTAAATGGGTGTATAATATATAAAGAAGTAAATCGACTTAAGCATTTTATCGCGCTCACCTTAGAAGGAGGCTAGGTTATGAAGAACTTTGTTTTCGCGCTACTCGTCGGGATTTCTTTTACGGCTTGCAAAGCCGAAAATCACGCCCCGAACAAAGATTCAAAGGCGACTACGGCTATCGTTGTAGACAGCGCCGTCGGGTCTTTTACCCAGCTTGATGACACCACACAGGTGGAATTCCTGGCGATTGGCAAGGTTGCTGGTGATACCAAGATGACAGAATGGAAAGAATCTTTCCGGCCTGTCAGCATGATCGGCGGCCTCCCTGAGCTTGGCGAGTCCTTGGTCATTACTCGTTGCGACGAGGGCAAGAAGGTGAAGTACTGCTCGACTGTTTTTGAGAACAGCAAGTAGCGGAGCGGAGTGAGCGGAAAACACGGCAGGGTAGTCACGAGCCCTAAACCGTGTGCATTTGAGCGAAGATCGTGAATCAGATGGCCCAGGGAAAACATTTCCTTGGGCCATTTCACGTTTTGGGCCAAATACCCTATGGGGCTTGCATTTTTATAGGTTTTATGCTAGTATATATGTATGTTAGCAACCAAGAAAAAAGCAACAGTTATCAAGAAAAGCCAGATACACGACAAGGACACAGGATCTTCAGAGGTCCAAGTGGCTGTTATTTCTGCTCAAATAGACGAACTTGCAAAGCATTTGAAGAAACACAAGAAAGACAATCACTCACGCCGAGGGCTCATCAAGATGGTGGCCGATCGTCGTACTCATTTAAAGTATTTGGAACGCAAAAACAAAACTCGCTACGATGCACTCGTAAAGAAAATGGACCTCGCGTAGGTCCTTTTTTCTTTTTTACTTGGTATACTTACTATCAGATGGTCGATAGAAGTATTTTTAACAATTTTAATAAAATAATTATTTTTTCATATTACATAATATAAATTTATGACAGTTATAAAACACAAAGAACAAAGAGTGGGAGTTTTTATCGATACTCAAAACGTTTATCACTCTGCTCGCAACCTTTATCAAGCTCGAGTGAATTTCGGCGCGGTGCTCAAGGACGCTGTCGCTGGCAGGAAGCTAGTGAGGGCAGTAGCCTATGTCATCACCACTGAAGCAGGGGATGAGAAGAACTTTTTCGAAGCATTAGCAAAGCTCGGCATTGAAACAAAAACAAAAGATTTACAAATATTTGCTGGCGGCGCCAAAAAGGCCGACTGGGATGTGGGCCTAGCAGTGGATGCCATCAAGATGGCCCCAAGACTAGACTCTGTGGTCATAGTTTCTGGAGACGGAGACTTTATTCCTCTAGTAGAATATTTACAGACCATAGGTGTGCAAGTAGAGGTTGTGTCTTTCGGCAAATCTACTTCTGGCAAACTCCGCGAAGCGGTGGACGACTTCGTCGACCTTTCCGAAAACCCTCGCAAGTATTTGATGGGCAGTAAATAACAATAAATTAAATGAGACTATTTTTATCTTCTTATCAGTTTGGAAATAAACCAGAAGAGTTGGTGAGATTGGTGGGTGACGAAAATAAATCAGTTGCAATTATCGCTAATGCTGGAGATCTTGCGACAGATCAAGAAAGAAAAGAAGGGGTTCAAAGGCAGATAGATCGCTTGAAGGATTTAGGTTTTCTCGGAGAAGAAGTCGATCTACGTGATTATTTTAATAAAGAGAAAGAGCTGGAAGAAAAGCTTTCGAGTTTTGGAATGGTTTGGGTGCGAGGAGGAAATACTTTTCTTTTGAGACGCGCTTTTAAGCAAAGTGGTTTTGACAATATAATTAAAAAATTCTTAGCTGAAGACAAGATTGTTTACGCTGGCTACAGCGCAGGGGTTTGCATATTAGCTCCGTCCCTTCGCGGACTGCACATTGTGGATCATCCAGAACTCATCACAGATAAATACGACAAAGAAGTAATCTGGGAAGGGTTGGGTATTTTGCCTTACTCTGTTGCACCACACTATAAATCTGACCACCCAGAGTCTGCTGATGTGGACAAGGAAGTCGTTTACATGGAAGAGAATAATATCCCTTATAAAACGTTGCGTGATGGTGAGGTTGTCGTGATTAACGGAGACAGCGAAAGGTTCTTTGGGATATAGGTTTTTGTTTGATTTTTCACTCGAAAATGTTAATCTAAAAGTGTATCCCCGTATACACGGAAGTTTATTTACTAGTTAATCAGTTCGCGTTCGGACATATAGTAAAGTTCCTTTTGTGGAACAATACTGGAGTCTGAACACGAGCTTGTGGAGCGTCGCGCCGAAAGGACTTACGCGACGTGATTCGCAGAATCAAATATGCACAAGAAAGAATATGAAGTAGAAATTGGTGGCAAGAAAATGATTGCCATGTTTACTGATCTCGCTGACCAAGCTCATGGTTCGGTCATGCTCAAATATGGTGAGACCATAGTCTTAGCCACAGCTTGTATGTCCAAAGACAGTCAAAGCGGGCTAGGATTTTTCAATTTGACCGTAGACTATATGGAGAAGTTTTATGCCGCCGGCAAGATCTCTGGATCAAAGTTTGTGAAGCGAGAAGGCAAGCCGTCCGAAGAAGCGATTCTTGCAAGTCGAGTTATCGATCGTACTTTGCGTCCATTGTTTGATCAATCCATCCGCCACGCAGTGCAGATCATAGTGACGGTCCTTTCTGTGGACGACAATGATTCCACAATCCTCGCTGTGAACGCAGCGTCTTTGGCGCTAGCTGTGTCAAACATTCCGTGGAACGGTCCGATAGGTTGTGTGCGTATTGGTAAATATGATTCTGACACTCTTACTATTAACCCATCACAAAAACTTCGTGCTGATGATAGTCTGTATAATTTCGACATGACAGTGTGTGGTAAGGATGGCAATGTAAACATGATCGAAGCGGCCGCTCATCAGAACACTGAAGATGAACTTGAAGAAGCCCTAAATAGAGCAATGGAAGAGATAACTAAACTAGAGAATTTCCAAAAAGATATCGTCAAAGAAATAGGTAAAGAAAAAAGAGTTATCGAAAAGGATGTCATCGACCCCAAGTCTGTAGAAATGTTCAACCAAGCTATCTTGCCACTTATGCCAGATGCAATATTCGCGGGTCCAGGCAAGGCTCGCATCGACGAGCTTCATAGTATTTGGAATAAGCTTGTAAAAGAAGCGCATCCTGACCGCAAAGATTTTGCGCAAGAGGACAATCTTTTTGATGATACTGAAAATGAAATTCTTCACAAGAAAGCTATAAACGAGGACAAGCGTGCTGATGGTCGCGCTATGGATGAGCTTCGCGATCTCTATGCGCAAGCGGGCGGACTCTCTACTGTGCTTCATGGCTCTGGAATATTTTATCGCGGAGGTACACATGTACTCTCAGTTCTAACTCTCGGCGGGCCAGATGATCGCAATGTCATCGACGGCATGAGCGTAAGTACAGAAAAAAGATTTATGCATCACTACAACTTCCCGCCGTATTCAGCAGGGGAAACAGGACGCGCTGGATTTACAAATAGGCGCGAAGTAGGGCACGGTGCACTTGCTGAAAAAGCTTTGGCCATGGTTCTACCTTCTCCTACAGAGTTCCCATACACCATGCGTGTAGTTTCTGAATCAATGGCTTCCAACGGCTCAACGTCACAAGCATCTATCTGTGCGGGGATTCTCGCCCTTATGGATGGAGGTGTGCCTATCAAGGCCCCAGTCGGAGGTATAGCCATGGGCCTCATGTATGAGAGCGATGACAAGTATAAAGTTCTGACAGATATCCAAGGACCAGAAGACCATCATGGAGACATGGATTTCAAAATTGCCGGCAGTCGCACAGGGGTCACTGCTATACAGCTCGATGTGAAGGTAGATGGCGTGCCGATAAAAATATTGAAAGAAGCGATGGTGCAGTCAAAGAAGGCTCGCGTAGCCATCATCGATAGGATCGAACAAGAGATAAAAGAACCAAGAAAAGATATTTCTCCAAATGCGCCAAAGATTTTGATAATCAAGATCAAGCAAGACCAGATAGGTATGGTCATCGGTAGTGGTGGTAAAACAATCAAAGACATAAAAGAAAAATCTGGCGCAGACATAAGCATCGAAGACGACGGAACAGTGTACCTCACCGGTAAAGATGGTTCTGCGGAGAAGGCCAAAGAGATAATCGAAGGCATGACTCATGAATTCAAGGTTGGTGAGATGATGAAAGGGGAGGTGGTCAAGATAGCTGACTTCGGACTATTCGTAAGACTAAATGCTTGGAACGACGGCATGGTCCATGTTTCTGAGATAGCCCCATTCCGCGTAGAGCGAGTTAGCGATATAATAAAAGAAGGTATGATCGTGCCAGTGAAGGTCATCAGTGTTGACTCTGAGCGCGGACGCATCGGTCTGTCTATCAAAGAAGCGGACAAGGATTTCTTTAAACCAAAGGCTTAGTTCGTAAAAAATAATGCCACCAGATAATAAAATCCAAAACAAAAAAGTTCAAACTTATGCCGAAGACATGGCGGATGTCATCGGTAGCAACAAGGATGGTTTGATAAAAAAAATAATTCAAGAAGAAGAAGAAAAGGAAATTGAAAAAAAGAACCTCTCCCCTGAATCGCAAAAGAATAAAATCTTTATGGTTTTAGGAGTGACCATGATTTTGTGTTCTTTGGGTATTATGTTTTATTTTTTGCTGACCAGAGAGGTAGAGACCGTCGAGGTGCCCCCACAGTTCGTGCCACTAATATTTACCGACAAAACTAGCTTTTCTGATGTGACTGATCTGTCTAAAGATGTATTTATAGAAACAGTCTATCGAAAGGTGCAAGAAGTCACAGTCAAAAAAGGAGGGATAGAAGGTATATATTTAGTAAACAATAAAAACGTGGTGGGGTTCAATGATTTTCTTTCTCGCATAAAATCAGAGCTTTTATTGCCCAAGGATGTTCCGGTGGTGAATGATAATTTTCTTATTGGGGCGGCCAATGATAACACCAAAGACTTCTTCGTGCTTTTAAGGGTAAAGTCCTTTGAAGATATTTTCCCGCAAATGCGCATTTGGGAAAGAAAAATGTTTACAGAGTTGTACGGATTTTTCGGCATTCCGTTAAACGCAGAGACCAACTATCTTTTCATTAAGGACTTTGAGGATGGAATAATTCAAAATAAAAATGCGCGTATTTTGTATGGCGACGATAGGAGCATAGTGATGATGTATATATTTGTGGATGACAATCATGTGCTCATCACCAACACCGAAGATGCTACTCGTGAGGTCATCAGACGTTTGGCTTCCAGTAAGGTCAAGAAGTAATCGGCCTTTCTTGGCAGATTTGCCCACAGTTTGCCAGACCCTTTTTACGTGCTATCATAATGGCATGTTAGACAAGAAAAAAATTAAAGACAAATTGGAAAAGGAAAGGGATGTTTTGGTAGACCAGATGAAGGACATCGGTACACTCAATACTGATACTGGTGAGTGGGAGGCAATTCCAGAAGCGGTAGAGCGTACTGAGGCAGATCAGAATGATATGGCCGACAGGTTTGAGGATTTTGAAGAGAGGAGTTCGATGATACGAGTGCTCGGAGGAAGACTGCAAAATATTTTGAAGTCACTGAAGGGGATAGGTAGAGAGTCTTTCGGCAAGTGTGAAGTTTGCAAGAAAGATATCGAGGCTGCGCGCATGGAAGCCAATCCTGCAGCTCGTACTTGCAAGAAACATTTACAAGGGTAGTCAGTTAATCGCAGGATGTGTCGCGAGTTAATCACGGTTCGCGACATGGTTCTGCCGAATATCATGAGTTTCGCACGAGTATATTCTGCACAAGTGAATTTACTAAAAGGTGCTATCGTCACCATCGAGGTGGATTTGTCTCGTGGGTTACATACATTTAGTGTAGTTGGTCTACCTGACAAGGCGGTGGACGAATCCAAGGACCGAGTGAGTTCTGCTATAAAGAATTCTGGATTCAAATCTCCAAAAGCTCAGAACCAAAAAATAATAGTTTCATTGTCACCGGCGGACCTCAAGAAAGAGGGTCCGTTTTTTGATTTGGCGATAGCCCTCGCCTACATGCTCGCTGCCGGAGATATAAAGTTCGACACATCAAAAAAGATTTTCTTGGGAGAGCTCGGGCTCGACGGGACACTCCGTAGCATTCGTGGAGCATTGCCACTTGTCCAAGAAGCCAAAGCTCAAGGTTTCGAAGAAATATAATTTCCGAGAGATAATGCCAACGATGCGGCGCTGGTGGACGGGGTAAAAATTTTTGGTGCGGAGAGTTTAACTGAGGTGGTGGATCATTTGAATGAACTTAAAGATGTGGAGAAAAAGAAACAGCCCAGGCGAATAACCGTGCAACCCAAAACCTTGATTAACTACAAAAGAGAAATCAAAGGAGTAGATTTTTCTGATGTGCGCGGGCAAGAAGGTGCCAAGCGTGGCATGGAGATAGCTGCCGCAGGTGGACACAACATCGCCATGTACGGACCTCCGGGTACAGGCAAGACCATGCTCGCTCGAGCATTCTCAGGATTGATGCCTGACTTGAGTACTGATGAAGTGCTCGAGATCACCGGCATACATTCTGTGTCAGGGGTGAACAGAGGCGAGCTCGTGTGTGCGCCACCTTTTCGCGCACCGCATCATACTTCTTCATACGTTTCACTCATTGGTGGCGGGGCGTATCCCAAGCCGGGCGAGGTTACTCTGGCACACAGAGGAGTTTTGTTCCTCGACGAATTCCCAGAGTTTGAGAAACGTGTCATCGAATCTTTACGCCAACCGCTCGAAGACAACATCGTGTCCATCGCTCGCGCTCGAGGAACAGCGATATTTCCATCCAATTTTATTTTGATCGCGGCGATGAATCCTTGTCCGTGTGGCAACACGGGCTCCAAGCTCAAAGCCTGCGTTTGCCGACCGAGCGACCTCGATAGATACAAACGTAAACTCTCTGGACCCATCATGGACCGTATAGATTTGTGGGTGTCAGTCGGCAATATTGATTATAAGAAATTGGGTGATGCTGGAGGAGAAGGGGAGGGCAGTGTTGTGATAAAGAAAAGAGTAGAGACAGCGCAGAAAATCCAAGCAGAAAGATTTAAAAAATTTGGAAGAGAAATAAAATACAACAGCGAGATGAGCGTAAAAGATTTGAGTATTCTTGTAAAACTAAAAGATGAAGTCCGCAAAGTTCTCGACGATAGTGCTACTCGTCTTGGACTTTCTGCGCGCGCCTATCATCGAGTTATTAAAATCGCTCGCACTATCGCTGACTTAGAAAACAGTGCTGACATAAATACTCAGCACATATTGGAAGCTATACAATATAGGCCGAAAGTAAGTTCTTAGAGTTTTCCACAGTTATATTGTTGACAGTGAACGCTCGTTCACCTATACTATTTACATGACCAAGTCGGGTCACAATTAGTAAAAACATAAGGAAAACCACATGTCACAAAAACAATACCTAAGTTTAATAGAGCGCGAGATTCAAGAGATCAACAAGAGGATCGATATGAAAATCCTCCAAGGCGAGTCTTATCGCAAAGAGGCGAGAGACCACAAACTACTTTTGAAGAAAGTGCGCTATCATAGTAGAAGGAGTTTCTTTAGTAGATTATTTTCTCCCTTTGGCCTCCGTCTTTCATACTAACAAACGATACCAATTTTCATGGAAAAAAATTACCGAGGTAAAATAGAAAACTTTTATAGCCAAAACAAACGCATGCCCACTTACACTGAGATGATGGGTTTGTTTGGTTTCAAATCCAAGAATGCTGTCGCCAAGATAGTGAACAAACTTTTAGAAGCGGGGACAGTGGCCAAGGATCATTTGGGTAGACTTGTGCCCACCGAATCTTTTGGAGAGATTCCAAAACTCGGATTCGTTACTGCCGGATTCCCGGCTGATGTCGAGGCCGAGATGGCCGACACTGTGGACCTGGACCAATATCTTGTCGGCAAGAAATCTTTTACATACATGCTCGAAGTCGACGGTGACTCGATGATAGATGCACACATAGAAAGCGGGGATATGGTGCTCGTCGAGAAGACTAGTGTAGCTCGCGATGGAGACATCGTCATCGCTGAAGTCGATGGAGAGTTCACAATGAAATATTTAAGAAAGAAAGGGGACAAAGCATGGCTCGAACCTGCAAATAAAAACTATAAACCGATCTACCCGACTCATAGTTTGAATATCACCGCAGTGGTGAAGGCAGTGATCAGGAAGTATTAATTTATATAAGTTTCGACAAAATAAAAACCCGCATGTGCGGGTTTTTATTTATCTCGAGATCACCTGTCTGCAGACAAGTAGGAGATTATTTTACTGCGTCCTTCAAAGCCTTTGCAGCTCTGAATTTTGGAACTTTAGTTGCAGCTACTTTGACCGCTTCTCCAGTCTTTGGATTGCGAGCCATACGTGCAGCACGAGGCTTTACAGAAAAGATTCCGAAGCCAGCGATTGAAACTTCGCCATCTTGCTTCAAGGTGCCTACGATAGCTTCAAACATGCCGTCTACTACTTCTTCTGCTTGTACTTTGGTGCCACCAAGTTTTGCGTGTACCCATTCAGCTAATGCTTGTTTATTCATATGATTTATTAAAAATTACTTTAATAATTCGACCCTTTTACTCTATAGACTATTACCCTATCATTATATATCAAGGGTTTTTTGACGCAAGGGCAGGTCAAAATAGGTAGTTTGGACGTAAAAGGAGGCCCAAATAGTTAAGTTTTGTCGGTACAGATTTTTTGAAGCTTAAAAAATCCTGAAATTCTCGGCCCGTCGGCCTCGAAACCCCTTAAAACTTAATATTTGGGCCTCCTTTTAACGTGCGTATTCGATGATTCTAGTCTCTCGGATGACAGTGACCTTGATTTCACCTGGGTATTTGAGTTCTTGTTCAATTTTGACAGCTATATCTCGAGCCATTAGCTTGGATTCAGTATCAGAGATCTTGTCTGGAGTCACAAACACTCGGATCTCACGACCTGCTTGTAGGGCGTAAGACTTTTCTACTGCAGGGAAGGTATTTACTAGGGCTTCTAGTTCTTGGAGTCTCTTCAAGTAGTTCTCTACAGAGTCTCTTCTTGCTCCAGGGCGACCTCCAGAGATGGAGTCTGCGGTCTGGACGATGATAGCCTCGATGGTTTCATAAGGATAGTCTTCGTGGTGACTCTTCATAGCAGTAACAATGCGTTCATCCGCTCCGAATTTCTGAAGGATGCGCATACCTATCTCTATGTGAGTACCTTGGACTTCATGGTCTAGGGCCTTGCCGATGTCGTGTACTAGTGCACCAGCTTTCGCTATAGCTACGTCTGCACCGAGCTCTTCGGCTAGCATGCCCGCTATGTGGGCCATCTCGATAGAGTGTTGCAAAACATTTTGTCCATAACTTGTTC
>CAZVBK010000005.1:14614-28272 GCA_964625485.1 uncultured Candidatus Saccharibacteria bacterium
TGGCCACTATGCGTGGGTCAAAGTTGAATATTCCACATTCATAGACTGCTTGTTCACCCTTTTCTTTGATTATTTTATTTATTTCTTCTTTAGCTTTTTCTACTAGCTCTTCGATCTTGGCTGGTTGGATTCGTCCATCGAGTATCAAGTTCTCAAGAGCAAGACGAGCTACTTGTCGGCGGATAGGGTCGAAAGAAGAGATGATGATAGATCCTGGGGTGTCGTCCACTATAAGCTCTACACCAGAAGCTCTTTCGAAAGCTCGGATGTTACGGCCCTCCTTACCAATGATTTTACCCTTGATTTCATTGTTCGGGATGGTGACTATGGTAGTCATGAGGTCAGAAGCAGTACTTGCTGCTAGCCTTTGGATAGAAGTAGACAGGATGTCTTTAGCCCTACGATCAAGCTTCTCTTCGTTGTTGTTTTCGAGTTTGGCCATTCGTACTAGCAAGTCCTCTTCGTATTTCTTCTCGATATCTTTCAAGAGTTGCTCTTTAGCATCAGCTTCGCTTAGGTTGGCCACCTTTTCTAGCTCAGCTCTCTTTTCTTCTTCTACTTTTGAGACTCTTTCTTGGATTTTCTTTACCTCTTCTACTTTTGCTTTGATGTTCTCAACCTCTCTGTTTACTTCTACCTGCCTAGCATCAAGGAACTCATCTTTTTTGATGAGTCTTTTCTCTGTTTCCTTGTATTCTTGCTCGCGCTTCTTCTCCTCTTCCTTCAACTCTGCTAGTTTGGTCTCGGAGAGTTTCTTGGCTTCGTCAGTTACTCTCTGGGCTTCCTCCTTTGCAGCGACCATCATTTGCTTGATGTCGATTTCTATCGATCGGCGTTTGCCGAGCGCAATGATAAGTCTTAGGTAGTAACCCACTCCAACGCCCAAAAGGAGTACTACCGTACCTATCAAAATTATTGTTATTAAGCTCATAAGTCTGATATCGACTTATAAGAACAGGCCTCTTATGTTCGCAGTTTTGCCGCTCGATCTAGTCTAGCTTGAAAAATTTGTCTTATGTTTGTGCTTAAACGCGTCATAATGATGGATATTCCTATAAACCGAAAATTAACTACTGGAATAAAATTTCTAAAATTCAACACATGAAGTATAACAAACCTAGGGCATTATGTCCATGGTGTTGTATTAGTAGTTTTCGGCTTATTTGTCAGACTTTGGGGCAGGGGCTTTGGATTTGGTGACAATTTCGTCAATAATGCCATATTTCTTGGCTTCCTCAGCGTCCATGAAAAAGTCTCTTTCCACGTCTTTTTCTACTTGAGATACGGATTTGCCGGTGTTTTTAGCCAAAAGCTTATTTAGATTGTCGCGAGTTTTCAGAATATGCTTGGCGGTGATGGCGATGTCGGTCGCTTGGCCTTCTACACCTCCTAGGGGTTGGTGGATCATGACTTCAGCATTAGGCAGGATGAAACGCTTGCCCTTCTTTCCAGCTGAAAGGACGATAGCTCCTCCTGAAGCAGCGAGGCCTACGCAGAAAGTCGAAACATCAGGTCGTACATGGTTCATAGTGTCTACTATGGCCATGGTGGAGGTCACAGAGCCTCCTGGGGAGTTGATATATAGATAGATGTCCTTCTTTGCGTCTTCAGACTCTAGGAACAAGAGCTGAGCTATGATGATATTCGCTGTGTGGTCGTCGATAGGACCAGCCAAGAACACTATGCGCTCGCGCAAAAGCCTAGAATATATGTCATAAGCTCTTTCGCCAAATTGAGACTTTTCAATAACTGTGGGTATTAACATGTACCCATATTATATCTTTTGGAGCTATTTTTCAAGTTTGAGTTTTACGCTGTTTCCAGGAATTGGAAAATCTTTTCGTTAGTCAAAACGTTTTCAGCGTGGATGCGAGCTCTTTCAGGGTCAGCATCTTTGTAGTGCTCTAAGATATGAGTTACTTCTCGCAGGACTTCTTCTTCGTCAGCGATTATTTTTTCAGTTTTCGCTATTTCATTCAAGATAAGGGCAAGCTTTGCCTTCTTTTCCCCGTCAGGGCGGAATTCTTTTTTAAGATCCTCCACTGTTTTGTTTAGGTGTTTCAAATAGTCTTCGAACTTGAGCCCCATGGTAGTGATGTCAGACTCCATGCGATACAAAATCTTGTCGAGTTCCATCTGCACCAATATTTCTGGCACATCAAGAGTGCTCTCGTCGATGACTCGCTCGATTATCTTGAGGCGAGTTTTTTCTTTGGCTTGATTTTGCTTTTCTATTTTTATATTTTCTTTTAGTTTTTCACGGAAGTCTGCTACGTCCTTGAAGGGCCCAAGAGCTTGCACGAAGTCGTCAGTGAATTCTGGGAGCTCGGCCTCCTTCGCTTCATTTTCTTCGGGATTCTCAGACACATGTTTCTTTGGAGCGCGAGATTTGCGGATATCCATGATGGTGTTCTCTACGTCTTCATCTGTAACTGTCGGATTCTTATCTTCGTCAGTAAGCTTGGAAACTATATCTTTGGCTATAGATTTGTAGTCCCCGAGTTTTATTTCTGGAAGGGTAGAGGTTTTTATTTTGAAAGCCAAAGGACTTTTCCTGGCTATTTTGGTTATCATTATTTCTGGGCGGCTTATAGCGTCGATTTTTTCAGACTCCAAGATCTTTGGGTAATGTTCGTTCAAGGCCATGTCTGCCATTTCTTCGAGGATTCTGGCTTCAGAGATATTGGCGAGCAGTATGTTTTCAGGCACTTTGCCTTTCCTGAAGCCATCAAGTTCTACGTTTGCGGATATTTTCTTGAGAGCGTCTTTGAAATAAGCTTCGAAGGCATCTTCATGGAGTTCGCCCTCTATTTCCACGACACTTCCTGGGAGTTTTTTAACAGTTGTTTTAAGCATGTGATTATCTTATAGATATTAGCCTCCTTTGTCAAAAATAAAAAACCCTCGAACTTCGAGGGTTTTTTATTTTTATAATTATTATTCCAAACCTTGATCTAATCCGTCGATGTCTCCATTTGCGTTCAGGTCAGCTTCGATGTCAGTCACATCGTCTGACTCTGATAGTTTGTTCGCCTCTTCTTGGGCAGCCTGTTGTTGCTCTATCATTTGTTGTTGCTGGCGAGCTCTTTCCACATTGGACTTTACGAGATAAATACCACCAATGATTAATATAACTATTATTATCACAGATCCAACCAAAGCTCCGTTTGATTTGGTCTCTACATTTACATTAGTAGTATTGTTTTCGATAGGGTTTTCCATTTTATATTTATTTATATTTATTAAGTTCGACGTTAGCTATTAATCATTGTTGCTAGATTCGCTTTTTGGTTTTTCTTTCTCTCCAACTTTGGATTTTAGGTCTTTTACTGCTTCTTTTAGGTATTCATGGGCTTTTCTCAAGTGTTCCTTCGAAGCTTTTACATCAGCTCGTATTGTATCAATGTTACCACCACTAGTTATGCCTTCTTTGGCCTTATTTGCACTAGCTTTTGCGTCTGCAATGCTTGCGTCCGCTTTTACTACGAGAGAAAGGGCGACCGTTACATCAACGCCATTTGATTTTAATTTCTCGATCCTAGTCTTGATTCTAGTGCTAATCTGAGATAGGTTTTCTGCACGGCGTAGCAATGCGTTAGCTATCATTTCACGACCCTTCTTCAGTAATTCTTGGCGGTCTTCTTTTATCTCACCTCTTTTCTCCTTTACTTCTTCTCGATAAGCTTCTCGATTCTCTTTTATCTCACCCCTATTTTCCTGTCTCTCTTTTCTCACCTCTTCCATTTTTTTACGCATCTCTTCTCGTTCTCTCTCCTTTTGTTCTTTTTGCTCAGGAGTTGGTTTTTCGTATTTTACTTCAGCGTTGAGCTCGCCAGAGGTACTCACTTCAGCCAGTGCAGGGGAGGCGCTAACAGTAATGGCTAATAACATCACAACAAACAAACTTAAGTATTTTTTCATATGTTTCATAAATAATTTTTAATTTAGACTTATAATCTCGAACCTAAAACACAGGGTATTACCCTGTGTTTTATTATAGCATTTATTTAATTTGTCTATAGTGACCTTATTTGCCGAACTTTTCAGCGTATAGTTGCTGACTTTTCTTGATGGCTTCTATCGCCTTACTTTTATCTCCAATTTCTGTTATTTCTATTTTGTATTTATTTGGGTCTTCACTCTTTAGTCTTTTGTTTGTTTCAAAAAATAACTGAAATTCTCTTAGGCTGTGCTTGTTTAGGTCGACTAGATCCTGGACATCGTCCCAGCGTTTGTCGTCTACTGGCACGGCGATTATTTTATCATCAGACTCTCCTGAGTCCGTCATTTTCATGATTGCTACGGGGCGTGCATTGACTAATATTCCTGGGTTTATTGGGAACGTTGAAAGCAGAACAATATCAAGAGCATCACCATCCTCCCACAATGTTTGCGGGACAAACCCGTAGTCAAATGGGTATGCAGATGGACCATAACCAGCGCGGTCTAACTTGATTAGACCAGTTTCTTTGTCGATTTCGTATTTATTGTAAGAGCCCTTAGAGATTTCAATTATGCAATTAAATTCTTCGGGAACATTTTTACCTATTGTTATGTCGTGCCATAGATTCATAAATATATTCTATTCTTTTTCTTCAGTTTTTTCAACAACCTTGTCGCCGTCAGTAGAGACTACTTCTTTCGCGCCGTTTCCTTTGATGTCTATTCTCCAACCAGTAAGCTTGGCAGCAAGACGAACATTTTGTCCGCCTTTACCGATAGCAAGAGACAGTTGATCGTCTGCGACTTCTATCATGGCCTTGTGTTCAGCTTCATCTATCTCGATAGAAAGAACTTTAGCAGGGGACAGGGCGTTGGACACGAAAGCCTTTGGGTCTTCGGTCCAAGGGATGATGTCTATCTTTTCACCAGAGAGTTCTTGGGTCACAGTGTTTACGCGAGTACCTTTCTGGCCTACGCATGAACCTACAGGATCTATGTGTTCATCCTTTGAAAATACGGCTATTTTAGACCTTGCACCTGCTTCACGAGCGATGGACTTGATCTCTACTATTCCACTTTGGATCTCAGGGGCTTCGGTAGCAAAAAGTTTCTCGATAAACTTTGGATGAGTTCTAGACAAACGAAGGTTGATACCTCGTGGTGAATCTTCGACAGAGTACAAGTATGCACGGATGCGTTGACCTCTTTGGAAGTATTCTCCAGGGATTTGTTCTTCGGCAGGCAGTATTCCAGTCGCACGATTGAAATCTATATAAATATTTCCGCGTTCTATCTTCTGGACGATACCAGAAATTATTTCTCCTTCTTTGGTTCCGTATTCGTCGATGATAGAAGTCCTCTCTGCTTCACGGATTTTCTGGACGATGACTTGCTTGGCTGTCTGCGCCGCGATGCGTCCGTAGTCATCCTTTGGTTCGAGCAAGAAAACTATCTCATCATTGAGCTCAGCATCTTTCTTTATCTTCTTCGCGTCTTCGAGCATGATGTGGTGCTCGTCGTTGAAGCGCACGCGTTCATCGCCGTCTTCTTTGACAGAGTATTCTCCTGCCTGCGCAGACAGGTCTCCTTCTTCGCCGTCCTCGTCGATCTTGGCGATAGACTCATCTACTACTATTTTTACTTTGTAGAAATCTGTCTGACCTGTCTCCATGTCGAACTTGGCACGGACTATCTGGCCCTTCTTTCCGTAATCCTTCTTATAAGCGGCCGCCATGGCTTGTTCGATAGCGTCAAGTATCTTTTCTTTAGGTATTTTGCGCTCTTCTTCTAATTGTTCCAGAGCTGATTTGAATGTTTTTATGTCTAACATTTTGATTTTTATTAAATTTTACTAAAATTAAAAGCCCTGTTGCGACAGGACTCATATAAATATATCTTACCATAAGTCTTTTGGCCCTGCAAGCAAAGGGTTTGGGGGATATTTTAGTTATACACATTTTATCCACAATAACTTGCTAAATATAGCTGTTTTGTGTTATAATGATAGGGAATAAGCGATGTTGTTCGTCAAACGTTTTTCGTGCCGTTTATCGGCAAGGAGGTTGCGACATGTTCACGCTTTATGCTCGGCGCTTGCTGGCTACCTGTGTGGCCATGCTTGCGCTCCTCGTTTCCGGTTGCGGTGGAAGTGATAACCCCACCCAACCCAAGCCTCCCGTAGAAGAGGTCAAGGTCGTTTCGGTCCAGATCAATGGCCCAAACGCCCTCATGGCTGCTTCTACTGGCAAGCTCACTGTCCTCGCTCTCAGGTCTGACGGTACGTCCGTCGATGTGACCGATAGTCAAGGGACTCAGTGGGTGTCGGCCAATCCCGTGGTTCTCACCGTAGACCGAGGGAATCTGGTTGCGCTCACGCCCGGGACTTCCCAGGTGGTGGTTGCATACCAAGGCTTCTCGACTTCTGTCGAAGTTCGAGTCATGTCTTTGCCGGCACCCACCATCGAGTCGTTGTTCATTTCAGGCGACACCGCAGTCGTTGTTGCTGTCCCTGAAAAGTTCGACGTAACCGCCCGATATTCTGATGGTAGCCAGAAAAAGGTTACCGGGGGTATCATTTGGCAGTCGTATGACGCAAGTGCTGTAATCGATACGAACGGAGTGTTTGTGGCCCGTGCCCTAGGCAAGGTTACGATCAGTGCTTCGGTTGGTTCGACTACCGCTTACGCGACGGTGACCGTCGACTGGCCTGCTCCCGTCAAGTGGGTAGACTTGCCGCATCTTTCTTCTGAGGCTAAGGACTATGTTGTCCGAGGCAATCTCAGTGGCTCTGGTGCGGTGACTCGCTGGAATGACACAATCTATGTCTGGGTAAAGCCCGGATCGGGATTAGACCCCTTGATGGTTCAAGGGGCTGTCGATCTTTGGCAGTCATCTCTTGCGGGCAAGTTGCTTTTGAGGGTTGTGTCTGATTCTGGACACAAGCAGATAACCATCAGGACGGATTTGCCTAACAACGCCTCTGAAGGTGAACCTGGCACCTGTGGTGTTGGCGGATTCCATTTTTTCGATGAGACTTTCACTGTCTTGTCTGGGGTGGTTAGACTACGCCCCTTGGACTCTTGTCCTACTCGGGTTGAGGTCATTGCTCACGAAATCGGTCACGCTTTGGGCTTCTTGACGCATACCCCTAGGGGTACTGACGTGATGAGCCCTGAGGCTTCTGGTTTCTTTTTGCTACCGGTCACCACCGAGACCGTTCGCTGGATTCACAGCGTGCCCTTCGGTACGCGTCCAATTAACTAACTTTTCGTTCCTCCCTTAGGAAAGGAGCTACGACATATCAAACCCCCCGGCAGACGAAAGTCTGCACGGGGGGTTTCTACTTGTTATCCACAGAGCCAAGTATATTGTTTTAGACCACATGTTTTATTGTGTTACAATAAATACTAAGTTTATATTATAAATAACATGCCTAGCGTGGGTCTAATTTAGTAGCGGTTTTAAATTTATTATGAAAAAAATATTTAATAAGGAGAATTTCAGTTTTCTTAATCCTAAGGTTTTGTTTTTACAAATTTTCATACTAGCGCTACTAGTTTTACCAAATATTTCTTCAGCGGCTGATGGAGAAATCATCATTACTCGTACAGCTTGCAACAGTGTAGACATATATTTGAACGGTGGATCTCAAGCGGTAGCTGGATACGGTCCGTGGCACCCCATAAACAGCGACTCTAGTAATGCTTGGTTTCAGGTTTGGATGTTTGGGCCTAGTGGGCAGTCTCAATCTGGCTATTTTCAAGGAGTAGGTACTACTCGTAGTTATAACAATCTTCCCGGGGGAGATTATACTTTCCAGATACATTACTTCGGAAATGGAGGTGCTCCTGGAGAAGTCGAGCAGATTTTTGGAAATTCTACTGTTCCGGATTTTGCCGCAAACTGTGTCCCTGTGGTAAACGCAGGTCCTGATCAGACTATTACACTACCTACAAATTCTGTCAGCGTAAGTGCTACCGCAACAGACGCAGATGGATATATATATACTAGGACGTGGAACAAGTCTGCTAGTACTCCAGCGGCAGCTAGTTTTACGATAGCAAGTCCTGGTTCTAACGCCACAACAATAAGTAACCTGCAGGCGGGTAATTACACTTTCAGATTTACCGCTTATGATGATCAGCTAAACTTCGTTTCCGATGAAATGAATGTTACCGTAAATCCTGCGCCTGTAACTACTTATATCGCGACCCCAAGTGCTGGTTCTGGCGGAACAATGAATCCAAGTTCTGGTGTAAACGTTAACGCAGGAAACTCAACTTCTTTTACAGTGACACCAAATTCTGGTTACAGAATATCATCTGTGTCTGGATGTAATGGAACAGCGTACAACAACCCATCTGCCCTAACTACTGCATACACATATAATACTGGGGCAATAAATGCGGACTGTACTGTTACTTCAGCTTTTGTTTTCGTTTCAGCCCCAGCTCCAGTCACCACCCTTAATGCAAGTCCAACCACTGTTTCAAGCGGAGGATCGTCTACTTTGACATGGTCTGCCAGCAACACCCCTACTTCATGTACAGCTTCTGCAGTTCCTGCCAATGGTCAATGGACTGGTAGCAAGACACCAGCAAGTGGAGGTTCACAGAGCATAACAGGACTAACCACCACCACAACTTTCAGTTTGTATTGTAACAATGCTAGCGGTCAAAGTAATACAGCGACAGCGACAGTCACTGTGTCAGGTCCAGTGACATATATCGCGACCCCAAGTGCTGGTTCTGGCGGAACAATGAATCCAAGTTCTGGTGTAAACGTTAACGCAGGAAACTCAACTTCTTTTACAGTGACACCAAATTCTGGTTACAGAATATCATCTGTGTCTGGATGTAATGGAACAGCGTACAACAACCCATCTGCCCTAACTACTGCATACACATATAATACTGGGGCAATAAATGCGGACTGTACTGTTACTTCAGCTTTTGTGTTAACAGGGGGCGGTTTGCCAAGTGTTAACCTGACAGCGACTCCATCAACCATTAACTCTGGGGATACTGTGACGCTTAACTGGACATCTTCTAATGCTACTGCTTGTAATGCATCATCTTCTCCTGCAAATGGTCAATGGTTGGGAAGTGTTCCGCTCAACGGTCCGCTGTCTGTAACTGGAGTCACTCAAAATACAACCTTTACAGTTACATGTAGTAGCGGGGGCAATAATGCTGTCAGCAATTCTTCGGTAACAGTTTCAGGTACACCACAAGCAGAACTTACTGCAAGCACACCAACCCCAGGAACAGCGACAGCTACTGTATCTCAAGTTTTTACTTCTACTGTTTACAACAATGGAGACCTTTCTACTGGAAATGCTTTTGATAACCGAGCTCGATGGGCCACTGGGTCAAACGGGACAGGAACAGTTTCCACAATATCTATTACTTCAACTCCTGCATTAACTGCTCTTAACCAAAGAGATGTAACTTTTGCTCATACATTTCCATCTGCTGGAACTTTTTCAGTAAGTCTTTGTGTGGATCACAATACTGCTGTTTCTGAATTTGATGAAAACAATAACTGCAGTCCGTGGCGTAATGTTACGGTGGCAGCAGCTCCTGTCATGTCCGGAACTCTTACCGGACCAGCTTCATGTAATATTGCTCAAGGCTCAAGTAGTTGTAACGCAGCCCTAACCTGGACCACCACAAATCCTCAGGGAACATCTGGGGTAACCAGTGATAAGAACAATAGCGGAGTTCTTACTACTAACTTTTCCGTGGCTACAGGCAATAATTCTCCTGCACCTACAGCTGTGCCTATACCATACGGATCTCGAAGATTTGATCTTTATAACAATAGTAGTTGGTTGAACAATCCAGGGTTAACTATTACAGCAGCATGTACCGGCGGTACTGGATGGAATTCTGCAACTTCAACATGTCAGAACACGGCAGCACCGAGCGTGACTCTTCCTACCCACACAGCAATCACAACAACCGGAGCGACCTTGGGAGCAACAGTCGCATCTTTAGGTGTACCGAATTCCATAACTGCTCGTGGTACATGTTGGGCAACTACAACAAACCCAACGACGAACTGTCTTCCTGAAGGAGTTGTAAGCACCGGAGCATTTAGTCACGTAAGAACTGGAATGCCGTCAAACACTCTTATATACTACAGAGGTTATGTAGATCACCCTGTTTCAGGAAGAGTTTATTCTACTAATGGGTCGTTTACTACCACAGCCTCAGCTACAGCTCCAACTCTTACAACTAGCGCTGTTTCAAGTATCACATCAACAACAGCTACCGGAGGAGGAACTATTGTTTCTAACGGCGGATCAACGATAACAGTGAGTGGAATAGTTTGGAGTACTTCACCGAACCCAACCACGGCACTTTCTACCAAAACAACTGATGGATGGGCTACAGGAGGACCTTGGGTAAGTAATATGACTGGCCTTACTGCGAATACTCTGTACTATGTGCGTGCTTATGCGACGAATGGTGTGGGAACTTCTTATGGAGCGCCTGTAACATTTACCACCACAGCCTCAGCTACAGCTCCAACTCTTACAACTAGCGCTGTTTCAAGTATCACATCAACAACAGCTACCGGAGGAGGAACTATTGTTTCTAACGGCGGATCAACGATAACAGTGAGTGGAATAGTTTGGAGTACTTCACCGAACCCAACCACGGCACTTTCTACCAAAACAACTGATGGATGGGCTACAGGAGGACCTTGGGTAAGTAATATGACCGGCCTTACTGCAAATACGCTGTACTATGTTCGTGCCTATGCGACGAATGGTGTGGGCACTTCTTATGGAGCGCCGGTGCAGTTTACTACGGCAAACAGTAGCGGACCATCCGGAACCATATCTGTCGTTGGTTGTTCTATTCAGCCCAATGCTTCCACTTGTCCTGCTTCTGTGACATGGTCCACATCAAATCTGACCGCCGGTCCAACCGAGGTGACCAGAAATAATCCAAACAATACGAGTGTTTCTTTCTTAACTTCTGGTACGAATTTCGCAAACAATGTGACTTATGGATCAAGTACATTCTTTATTTATCACAATAACTCGCCAACCCCCTTGGCGACCTCTAATGTTATTGTAGTAGATTGCGTGGCAAACCATTATTGGAACAACACAAGCTGTGTCCCTAACGCACCGACTGCACCGAATGTAACTCTCTCAGCGACACCTCCTTCGATTATTCCTCCAGCTACTTCGACCCTGCAATGGTCTTCGTCTAATGCTGATTCATGTACTAGCACAGACTTCAACACTGGTGGTGCTACTTCGGGTTCTGTGGCTGTTGCACCTATTGTTTCTACTAAGTATTCTATTGCTTGCCTCAATAACGCTTCTGGAATCATAACACCAGCTGAGGTTTGGGTAATGATAGGGAGCTCAGGACCTAAGATACCGGGGTATAAAGAAAACTAATTAAATTAAATATAAAAAATCTCGGAGAGTACTATCTCCGAGATTTTTTGTTATAATATATCTAATGCAAATCGATGAAGAGCAGTTAAAGAAATTTATTTTAAAGTCTGGTCTTGTGTCAAAGACAGACATGACCGCTATCTCTAAAAAAGCTGAATCCAAAAATCAAAAGTTTGGAGAGATGCTTTTGTCTGAAGGCAAAATAAGTGAAGCTGACCTGAAAAAGACAGAAGCTTTTGTGTTGGGCATTCCTTTTATATCTCTAGCAGGGCAGAAGATAGAGGCTTCAGTCCTCTCCCTTATCCCAGAGCCTATCGCTCACAACTACAACATTATCGCTTATGGTAAAAGTGAAGCAGGGCTAGAGGTGGCTATGCTTGATGTGGATGATTTGTCGGTTATCGATTTCATAAAGAAGCGCTCAGGATTAAAAATACTTCCAAGGCTTACCGATACGGCATCTATCCGTGCAGCACTGTCGCAATATCGCAAAAGTCTCCAGGCAGAGTTCGACAATATAATTCAAAAAGAATCTGCATCTTTGGTGAGCAATTTGCCAGAGTCTGATGGGGAGACAACAGAAGAAGAGCTCAAGGAAATGGCCAAAGACTTGCCTGTAATAAAGATAGTGGACTCTCTCATTTCTCACGCGGTTTTACAAAATGCATCTGACATACACATAGAGCCAGGAGAAGCGGACCTGGCTGTAAGATATAGAATAGACGGTATTCTTCACGAGGCGATGATGCTCGACAAAAACGCAGCTCCTGGGATAACGGCTCGTATCAAAGTTTTATCCAACTTAAAACTCGACGAAAAGAGATTGCCTCAAGACGGAAGATTTAAAATAGAACAAAACGGTGAGAAGATATCTTTTCGTGTGTCTACGCTCCCTACTTTTTACGGAGAAAAGACGGTCATGAGAATATTAAAAGAAAATTCACATGGATTTTCACTCGAGTCTCTCGGTTTCCACGGGGAAGGGTTAGAGAGAATACACGAGTCCTTGAAACAAAAAACAGGCATGGTCTTGGCTACTGGACCTACTGGTTCCGGTAAGACCACGACGCTCTATACAATGCTCGATATTTTAAATAGTCCGGAGGTGAATATTTCTACGGTTGAAGATCCGATAGAGTACCAAATGTCTAGAGTCAACCAGACTCAGGTAAAACCAGAAATAGGATTAACTTTTGCCAATGGGCTAAGATCCCTCCTTCGTCAGGACCCTGACATTATAATGGTCGGAGAGATTCGTGACGGGGAGACCGCAGGCCTCGCCATCAACGCATCTCTTACCGGACACTTGGTATTGTCTACGATTCACACCAACTCTGCAGCTGGGGCCATCCCTAGACTTATAGACATGGGCGTGGAGTCTTTCCTGATAGTTTCTACTGTCAAAACCATTATTGCCCAAAGACTTGTCCGAAGACTAACTTCCAGTAAAGAAAAATATTTTCTATCTCCTGCAGAAATAAAGAGCCTGACCAAACTCACAGACTTGGACAGGATGCTCGCCATGCTCAAAGCAGAAAACATAATTGATCCAAAAGCTACATGGGAAAATATTACTTTCTATAAAGCTGTAAAGAGCGCAGAGTCTGAAGACGGGTACTCAAGTCGTGTGGGTATACACGAAGTGCTCAAGGTTACCAACACAATCAAAGAAATGATAATCAAAGGCGCTTCTCAAGATGACATAGAAATACAAGCCAAGAAAGAGGGAATGATGACAATGCTTGAAGATGGAATCTTTCAAGCGGTTCTGGGAAACACAACTCTCGAAGAAGTGTTCCGAGTCGTTTCTGAATAATTTAAAATGCTTTTTTCATATAAGGCTAAATTAAATACAGGGGAAGTAGTCGAAGGCACCGCCGAAGCTAAAGACCGTTTTGCTTTATCTCGGGACTTACGAAACAAAGGACAAACACCTCTTTCTGTGACCGAGGGTGGAAGTAAATCCAAAAATTTAATGGCAATGCTGAATGGTATTTTTTCTCATGTTTCGCTAGCTGAGCAAATTTTATTTACTAAAAATTTGAGCGGAATGCTCAAGGCTGGACTGTCTTTATCTAGAGCCCTAGCTGTCCTACAAAAACAAACAAAAAATAGTGCCATGTCAGGAGTACTGACCACCTTAACTGCTGAAATAAATGGCGGTGGCACGCTGTCCTCAGGTTTAGCTAAGTATCCTAAGGTTTTTTCAAAATTGTTTGTTTCTATGACTAAAGCAGGGGAGGAGTCGGGCATTCTTTCAAGTTCTCTCACAGAAGTCGGTTTGAATCTGGAG
>CAZVBK010000006.1:0-9961 GCA_964625485.1 uncultured Candidatus Saccharibacteria bacterium
CAGTACTAGAAGTATCTGCAAGTACATCGCCTTTCTTTACCTTGTCTCCGACGTTTACGTTTGGTCTTTGGTGAAATACTGAGAAGTTGTTGTTTCTTAGGAAGTTTACTAGGTCATAGGTGTGTTCTTTCTTGCCTGTAACTACTATTTTCTTGGCATCAGAATATGTGACTACTCCGTCTTCTAGTGAGATTATCACACGGCCTGAATCGCGAGATGCAAGTTCTTCTACGCCGGTCGCTACCAATGGAGCTTCAGGAAGTACGCATGGTACTGCCTGCTTCTGCATGTTACTTCCCATGAGTGCACGGTTCGCGTCGTTGTGTTCTAGGAAAGGAATCATGGATGTAGCGATAGAGAATGCTTGGTTCGCTGCGACATCTATAAAATCCACTTCGTCTTTAGAAATTGTTCCTGGTTCTGTTTTAATACGAGCTTCTACTTTATCTTGGGTGATCTTGCCGTTCTCGTCGTAAGGGATACCTGCGTGAGCGATGTTGTACTTCTCTTCTTCAAGAGCATTTAGGTACACCACTTCACCAGTGATTTTTCCGTTCTTAACTTTTACATAAGGAGTTTCGATGATACCGAAATCATTGATCTTGGCATAAGTAGACAAGTGAAGAATAAGACCGATGTTCGGACCTTCAGGAGTGTGGATAGGACAAACGCGTCCGTAGTGGGATGGGTGCACGTCACGAACTTCAAGGCCTGCACGCTCACGAGTAAGACCGCCGGGCCCAAGCGCTGAAAGAGTACGCAGATGTTCCATCTCGTACAGCACGTTTTCTTGCGCCATGAATTGAGAAAGCTGGTTGGTGGTGAAGAATTCTTTGATGCGAGCTTGGAGTGGGCGTTGGTTGATGATCTGGATTGGCATCGCTGTATCAACATCAATAATAGACATTCTGTCTTGAATGTTTCTCTTGATTTGCATCATACCAGTGCGCACTTTTTGCTGAAGGATTTCCCCTACGAATCGTACACGGCGTTGACCCAAGTGGTCGATGTCGTCTGCCTTTGATCCAGGAGTGTTGTTAAGCATTATTATGTGCTCAAGAACTGTGACCAAGTCTTCTTTAGAGATAGTTCGTCGTTCCATTTCTTCTTTACTCATGTCTTTTTCGAATCTCTTGTTGAAACGGAAGCGTCCTACTGGAGAAAGGTCGTATCGGTCTGCAGTAAATAGTGAATCTATGAATTCCTTCGCGTTTTCAGGAGTAGCCATGTCGCCATCACGAAGACGCTTGTAGATGTCGATATAAGCATCGTTTAGACTCATAGTGCCGTCCTTCTTTAGGCAGGCCTTTATGTTCTCTAAAGCTGTCGGATTGTGGGCAAAAGCCTTTTCTATCATCTCGTTTGAGTGATAACCCATAGCACGAAGAAGCGCAGTCGCTCCGAACTTACGCTTTTTGTCGATACGGACATACATAGCCCCGTCAGCTTCTGACTCTATCTCGATCCATACTCCACGAGCTGGGATCATCTTTGCGCCAAAGTATCTCTTGCCTTTACTTTCTGATTCAGTGAAGAATACTCCGAAAGAACGTGCGAGCTGTGGCACGATGACACGCTCAACGCCGTTGATGATGAATGTACCGTGAGCTGTCATAAGCGGAAGCTCAGACATAAATATTTCTTGTTCCTTTACAGTGCCAAGAATTTTGTTTGTTAGTTTTACCCGAGCCTTGAGTAGACCTTGGTAAGAAAGTTTATTTACCTTTGCATGGTTTTCGTCCACCTTTGATTCACCAAGTGAGAACGACAAAAACTCCAGCTGAAACTTCTTGCCAGAGTAATCAATGATCGGAGAGAATTCTTTGAATACTTCTCCTATGCCTGTTTCTACCAACCACTTAAAAGACTTTACTTGAGCTTCGATCAAGTTTGGGAACTCGATCAACGGTTTTTTATACCGTGAGAAATACTTCTTCGGACGCGCGTTTACAGTTTGCATAATGCATTTTCCAAACAAGCTACAAAAGGCCCAAAAGACCAAAGAAAAGCAAACAAACGATAGCTTTTCTTTAGCTTCTTAGTTTTTTATATACTTATCGGAATACTTTTAATTAACTAACGCCTTAATACCATTGGTATATAAGGTTCTATTAATAAAAACGGAGATTGCATCCGAAACTCAATCAATGAATCTCTATTAGTATACTTATATTTAAGGCTTTGTCAAACCCTTCTTCCAGTCATCTATATCCTTATGATTTCCAGAAAGTAAGACCTTTGGGACTTTGTAGTTTTTGTCTTTGTATTTCAAAACTTCTGGTCGAGTGTAGACTTCACTACTAGATACTCGCTCTTCTTCTAGGGATTCGTATTTACCCAAAACTCCTGGGACCTGGCGAGAAATCGAGTCTATCAACACCATGGCTGGAAGTTCTCCCCCAGTCAGCACATAATCCCCTATCGATATTTCTTCAGCTTTCAAAATCTTTTGCACGCGAGCGTCGATACCTTCGTATCGTCCAGAAATCAAAACAATATCTGTGTACTTTTTTGCAGATTTTTTGGCATATTCTGTATCAAACTTTTTGCCAGATGGAGAAAAAATGATTATCTTTACCTTCGCGCTAGTTTTAATTTTTCTGAGTGCTTTATCGATAGCTTTCAATACTGGCTCAGGACGGATGACCATACCCGGCCCTCCTCCATAAGGCCTATTGTCTACCCTTTCTTTTGGGGCACAGTAGTCGAGTGGATTATAAAATCTTATAGAAATCTTTTTACTCTCTATCGCCCGCCCTAAAATAGACTCTTGGAGATAGGAGTCGAACATCTCAGGGAAAATTGTAATAATGTGAAATCGCATACTATATGCAAAACCCCGCTTGAGGCGGGGCTTTGAGCTAAATTATATTCCTTTCAAATCTTCCATTGCCTGGTCCACAGTCTTCATTGGATTCGGAGCGATGTGAGACATATCGCGAGGGCCTCGGTCCATCATTGGTCCTGCGCCACCTTCTGGTTCGTTGATCTTTAGGTTCACACGAGCATTGTGCTTCATACCTATAATGCGGAGTAGCGTGCGGATAGCCTTGGCGGTGTTACCCATTCTTCCGATAATCTTTCCCATATCTGCAGGGTTGACTGTCAGAGTTATAAGCACACCCATCTCGTCCACAGTACGCTCTATCTTTACATCGTTAGGATTGTCTACTAGTGCCTTAACTACGTATTCTAAAAATATCTGATCTGCTTCTTGCATAAAATTTTCAAAAATTATTATCTTTTAATCGTGCAGTGTTACGACGAACTGCTTTACTGTAATTATATCTTATAGTGAATCGTGGTCAAGGACAAAGAGTGCGATTTTATTCACATGAACAAAATCTGTGGAGAAATTATTTCTTTGCCTTTAGTTCCTTTCTCTTTAGAGTAGGTTTCTTCTTAGGTAAAACATTTTTCTTCTTACCATCTAGAACTTTTTGATGAACAAGGAAGTTGTGGACTGTGTCAGATACTTGAGCGCCCTTTCCCATCCAATGCTTGATGCGGTCTGTGTCGAATTTGGTCTCTCCTGCCTTAGGATTGTAAGTACCGACGATTTCCAAGAAGCGTCCGCTCTTGGTGCTGTTTTTTGAATCAGTTAAAACTACCCGAAATGCTGGGTCGTTCTTTCTACCTATCCTCTGAAGTCGTATTTTTAACATGAAAAGAGTGTAACATAAATTATGAAAAATGCAAATTCGGGGCCAACCTACCCACAAATACAAAACCGCTGGCTCCGTGCCACACAAAGTGTGAACGAAACCAGCGGTAGATACCACTATCGCCCTCCTGATCGGAAAACGATATTCGACCCCGACGGGGTCTGGGAAGTGATTGTCGCTCCGCGAGGAATGTTGCCTCCCGGACTCATTGATTGGCAACTCACAAAGTTGCCATCGAGGTTACGACACATGGAGTTTGAGCCACCATAAACTTGGCCCATACCCATGCCACCGTAGCCGCCCATCACCTGCGAGTTGCCCCACATGACAGTTGGGTTGTTCGCGCGGGCTACGCCGACGTTACCCACCGTCTTGATGCCGAGCTTCTTCAGCTCGAAATCTGCAGCGGGTGCAGACATCGCAACCGTCTTTTCGGTTACGACGCTCACAACAACTGGAACACCCTTGTCGTTGGTTGTCGTTGTGGTGGTTGTGGTCTTCTCGACCGTGGACACGGGTCCAACAACATCCGAACGGCTCATCTTGACGATGGAGCCATTGGTCGACGCACAGCCAGTGAGGCCGACGGCGGCAAACAGAAGAGCTGCGAACCAACGTAGCCACACGCGTGCATTGCCGTTGTGCTCGAGAAGCAGATCGGTGATCATGACACGACTCCTGTGAATGAGGTGATTGATGCGCGAGGGGCCCACTGCTTCTCCGATTTCTCGGTGAAGCGTATCCCCCAATAAACGAAGCCGGCAAGAGCGAGAGCAAGAACCGACAACGAAATCTTATGATCTTTCCAATCCATCACAACCCCCAGGTGAGAAATCCTGCGACGGCCGCGATGGCCATCACAAATAGGATGACGACGCGCAAAGCTTTGCTCATATTCCTCCCAAAAAATCTTGTCAAAGGTAGCGCTCGGAATGAGCGAAACCGAACGAACTTACCCTTATAGTATAGCATATTATGGCTCTGTTGTCAACTTGGCCATTCTATGCTATATTTAAAGGGTGAAAAAACAACCTCAAAATCAGGGTCAAAAAGCACCCCAAAAGCACCAAATTTCATTAAAAAATAACATTGTAGAAGGCATTATCTCTATCTCAGCTAAAGGTACCGGCTATGTAGCTGTGCCCGAGCTAGGCATCGGCCAAGACCCCGAGATAGACTTCAAGCACTTGAAAACTGCTCTCCATGGCGACACCGTAAAGGTGGTCCTCCACCCCAAAGGCAAAAGTCGCCAAACCGGTGAAGTCGTCGAAATAATCAAACGCGCCAAAATGCGTTTTGCTGGAGTACTCGAAAAAGAAAACAGTTTGTTCTTCTTGAAACCAGACGACCACAAGATGTACACAGACATATTGATCCCTACCGAAACCCTAGGTGAAGCCAAAGAAGGTCAAAAAGTTTTCGTGGAGATAACTTCTTGGAAAGATCCCCGCAAGGCTCCAGAAGGAAAAATATTAAAAGTGCTCGGCGCTCCTGGCGACAACGATGTGGAAATGCATTCCATCGCTATCGAAAAAGGTTTTAGTGCCGACTTCCCTCCTCTAGTAGAGCGAGAAGCTGAAGCCATCGAGAAAAAAGGAATTCAAGCTGAAGACCTTGTCGGGAGGAAAGATTTCCGCACTACTCTAACTTTCACCATCGACCCAGCGGATGCAAAAGATTTCGACGATGCAATTTCTTTCAAAGAACTTACTGATGGCAACTTTGAAGTCGGTATTCACATCGCTGACGTGTCGCACTATGTCCGCCCTGGCACCGAGCTCGACAAGGAGGCTCGAGAGCGTGGCACGTCTGTATACCTAGTAGACCGCACGATACCCATGCTTCCAGAAGCTCTGTCGAACGACCTTTGTTCTCTAGTGCCGGACAAGGACCGTCTAACCATGGGCGCGGTTTTCGTATTGAACAAAAATGCAGAAGTCGTGAGCGAATGGTTCGGTAAGACCGTCATCCACTCTCAAAAAAGATTTACTTACGAAGAAGCAGAGGTTTCTATTCATAAAGCCGGTACAACTTTGCACAAAGAACTATCAACACTAAACACTTTAGCGAAAAAGTTGAACAAAGATCGCATAGACAGTGGCGCGCTCATAATCGAACAAGATGAGATAAAGTTCGTACTCGACGCCAAAGGCGTGCCGACTAAGGTCATGAAGAAAGAGCGCGGTGACTCGAACAAACTCATCGAAGAGTTCATGCTTCTGGCGAACAGAAACGTGGCCCATATTTTTACCAAGCACAAAAAAGGTAAAGAGTCTGAGATGACCATGGTCTACCGCGTGCACGAACCACCAAGTGTGGAGAAAATGGCCGACTTGGCATTCTTTTTGAAAAGTCTGGGCTATAAAGTCTCTCTCAAAGATGGTTTGATCCCAACAAAAGAACTAAACACTATCCTCTTGTCTCTCTCCGAAAAAGAACACGAAAGCCTGATGAAAGATACTATCAGCAAATCAGTCATCCGCAGTATGGCCAAGGCGGTTTACTCTACCAAAAATATCGGCCACTACGGACTGGCTTTCAAATACTACACAGTGTTCACCTCCCCTATTCGTCGTTATCCGGATATCATCGTCCACAGACTTCTCATGGAACACCTAAACGGCACGAAGGACACCAACACCAAAGAAACCAGCGTAAAGATATATGAAAACATGTCTCGCATCGCCTCAGAGCAAGAGAAACGCGCTGCAGACGCGGAACGCCAATCTATCAAATACAAACAAGTGGAATACATGTCCACTCGCATCGGTAAAACTTTTGATGGCATCATCAGTGGTATTACTGAATTCGGTATGTATGTCGAAGAGATAGAAACCAAATGCGAAGGCATGATAAGGGTGCGTGATCTAGGAGATGATTTTTATATTTTCAATGAAAAGAAACTGGAGCTCCTCGGCCAAAAGAAGAAAAAGAAATACGTGTTCGGAGGTAAGGTAAAAATCAAAGTAAAAGGAGTTGACCTAGAGCGCAAAACAATAGATTATATATTGGCATGATGCCTGACCGAAGTAAGAAAATAAAAATATGGGGAGGAGTGATGGTCTTTACGCTCATTGCTTCTTTTGTAGGATTCACTGCATTCACTAGTGGCTACAAAAAAATCCCCCAAATCAAAGAAAAGGACAACGCTAGCAACATTTTGGGCGCACTCGAAGTAGACACGACAACTCCTCAAAAAAATCTCGCCGGGCAATTTTCTTACTTTACCAAAGACACAAAAAAGAAACCTCTAGTTTCAGCTGAGGCGTACTTTGTTGGTGACCTAGAAACTGGAGAAATAATCATCGAGATGAATAGCAACAAACCCTTCCCTATAGCTTCAGTATCGAAACTAATGACCGCCTCTGTGGCTCAGGAAAATTTCAAAGAGGATGAATTGATAGTGGTCTCGCAGAAAGCCCTAAACACAGAGGGTTACAACGGAAACTTCAAAGTCAACGAGCGAGTAAAACAAGCGGACATATTGTATCCGCTACTTCTAGAGTCCAGCAACGACGGTGCTGAAGCGATAGCAATGCATGCCGGCCGAGAAACATTCCTAGAAAAGATGAACAGGAAGGCCAAAGACTTAGGGCTTGCCGATACTAGCTTTGCAGATCCTAGCGGACTCTCTTCTCAAAATATTTCTACTACCAATGACCTTTTCAAACTTGCTAAATACATAAAAGAAATACAGCCGACCATTTTCGAACTGACCACAAACAGAAGTTTCAAAAATACTGCCCACACATGGTTTAGCACCAACCAATTCCTAAAAGAACCTGGCTACTTGGGCGGTAAAAGTGGATACACAGACCCGGCTCGACAAACTGTCGTTTCGCTTTTTGAGCTACCGCTAGGGAAAGATGGCACACGACCTATCGGCATCACTCTTTTGCGCAGCAACGACCGCAAGAAAGATGTTCAAAATATTTTGGCTTACCTAAAGAAAAATATTTTCTATGGCACGATAGCTGATGCAAGCGAGGGTTGGGTTTCCCAAAAATTCGGTGTCGCCGAACCTAAAGATCCAGATTTTGTAAATCTAGCTTTCTTGGGAGACTTGATGCTCGATCGTGGAGTACGCAACTCTGTAAACAAAAACTTCAATGGTGACTATTCAGCGCTTTTTGAAAAATTAGAAATTTTAAATAAATCCGACATAGTTTTTGCCAACCTCGAAGGTACTGCTTCAGACAAAGGCAAAGACATGGGCAACTTGTACTCTTTCCACATGGACCCTTCCGTCGTACCTGCGCTTAGAGGAGCTGGCATAGACATAGTCTCCATGGCCAACAACCATGTCGGCGACTGGGGAGTTGTTTCCTACGCTGACACATTAAGAAGACTTAAAGAAAATGAAATAGCATATACTGGTGGCGGTTTCAATTTAGCTGAAGCCACGGAACCTACTATAGTTGAACAATACGGCATCAAAATAGGATACTTGGGATTTTCTGATGTAGGCCCAAATTGGATGGGAGCCACCGTCGACAGTGCTGGACTCTTGCTTGCGAACAATCCAAACTTTGACCAGATAATACGTGACGCAAGTGCGCAAGTGGACCACCTCGTCGTCTCCTTCCACTGGGGTGATGAATACAAAAAAATCCACAACGCTCGCCAAGAATCTTTGGCGCACCGAGCGGTGGATGCGGGAGCGAAGCTCGTCATCGGCCACCACCCACACGTGACTCAGGACACAGAAGTTTATAAAAATAGCTTCATCGCTTACTCACTCGGAAACGCAATTTTTGATCAAGGATTTAGTACGGACACCATGCAAGGCATGCTGTTAGAAATAAAACTCTCAAAGGACGGCAGTATGACTTCTAAAAAGAATACAGTGAAACTAAACAGAGTATTCCAACCGAGCGGTGTTATCGAAGGTAAAGAAGAAAAAATAAAGTTTGAAACATCAACTATTTCGCAATAGCGGCAGCTTCGTCGAATTTGACGGAGAGGAGTTTGGATGCGCCGTCGGCACCTATGGTCACTCCGTATAGCACCCCTGCTCGAGACATAGTCTCGCGGTTGTGAGTCACCACGATAAGCTGAGAATGCTTAGAAAGCTTTTCAAGCATGTCTCCATACTTGCTAGAGTTGGCTTCGTCTAGTGCTGCGTCTGTTTCGTCTAATACTAGGAATGGTGGCGGGTTCACTTGAGACATCGCAAAAAGAAGGGCGATGGATGTGAGAGACCTCTCGCCTCCAGACAGCGCATGCAGTTCTTTTACTTTCTTATGAGGAAGAGATATATTTATCTCGATTCCCTTTTCAAAAACTATTTCTTCTTTTGACTCACCCAAGCCTACGGCTGAAGCGGATTCTTCGTCTAGGTCCTCGGCTATTTTCTTGCGCTTGTTTTCTACCACCACAGCAAGGCTGGCATGACCTCCACCAAACATAAGCGAAAAGAATTCTTGGAACTCTACATTTATTTTCTTTATACCCTCTTTGAACTCTGTATCTATCTTTTCTTTTAGTTCTTTGATGAGCGCAGTCAGTGACGCGATGCTCTTTTCCAAATCTTCCATTTCTTTGGCGAGGAAAAGGTCGCGCTCGGTGGCATCTTTGTATTCTTTGGCTATCTCGGCTCCACTACTTAACCCCGCATCTTCAAGCTTGATCTTGATTCGTTCGATCTTTCTTCTTTGTTCTTCTTGGGAGTGCCTGTCTCTACCTTCCGTTATTTCAAAATTCTTGTAAGAAAGTATTTCATGCCCGATGAGTGCTGTGCCCTCCTTGATGTCGTTCATGAACACTTCTTCTTCTCTCTTTAAGTTATTTTCTTTTACTAAAATAAGGTCGAGTAGAGATGAAAGTTCTTGTTGTTTAACCCGCAAAGAAAACTTCTCTCGCTCTTTGTCCCGAAGAGCCTCCATCTCTTTGTTTATTTCTCTTTTTATGGATTCTATCTGCTCAAAGAGTTCTCGATCTTTTTGCTCTAGCTCGGACATCTGAGCCATTACTTCATTTTGAGTTCTCTTGAGCCCAGAGTTTTGATTTTCGCCAAAGTTTTCTTCGTGGTCTGGCGACAGGTAATCCTGCCCTAACCGAGGACCCGAAGAAGACTTTGGCGAAAATCTACTCAAAGTAATTTTTATTCTCTCCAGAATAGACTTTATTTCAGAAACATTTTCTTTTAGAATCGCCTCGTCTATGGACCTATTGATATCTCCGATTATGGACTTTATCTCTTCTTCGGACATGACCACAGCATCAGGCACGAGCTCTCGGCGACGCTCTTCCATCTCTATCATTCCTTCGATACGGCCGAGCTTTCTCTCGAGCTC
>CAZVBK010000006.1:10061-23845 GCA_964625485.1 uncultured Candidatus Saccharibacteria bacterium
AAGTTCGTACGCTCGAGCTTCCTTTCGCTTTCTTTTATTTTGTATTGATATATCTTGAGTCCGAGTGCGTCTTCTACCATCTCACGCCTATCGCGACCGGATGCATTCAATATTCTGTCCGCCTCACCTTGAGAGATGATGTGGTGCCCAGAAGAACCGATGTTTACCGAAGACAAAAGATTGTGGATGTCTTTGAGTCTGACCTCCATGCCATTTAAAAGATATTTGTTGAGGCCATCGGCATACACCTCGCGTCCGATACTTATGACATCGTAGTTTAGGTCTACGATCTCTCCATCGTCATTTAAAAGTTTAAATATTTTATCTTGATTATTGAAATATATAACCACCCCAGCTCGAGTGCCTTTAGACAAATTCTTGGAGCCTTTGAATATGAGGTCGAGGCCTGCACGTCCACGCATGGACTTCATGGACTGCTCGCCCAACACAAAGCGGATAGACTCCACCACGTTCGACTTACCAGAACCATTGGGCCCCACGATAGATACGACAGGAGAAGCAAATTCTAGATTTACTTTGTGAGAAAAGGATTTAAAGCCATTTATTTCTAAATTCTTTAATCGCATGATTTAGTCGAGCCAGTTTTTTATTTTTAATGCATTAAGCGCTGCAGATTGTTCTGCTTCTTGCTTACTCTTGCCCTTGCCTTCGGCTATAGCTACACCACCGAAAAGTATGCCGACAGTAAAGTGTTTGTCATGGTCAGGACCTGATTCATTCACAACTTTGTATGCCGGAGTGACGCCGTTGAATTCTTGTGCTTTTTCTTGAACTAAAGATTTTGCATCTCGCCAAAGCTTCTTGCTGACTATCTCTTCTGTCTTGTGAAGCAATGATTCGTTTACAAACCCATCCACCACGTCATAACCTTGGTCTAGGAACAATGCGCCGACATAGGCTTCATAAGTATTCGCCAAGATGTATTGTCGCGCTTTGCCGTTGTCTTTAGCTTCTCCTCTTGAGAGCAACAAGAAATCATTCATTCCAAGATCAGTAGCGACCTCAGATAATGTAATAGCGTTCACGAGTGCCGAACGGAGAGATGTCAGATCTCCCTCGGTGTAGTTAGGATATTTTTTGTACAGAAAGTCGGTGACGATTAGCTCAAGCACAGCGTCTCCCAAGAATTCTAATCTTTCATTATGTGCAAGACCAGCACTTGGGTTTTCGTTTATATATGAACGATGGACAAATGCCTGCTCCAACATCTTTTTGTCTTTAAAAGTTATTTTAGTTTTTTCCTCAAAATCTGAAAAGTTAATCATTTAATTTTTCTGTCTAGTTTATAAATTTTAAGCCTTGCCACCACTTATGATTTCCACTGCTTTGGCGATAAGTGGCACTATGTCATTGTACATCCGCAAGTCTCCAACTTCTTTGAAGGTAAACCATCTTGCATTGTCGAGGCCTCCAGAGATTTTGAGGTTAAGAGGCGCGTGCTCGCTCTCAGCCAAGAAATAAGTGACCTTCTTTAGGGTCTTGCCCTTTTCTGGGTGAGAAGCCACGTATTGATTCTCGCCGAGTTTGTCTTTGATGACCACGTCGAGACCTATCTCTTCTTTTATTTTCTTGATAGTTCCTTCCTCTTCTCCCATTCCTTCATCGATATGACCCTTGGACAAAGTCCAATACCCGAAGACATCGTGCACAAAAGCTAGATACACATCGTTATCTTTCTTAGAATACACGAGAGCTCCTCCGAACTTCTCTACTGGAAGTTTGTTTATATCCACCGGCCCACCCTCCTTCTTTTTACTAGTCTCTTCTTTACCCGGCTCACCTATTTCTTTGTAAACCGCACCCAAAACACCGTTGACGAACTTTCCAGAATTCTCTCCGCCGAAAGTCTTGGCTAGTTCGATGGCTTCATTGATAGCTACTTTCGGTGGCACTTGTGATCTATCGCCAAACAAAAGCTCGGTAAGCCCAATACGCAAAATATTTCTATCAATTATAGAAATCTTCTCTATTGGCCAGTCCGGTGCGGCCTTCTCTATTATCTCGTCTATAACTCCAGACTTCTTGAGGACTTCTTCCACAAGAGTGTTCACGAAAGAATCGTCCTCGAGTCCTGGAGCAAATTCTTTAAGGTTACGAGCGAGCGCTTCTTTAACCTTCTCCCCATCCCAAGTAGGACCTTTCTTGTCGGAAGACAAGAAGTCCCACTCAAAGAGTGTCTGGAGTACTATTGATCTTGAAAGGTGCCTATTTGACATAAATTAATGAACTAAATGTAATACATAATTTATGTTAAACACAAATTAGGTATTATTTTGAAGAAGCCGTCTTAGCTTTTTCCTTCTTTTGTTTCTTTTCAATCTTCTTTACCATATCGACAATCTTCTTGCCTCGGTAAAAACCACATTCTTTACAGACAGTGTGGCGTAGCTTTACAGCCTGGCAATTCGCACACTTGGCAAAGCTAGTTGCCTTCAAAGCGTGGTGACTTCGGCGATTTCCTGTATGCGATTTTGTGTGTCTCATTCGTACTACCATAATGTTCTCTATATTAGCATATAAACAACGAATTGCAAATACCCCTTGCACTTTGATTTTTGGGGTGTTAAAATCTGGGGGTAGAGATTGTTGTGGCTACCAACCACTATCCCCTATATGTGGGACCTTATGGCTAATCTACAACCAAAGAGAAAAAAGTTGGGTGGAACCGCGAACTAGACTCGCCCCGACAGGAAATGCTAAAAACATTTTTTGTCGGGGCGATTTTATTTTGTAAGGTAAATATAAGAATTAATAAATATATATGAGCGAAGAAAAACAACAAGAAGAAAAAGTGCCAGATGTACGAGACCACAAGAAGCTAGGTCGGGAGTTAGGATTATTTACTTTCAGTGACACTGTGGGTAAAGGCTTACCCCTATGGCTTCCTAAAGGAGCTACTGTGCGTCGTGAGCTCGAGAGATTCATCGTGGATGAAGAAATACGTCGTGGATACCTGCACGTCAGAACTCCTGATATCGCCAAGCTTGATCTATACAAGAAATCTGGTCACTATCCCCACTACAAGGACTCTATGTATGCGCCTATTCAAATAGATGACGAAGAATTCATGCTCCGACCGATGACCTGCCCTCACCACTTTGAACTTTTCTTGTCTTCTCCTCATAGTTATCGTGAATTGCCAATGCGCATAGCTGAGCTTGCTCAACTTTATCGTTATGAACAGTCCGGGGAGCTTATGGGCCTTCAGCGCGTGCGCAGTTTCTGCCTATCCGATGCCCACATAATATGTGCCAACGAAGAACAAGCTGTAGAAGAAATAGGTAAAGCCCTAGATTTAATAGAATATGTGACTTCAGTATTCGGACTAAAGCTCGATGAGGACTACAGATACCGACTATCCCTAGGAGACAGAGCAAACACAGAAAAATATTACAAAAATGATTCTGCTTGGGAAAAAGGAGAGGGCTTGCTCCGTGACCTCATGAACAAGCGTGGATCAAAATTCGAAGAAGCCAAAGATGAAGCTGCTTTCTACGGACCAAAAATTGATATCCAAATGAAAAATGTGAACGGCAAGGAAGATACTGCCTTCACTGTGCAATACGACTTCTGTATGCCGACCAGATTCGACCTGACCTACACCGGAGAAGACGGGGCTCAACACACTGCTTTCGTAGTGCACCGATCATCCATAGGTGCTATCGAGCGCAGTATGGCTTTTCTGATAGAAAAATACGCTGGTGCCTTCCCTCTCTGGCTCGCTCCTGTGCAAGTGAAAATAATCCCGGTTCGCGAGAATCACAACGAATATGCAAAAGAAGTTTACGAAATGCTCCAAGATGCAAACATCCGCGCCGAGCTCGACATGGCTGACACAAATCTCGGAGGTAAAGTTCGTGATGCAAAAAACAACAAAATGCCTTACTGGATAGTTATCGGTGATAAAGAAATTGGGGACAATAAAGTCACTCTCGAATCCCGCGACGCTGGGCAACTAGGACAAATGAGTAAAGAGGAGCTTCTAAACAAATTGGTTACTGAAATAAAAGAAAAGAAATAGTCTATTTACTATCTCTTAGTGCAATCAACAAATTTTCCATAGCCTTTCCGCGATGTGACAATTTATTCTTTTCTTCAATAGTGCAATCCTCTAACACCCTATCCATTCCGTTTATCTTAAAACAAATATCAAATTGTTTTCCATTTTTGTGTTCTTCTTTCGGCACAACTATAGTCCCCTCCATACTGCCTTCCGCAATAATTTCTTTTTCTCCATCAGTAAAACCAAGTAGGCATGTTCCAGACATGTCAGTTTCCGCAAACTTAATCCCAAAATCATAAGGGGTTATGTAGGTGAAGAAATCTTTCATATAAGGCCCTGGGAAACCATTCAGTGCACTCATGCTGACCGACACATCATCCACCAAGACTGGTTGTTTGAACACATCATGGGCTCTCTTGAGTTTATGTTTTAGGATATCTATTGGTTTGCCTTGTATCTCAGGCTCGTCATACACGACCTGCTCGCAATCAAAAAAATCACTCAATTTATGTGAGAGTTCTTTGTATTTCATGGCATTGCCTGTAACGATCAGAAGTTTTGGTTTCATTTTTATAAATAAACTATCTCCGCTCCGAGCTCCTTAGCTTTTTCGTGTTCCCATTTTGCACCCGTAGAACTCTGCCAATCTGGCAAGAAATAGAAAGTTTTTATTTTTCCAGATTCGAATAAAGGTAAATAAAAATCCGACAAAATACTGTGGTCATATATCTTCTTTTGGGTTAGCTCACTGGAAAGCCTCTCCATGGACTTCTCGAAAGGCATTTGGTCAAAAACGTGTACCCCTTTCGCCTGAAGCTCTTTTATGGCAACATTGAAACGTTCAAGATTTAAAGGTACAGAACCTGCTCCTCCAGTAGTTATAGGCCCGCAAACTTGCCCGAAAGGTTTCGGCATTCTTTCCATTATGCGTTCAGCCACAGAATAAAGTTCTTTTATCGACTGGACCTTGTCTACATCTTCCCAGTCTTTTTCTTGCCAATATTGTTTTGTAACTTCGCTAAATTCCATTTGCGATTTTTTTCTAGATATCTATCTCCGCAAGTTTTGCGTTTGATTGAATGAAAGATTTACGAGGTGGGACTTCGGAGCCCATGAGAATATCAAATATCTTGTTCGCTTCTTCCGCGTCTTCTATCTGAACTTTCTTGAGTACGCGGTTCTTCGGATCCATGGTCGTCTCCCAAAGCTCTTCAGGGTTCATTTCTCCGAGACCTTTAAAGCGTTGAATATGTACCTTGTTGGATTTCTTTTTGGTTTCTTCTTCAGTCTCTTCGGCATCTGATCCTTCGACAGGCTCAGGACCTTCGGCTTCTTGGATCTCACTCACATCTGCACCCTTGCCGACTATCTTTGTCCTTTCATCGTCAGTGTATGCATAGAAAATCTCTTTACCTTTCTTTATCTTATATAGTGGTGGTTGGGCGATATAAATATATCCTGCGTCCACAACTTGGCGGAAATATCTGTAGAAGAGTGTCAGTAGTAGTGTACGAATGTGAGATCCGTCCACGTCCGCATCTGTAGCGATTATTATTTTATGATAACGCATCTTTTCAACATCAAATGTATCTCCGATAGATGCTCCCATGGCGATGACCAGTGCACGCACTTCTTTCGAAGCAAGCATTTTGTCGATACGAGCACGCTCCACGTTCAAAATCTTTCCACGAAGTGGAAGTATGGCTTGAGTGCGACGGTCGCGTCCTTGCTTGGCACTACCTCCCGCAGAGTCTCCCTCTACTAAGAATAGTTCTGAGTCTTCCGCACTTTTGCTCTGACAGTCAGCAAGCTTTCCAGGCAATGTCATGCCTTCTAGTGCGCCTTTACGTAAGACAGAATCCTTGGCTGCTTTCGCTGCCTTACGGGCCTTGAGGGCCAAAATTGACTTGTTTATGATAGCTTTAGCCTCATCTGGGTTCTCTTCCAAAAAGGCAGCAAAGGCCTCTCCAAAGACCGTAGCGACTGCGCCTTGTGCCTCCATAGAGCCGAGCTTGGCCTTGGTCTGTCCTTCGAATTGTATTTCGCGAAGTTTAACGGAGATAACGGCGGTAAGTCCTTCAAGAACGTCTTCCCCCGTGAATCCCCCTTCGGATTCCTTCATCATCTCGTTCTTCTTGCAGTAAGTGTTCAAGGTTCGAGTAAGCGCAGTTTTGAAACCAGTAACATGCGTACCACCCTCTGCTGTATAAATATTGTTCGCAAATGGGAAAATTCTGTCTACTATGTCGTCTACGTATTGGAGAGCTATTTCTACGCCGACTCCGTCGATCTCTTTTTCAATATAAAAAATATTTGGCTGAATAGTTTTCTGGAACTTGTTGTAGTATTTTACAAGGGACACCAGTCCTCCTTCGAAGTAGAAAGTTACTGAAGGAACTTCGAGCTCAAGATCTCGGAAATAAAATACGTCGCTATCATTCAAGCCCTTTTTATTGTCCCACTCACGAGCATCTATAATAGTTATGCGAAGGCCCTTCACCAAGTACGCCTGTTGGCGGATGTGGTTTACGATTGTATTCCAATCATATTTCAAATCTTTAAAAATTTCTTGGTCTGGTTCGAAAGTAATGATGGTTCCATGCAGTTTAGAAGAACCAGTTTTCTTTACGGCACTCTTTTTCTTGCCTTGAGAATATTCTTGGACATAACTTCCACCGTCGCGGTGCACTTCAGCTTTACAATAAATAGAAAGCGCGTTCACCACAGAAGCACCTACTCCGTGCAAACCTCCGGAAACTTTGTATCCCTCTCCGCCGAATTTTCCTCCGGCATGAAGTGTGGTCATGACAGTCTCGAGTGCAGAAACTTTGGTCTTCTTATGTACATCTACCGGTATTCCACGGCCGTTGTCGGCTACGCGAATACGGTTGCCTGGCAAAACGACAATTTCAATATCATTACAAAAACCACCCATCGCTTCGTCGCGAGAGTTGTCGAAGATTTCCCAAACCAAGTGGTGAAGTCCGTCTGGTCCAGTAGTACCGATATACATTCCAGGGCGCTTTCTGACAGGTTCTAGGCCTTCAAGTACCGAAATATCATCCGCTCCGTAACTGCCCTTCTTCTCTTCTTTTTCCTTTGCCATATCAGTTTATTATAGCAAATTCTAATACTACCCGCTAGTCCTTTTAACCTTGTAAATCATGCTTAGTACGGGAGCGAGGCGTTGCGACATGTTGTCGCAACGCCTCGTGATTGGTGCTTCTAGCACCCTCGCTGTCCATCCCAGAATTCTCTGTAACCCGCCAACTCTTCTGGATCTCTCATGATGTAGTCATGCCACAAGCTAGTACCCCATCTCAACTCCATTATGCCAATCCATCTTCCCCTGCAACGAGGATGGCATTGGATTCCCAAAACCCATGCTTTATCCACCAACTGTTCGTCGGTGAGTTTGGGCCGCCTCACGCAGGTGTGAGTTCCAAACTCGGGATCGTACTCTTCCCCACACCTTTTACATACCTTTGTTGGATGTGACACTAACGCACCCTCCGATAGATGTGAACGAACATGGGGGACACACATGTGTCCGAAAGAACAAAAATGAGCCTTAGAAGGCTCATTTTTGTGTTGTATATTTTTCGAGATTCAACGCAAAGATCAGCCTTCTAAATTAGAGGCTGAGCAACAAACTATTGAAATCGTGCGTCGATTTATATTCACCTATTTATTATATTTTATCATTTATTTTAATGCAACCTTTTATGAAAACGAGTGAGGGGGCCAACGCGATTGCGCTAGCCCCCAAAAATCCACTTGATAAACTTCCGCCGTAAGTGGCGGTGGCTTTTTATGTTGGGAAAAGCCAATCCCGGAGACGCTCGCTTTTTGTATTCATGTTCTTCTTGGGCCGACGTGGCCGCTTTTCGCCCACAGGAGGCAGGCGAAAGACTGCATCACAGGTATGGCTGTAGTGACCCCAGCCGCCAGGAACAACATGGATCACGAGGGGCTTGCTTCCCTCTCGTTTGCAACCACACGGAAGTTCCTGGACCTTCTTAGGAACAGTCAGGTGTGATCTGCCGGATGCAGCAGCGTCAGGAAACCAAGCCTCCAGCTTGGAAACCGCAACCTCTTCCGTCGGAACTTCGTGCAACATGAGACATCTCCGCTAGTAGTGAAAGAACACTATCCTCGTGTAAACGAGAACACCAGCCTCTAGGTTTAGAAGGCTGGTGTTTGAGTTGTAAATGTTTTATCCGAGAGTTTTACAGCGCAAATATCAGACTTCTAGTGGAAGTACAGAGAGGACAAATACTAAAGAAATATTGTTGCGCTCCTAATTTGTTCATAAAAATACATTATATCAATAACTTTTTTGAAAGCAAGCGCTATCTCAAAACTGTGGAAAACAGATCCCTACCTCACCTGCCAACCCTCCTTCTCGGTGATTTTAGTATTAATATTTTGCATTACAGTATTTACCTCTTCGTCGGTTAATGTTCTATCGTAAGATTGAAACACCAAACGGAAAGCGTAAGACACTTTGCCGTCTTTTTTGAATTCATCAAAAAGCTCTGGTCCCCGGACCACCAGATTTCCAGCATTTTCTTTTATTAGAGTTTGGACATCTCCACTCTCCACACCCTCAGGCACCCACACAGCCACATCTCGAGCAATAAATGGAAACGGAGACCAAGCATGGAAAAGCCCAGAAGCGCTTTCTGCATGGTCTGAGGATACGGAAATGTTTTCTTCACGGTCTGGCGACACGTACTCGTGCCCTAACCGAGGACCTGAAGAAAACATTTGCGTATCAAGCCCCCCGCAAAATTCAATTAAGGTAACTTCTTTGATTTCTTTTTTATTTCCATAAACCACTCTCATTTCTTCCATGTCTTTTAAAAATACAGTTCCTATTTCGAAAAGTTTTACTTCGGCAAGTCCCAGCAGCGCCATATTGGAAAGGTTCAACTTCATGCTTTCTTTAAATCCATCAGTGAGATTGGTTCGCAAGAAATTCTTGTCCGAAGCAGAAGCAAGCACGCCGACTTCTCCCTTATTACTAAAGCTCGTAGTCATTATCTCGGAATATCCTTCACTCAGCAATTTTTCCCGGGCAAAACAAATCCGGGCGTACAGTTCATTAGATTTTGGTTTGAAATCAATCTTAGGAAGTGTGCCCTTAACTTTGTCGTATCCAAGAATTCTACCTATTTCTTCGGCCATGTCTTCTTCGATGTTCAAATCCAAACGCATTGGTGGCACTGTGACCTCAAAAACCCTAGCTTCTTCTGTATAAGTAAAATTGTATCTCTTTAATACTTCGGCTATATCATTTGCAGTTAAGTCTATGCCTAAAATGCTTTTTATTTTTTCTGTACGGAAAACGAGCTTCTGTTCTTTTTGTTTATTTGGATACAGATCTACAATATCCTCAAAAACTGCATCCGGACACATTTCTAAAATAGTAGCCGTAAATTCTCGCATAGCATACGCGCCAAGCTCGGGAGATAAATCATTTTCGAATCTTTTCTTGGCGTCAGTAAAGATGTTGAGCCTCCCTGCCGTTTTGCGTACAGAAGTCGGGTCGAAGTTCGCCACCTCAAGCACAATATCGGTAGTGTTCTCATCCACCTCAGCGAACTTGCCACCCTTCACCCCCGCGACTGCTAGGACCCTTTCATCATCCGCTATCACCAGATCCGTATCCTTGAAAGCACACTCTTTGTTATCAAGAGTGGTCATGGTCTCCCCAGCAAGAGCCTGGCGGACAGTTATCCCTCCTTTTAGTTTATTTAAATCAAATACATGGGTAGGCTGGCCACAGTCGTACATGACGATGTTGGCCGCATCTACCATGTTGTTTATACTACGCTGACCTATAGACTCGAGGTGTTTCACCACCCACTCAGGCGAAGGACCGACCTTCACCCCACGAATAATCCGGCCCATATACCTGCGACATTTATCACTCTCAATTTTTATAGAGAGACTCGTTGGCTTTGACTCAGGTATTTTATAAAGCTCTGTGGGGTCATTAAATTTTATATTGAGCAATGAAGCAATCTCCCGAGCCATGCCTTGGTGGCTTAGTAAGTCATGCGCCCGGTTTGGTAAAATTTTTACATCAAAAATAAAATCTTCTCCAAGTGCATCCACACTTTCCACTTCTGCAAGATGATAAGTAAAAACATCAGCGAGCTTTTGCGCTTCCTGTGCGTCAGGTATATACCACTTTAGCCAATTGTAAGATATTTTCATTCTATTTTTTAAAATTGATTAAGACGCAAATCTCCTTGGTAAAACAGTCTAACGTCTGGAACTTGCCACTTAATCATGCCGATACGATCAAGCCCGCCGCCAAAAGCAAAACCCTGAACCTTAGCAGGATCTAGTCCGATATTCCTTATAACATTCGGGTGAAGCATTCCAGCCCCCATCATCTCTAGCCACTTGCCTTTGAACTTGGCGAAAACTTCAAGCGATGGTTCAGTAAAAGGGAAAAAGCTTGGGCGAAATTCTATCTCCACCTCCTCCCCCAACATCTTTTTGTAAAAGTGAGTTAGAACTCCTTTTAAATCTGCGATAGAAATATTTTCTCCTACCATCGTGCCATCTATTTGATAAAACTGCATTTCATGAGTTATGTCAGTAGCCTCATTGCGGAAAACTTTCCCGATAGAAATAAAAGCTACGGGTATTCGGCCCTCCTTACCCGCTTGTTCTGCTGCTCTCGCTGTGACACTAGTAGTGTGGGTACGCAAAACAGAATCCTTGCGATCCTTAATCCAAAAAGTGTCTTGCATATCTCGTGCCGGATGGTCTTTCGGGACATTTAAAACATCGAAGTTGTACCACTCACTCTCAAGCTCTGGGCCCGTAGCTATCTCGAATCCAAGTTCAGCGAAAACACCATATGCCTGGTTGGCCAACTGAGAAAGCGGATGCTCGGTACCTCGTTTATTCATACCTCGAATATATCACAAAGAAGGGTCAAAATCTATATTTTACTTGTATTCTTTAAGCCTTTTATAGTTTTTCTTGTACTGCTTCTCGTGCTTTTGTTTATCTGGTCCGACGATGAATTGATTGATCTTTCTCGGAAACTTATCACAAATCATACAAATCTTACCGCAATATCCTTTCAGTTTTTTCTCGCAATTCTTGCAACATATAAATAGCACATGACAAGATTTATTCTTACAGTGAATATAGTCATCGCATTTGGTTTTTTCACACACCTGACAACTAGCAATAATCTCATCCCCTATCTTCTCTCCCAGTCTTTCATCAAAGACAAAGTTCTTACCGCGGAATTTATTCTGCAAGCCTTGCTCTTTCACGCGGTGAGCATACTCGATAATGCCACCCTTGATATGTTTTACATTCTTAAAACCATTGTGCTTCATCCAAGCCGAAGCCTTCTCGCAACGGATACCTCCAGTACAATACAAAAGGACTTCTTCATCTTTCTTGTCTTTAAACATATCGTGGACCTTGGCTAATTGTTCCCGGAAAGTATCTACGTTCATGATCTTCGCTTTTTCAAAATGCCCTATGGCTGCCTCGTACAGGTTGCGCATGTCTATCACGGTCACCCCACGATCAATCATCTCATTTACATCTTCCGCCAGTGCATACTCTCCGGTATTACCCGGATCAAAAGTAGCGTCGTCTAAACCATCAGCCACTATTTTCTGGCGGACCTTCACGATCAATTTCAAAAAACTAGATTTGCCTTTTTCTTCCACGGCCAGTTTGTAAGGCACACCATTAAACTCTTTAGTGCTTTGCATAAACGCGTCGAACTTTTCCCAATTGTGCTCTGGCACATTCATCTGAGCATTTATGCCCTCGTGCGCCACATATACACGACCCAGACAATTAAGACTTGTAAAATTATCGAAAAGAAAATCCCGCATAGACTTTGGGTCAGCTATTTTGACATACCTATAAAAAGACACAGTGCGTCTTTTAAACGACTCGTTTTCGATATCGCGGAGTAGCTCCTCTCTCGACTTTAGATTGACCTTCTTAAACATAAGGGTATCTTATAATCAAAAAGACAAAATAACAAGATTCTGATAGACTGTTACAAATGACCAGGATTTACCAAGCGCTTTATATACTTATATCTATTTGCCTAGTATTCGGCTTTTATCTTAGCTTACTCGACAACGGGCCTATGTAAACTAAGAAGATTTATATATTCTCGCCATTTTGCAATATTCACACTCGGTGTTCTTGCCATAAGAATTAAAATTACAAGGCAGGTCAATCCAAGTCCCCTCTTTTAAATAATTGTCATAGTCTTTTATGTCTTGCACCAGAAGCATTATTTCTTCAGGTGTTACCACTCTGTCGAAGAAAGATTCTTTGGTGCTCCCTGCCTCCAAAAACTCAAGCCTACTCTCAACCACATTTATTTTAGTTTTTGAATTCTGCTCAAGCAAATAAGAATACATCGCCAGCTGTCGCAGATACGAACTCATCCGTCCAGTATCGTCCATCTTTTCTATCTCTGTCTTCTTGCGCACGCTCCCCGTCTTGAAGTCTGTGACTCTGACCTCTCTTATTTCTATCGATGGACTATTTAAATACTCCACCATGTCTATCTTGCCGTAAATATTTAGGTGCGGGAAACGATCATCTTTTAACGCGACACTCTTTTCATTTTCTCTGGTTAACGATATCTCGGTAAATCTTTTTTCCACCCACTTAGAAACCAGGTTAAGTATTTCTTTTTTGTTGTGTAGGAAGGCAGTATCGTCTCCATAGTCCATCTTGAGCGCTTCTCTTGCTACGATAGCCTCGATTTCTTTTTTATTCGGAGCTTCCTTTGATTTCAGGATGTTATCTATCGAAGCATGAACTGCATTACCGAACTCCAAGCTCTTCGACTTTGCTTCTGGTAATTGCAATAAATTCCTGAAATACCATTTCCACGGACATTCGAAAAAGTTGTTTAGGAGTGACACCGAAACTTTACGGTCTTGGTATTCTTTAGAAACAAGGCTTATCAATTCTTTAGCTCCAAAAGGAACACTCTCTTGTTTTCTCCTGCCTATATATTCTTGAGGGCTATGTTCTAGTATTAATTTCTCTGTCTCTTCGCTTGTTTGTCTTTCTAAATAGTCCGTCGGAAGGACATTCACCAGATCCGCCACAACGCTGGCAATCTCTTGCGCACCACCGGTATAAGAATTGAGAGCATAAGAAATAGTGCAGTATCTCTTGGCGCGGGTGATGGCTACATACAACTGCCTCTTTAAAACTTCTTCGTCTTTTTCAGATACCTTCTGTGATATTTTTTCAGGGAGAGTGAATCCTTGTCTTTTATGAGAAGATAAAGACCTTTCATCCATGTGGGCTATCCAAACATATTCGAATTCAAGACCCTTTGAAGAATGCAGAGTCAAAACTTTTACACCCTCATTTTTGCCGAAAACTGAAAGAGGGATATTCTCTCCATATGAATCAAGCCTATCCATGAATTCCAAAAACTCTCCTAGTTTTATTTTCGGGTTTTTCTCTATCGCGGATAGAGCCAAATGAAGAAGTGTCCTGATTATCTCCACCCTGTAAACCAAGGTCTCATGGTCTTCGGCAGTCTTAAGCAGAAGCTCATCGCCTACAAACTGAATAAGCGGATACAGGGTCAGCTCTTGCGAAGAAACAAGCCAGCTTTTCAACTTCTCTACCCAATCTTCGACGCCACCCTCATCATTAAACAAAGTACCTGATTTTTTAACCTCAAAACTATTTAAGGATAATTCACGAACATTATTTTCAAAAA
>CAZVBK010000007.1:0-6455 GCA_964625485.1 uncultured Candidatus Saccharibacteria bacterium
AAGACACCGTTTTGCGATCAGATGGAGTACTCGGCCTCATTCGAGACCGAGGGAGACTCAATCAGAATCCTCTACGATTCTGGTGGAGATAGCAGAAGTATCCGCTATCTAGGAAAGGGTGATAATCTGGAGGGTACATTTCTCCAGAGGACACCAGGGAAACCGATTTGCTTCGAGTCCTTGGACTCCAGCAAAACGGTTCGCGTCCGGATTTACCGGGTCGTGAACATATATCTCAAACAACCATAGACCCAACATCGCGCCTGGTCAGCGCAAAAAGGCAACAGGCCCGACGGATATCATCCGGCGGGCCTGCTTTCTTTTGGTGCGACAATTTTTATTTCTTTTCTTTAAGGAGTACTACCACTTTTTAATTGAGGAAGTGAAGGGTTATAAGGTGGTAAATCCACTTTATTGTTAGGTAGATCTACGCCTTGGATATTGAATGTGTTCAACACCATAGCCAGAATCCCCCACACTGCCATCATTATAGTGATACCCACTATCCCCCAGACCATATGCTTCTTACCCTCTGTTCGCTTTTCTTCATTTTCTTGGTTTACGAAGAATTGAACTACTCCATAAAGAAAGAACAATACAGCTAAAGCAAAAAGGAAGTTTATAAGAGGCTGTATGATAAGCCTATTTGTACTTGCGATTATAGTATCTAAGCTCGCAAATGCAAAATTAGGAATCAGTAGTAGAAGTAAAAATGCCATTTAATTTAAACTTAAGGTAGGACTACTGGGATAGTAGGAAGCTCTATGATTTGAGTATTGTTTATACCGAAAGTATTTCGAAGTACAGCTACAAGACCCCACATACCTATGATAACTGCAAGTCCTATAATACCCCAGATTATACGATCCTTACCTTTCGTCTTAGCCTCTTCGTCGTCAGCAATAACGAAAGAAATAACCCCCCAAACAAAGTACACAACTCCAAGTGCTATAAGCACAGGAACAACTTTGTTCAACAAACTTCCTATTGTACATAGCCATCCCCCTAGAGTCTGAGTATTACAACCAGTAGAAGTAGCACCTACTGTGCTTACTTGAGCGAAAGCTGCCATAGGTAATACAACCAAAGCAAGCACCGCTAATATCAAACCTAATTTCTTTTTCATAATGATTTTCCTCAACACACTTAAATAATAAACGCGACCTTATAATAAACTATTAATAATCACCTTATAAGTATAACACAAGGTTTTAAAACGTGAAGTCAATTAGGGCTTTACCTGTGGAAGAACACTCGTGTTTATAACCCCAAAAGTCGTGGCCAAGATACTCACCAATCCCCAGATAGACACCATGACAGTCAAACCAATAATTCCCCAAATCATAAAATCCTTTCCCTTAGTCTTGGCTTCCTCACTGTCTTGTATGACGTACTGCAAAACACCCCATATAAACATGACTACAGCCACTGCAAAGATAAGGGGTATAACCGCATCGTTAATGATATTGGTTATATAACAAAGCAAATCTTGAAACTTCGGATTACCTTGCAAAGTACAACTTGGTCCAGATGTCGTCAGTGGAGCTAGGGTTGGTGCAGACTTACCACCTAGGTCAAAAGTCGTAACCAAAACTTCAACCAATCCCCAAAATCCGATGATCATCGTAAGCCCAATAATCCCAAAAATCATGTGGTCCCTGCCCTTAGTCTTGGCCTCTTCGCCATCGGCAATGACAAACCTGAGTATACCCCAAACAAAGTAGACAACTCCTAGTGCCAAAAGCACAGGCACAATACTGTTCAATATCTCATGGACTTTACATATCCACATCTGCACTCCAGTCGGCGGACACACATCAGAAGGTGGGGTAATGAGAGTTATCTGCGCAAAAGCAATTGCTGGCAATAAAGCTATTATAGAAAATACCCCCAGCAATTTAAATATTTTTTTCATATTGTGATTATTTTATTTGTAATACTGTCTCTGTTATAAGTTGTGCTATTGCCCAAGAACCTAGGAGCACAGCAGCTCCTATGACTGTATATAGCAAAGCATTTTTGGCCTTACTTATCTCCTCGCTGTTTCCTTGAGCTTTCACAAACAAAAATCCTGAATAAATGATAGCTAAAGCGATAAGCGGGATACCTATCTTGAGAGCTCCTTCTAGTAAGACTTTTATAAAGTCATTAATCGTATTTATTCCACTTCCTGCCAAAGGGTTGTTTATTTTAGTTATTGGAGATGTAGCTGGAATACTAGGTTGAGCGAAAATATAACTCGGAAAGAAAAAAATGATAGCGATAATTACAGCTCCTTTATTTTTTAAAAATTTCATATGCAAATTATACTTCATATTAAAAACCAAGCCAAGAGGCATCAGTGTATCCTAGTATAGCCAAAACAGCATGAATGATGAGCCATGAACCCGCGATAAAAACCAGACCAATAACTGCATTGAAAAAAATACTCTTAGCTTCTGACCTGGAGTGCTCATTGTCACCGCTGAATATAAGCAATATACCGGCATAAGCGAACATGATAGCCGCTATGGGTACAGATATATAGACCAAAATAAAATTAACCAAGTTGTTGATGAGTTTGATGAGATCATCAAAGGTGCAGTTCTGTTGACCCGCCGAAATTCGACCACAAGGTATCAGGCCTCCATTACTAGGCGCTGGGATACTAGCTTGAGCCAACGCAACTGCAGGAACTACCAGTACCAAAAACACTAGGGCTGGTATTAATTTTTGAAATATTTTTTTCATAAATAATTTATTTAATCAAAAGCAAACTGGTTTTTACACTGGCGTCTCTTACCGCGTCATCAAAGGAAAGGTTGTTCGACAACACTTTCTCTATCATTACTCTAAAAATGTCATTAGTGTCCTCTGCGGAAGGATCCACCCATGCTCTGCCGTAAAGCGCTGAAGCATAGAATGTAGACGAGAAAGAATCTGCAGGTACGCTAGCTATCACATCCCTGCGAGCTGGCACCATACCCAGCGCTGGAGCAAACCTAACTGCAAAGTCTCCTGTGGCCATCAAACTCGCCGCAGTCAGGGCTGTATTGAAATTCTTAGAAGCTGAAGATATGGCAATCCCTAAAACATGAGCATTGGTGAGTTTGCCTGTAGTCCCACGTAATTGAGGCATCTGGGTCGCTAGGAAATTTTGGTTAGGATTCCTATTTATCAAAGACTTGAGCTCACTTGCATAACCAAAGTAAAAAGCTAAGTTTTCAGAACTAAAGGAGTCTCTGGCTTGAGGCAATGACCTGTTCCATGAATACACACTCTTTAGGGGGTTAGCGAAATCTGTATAGAATTCCAAAACTTTTCCAAGACTAAGTTCTGGGGTAAATTTATCCATTATTGATGAATAGATACCTCCTTTCTCAGAAACTATCGGATTGCCAGTTTGCATGAACATCGTAGCTAGGATATTCTTTGCGTAATTTACATTATTGAATTGACCCAAAGCCACCGCACTCTTGCTTATCTTATTTGCATCGTCTTTAACTGTAAGCTTGGGGACTAAATCCTCAAACTGATCCCAGTGAGTCGGAGGATACACTATGCCATTTGCATCGAGCATACTGCGGTTGTAGTACATAACCATCGGGTCTACTGCTACCGGAAAAGCCATCACTCCCCTAGAATTCATAAAAACCTCTCCTGCCCCAACAAATGTGCCCTTAAAAGTTGCTTCAGAATAACTCTGATATGGAATAGTAAATATTTTATTCTGATAACTAAAAACCAAATCCTCAGGCATAAAAAACATATCAGGGCCTTTTCCAGAAGCTAGGGCTTCTAGTAAATCTTTGTCAAAACTCTCCGGTTTCTTTTCTACGTATTGAACAGAAAATGTTTTATTGAAATTATTGAACTCATCTAAAATAGAATTCACTGCAGCCTGACTGACAGTACCCCACAAGACCACAGTACCCAGACCTCCCGAACTCTTGTCCTTACCTATCGGGATAACTCCAGAAAAAACAAGCACGCCGAAAACAGCGGCTATAAGAAATACGACTAAAATTATTACTTGAAAATATCCTTTCATGGTTTTACTAAAGCTACCCCTTTTTAAATATCATACCATAATGTTGCACCCCACCGTCTATCTCTCTTTCAAATGCAAAACCTTTCTTTTCCAACATCTCTTTTGCTGTATTTTTAGGTATGAACTCACGAGCGTTGGGGCCCATGACCGAAACTCCGGCGGTCCAGTCTATGAGTAATACTCGGCCACCTCTTTTAAGGATTCTTTTGGTTTCATCTAAAAATTTATCTTTGTGTTCAACTTGGAACAACACATTGGACATTATGACTGCATCCACCAAAGAGTCTCGAAGCTTTGTCCCGCCCAACTTTTCTATATCACCCCAAAGTGTCTCCACATTGTTTACGTGAGCTTCGCGGGCTTTGTTGGCGACGGTCGTTAAGAAATCTTTCTGAACCTCGACGGCATACACTTTACCCTTCGGCACCATACGCGCTGCCGCAACAGAATAAAACCCGGTTCCAGCGCCCAAGTCTGCTACGATATTATTTTCTTGCAACCCAAAAGCTTTTAGATTTTTAACAGGGTCAGTAAACACCTATATATTATAGTATGAAAATATAATCCTGCCTATCTCTATAGTGCAGAGTTATCAACAAACAGATTACGCACAAGCGAGAGAGGCGATACCGTCCCCTGCGCGAAGACGCATGATGGTCACACCCTGAGTTTGCCTACCGAGCTCAGGAATATCTTTGAGGGCAGTACGGATAACTTGGCCTTTTTTGGACATAGCTATCAGTTCTTCTTCGTCAGTTATCACTTTAGCCACGATCAGTTTGCCAGTCTTGCTGGTAACTTTAGCAGTCTTGATACCAGAACCACCACGATTCTGAACTTTATATTCTTTTAGGTTTGTTTTCTTACCGAAACCGTTCGCACTCATTGTCAGGAATGTTCCCTCTTTCGTATCTTTCTTGATTATGTCTACGCCGATAACCTCGTCAGTCTTGGATATCTTGATACCGCGTACACCACCTGCTGTACGTCCCATTTCGCGTATATCAGACTCTTTAAAGCGTATAGACTGTCCATCACTAGTTGCGAGGATTACCTGGTCACCCTTGTCAGTTATGAGCGCAGAGGCAAGCTGATCACCCTTGTCGAGCTTTATAGCGATGATTCCACTTCGGCGCACATCAGCAAAGCTTGAGCTTGCCATTTTCTTGGCTGTACCATTCTTGGTAACAAGCATAAGCGAAGCGGAAGATTTGTTCATCTCCTTTGGCATCGCCAAAATAGATGTGACTTTCTCTTCTCCGGAAAGTGAGATGAAGTTCATGATCGACTTACCTTTGGTTGCCCGACGGCCTTCTGGAATATCAAACATTTTCATTTGGTAAGCCTTACCCAAATTCGTAAAGAAAAGCAGGTTGCTGTGAGTTGAGCCAGACACGAGCATAGTCACAAAGTCTTCTTCTTTAGTTTCGAGGTCTACCACACCTACACCTCCACGCTTTTGAGACCGATATTCAGACGGATCAGTTCGCTTGACGTATCCACCAGCTGTGAGCACAAGCATGGTGTCTTTATCAGGTATCAAATCCTCATCAGACATTTCTTTAACTCCACCTTTTACTATCTTAGTGCGTCTCTCATCGGCATATTTCTCTCTGATTTCTTTGAGTTCTTCAGCGATAACCTTCAACATCTTCTTTGGATTCGCCAAAAGCTCTTTCATTTCTTTAATGAATTTTTGTTTTTCTTCCAGCTCATTCTCTACGGCCTTACGCTCAAGACCGGCGAGCTTGACCAGCTTCATTTCTAGAATCGCTGTCGCCTGCAGATCAGAGAATTTGAATTCTTTTATCAAATTTGCCTTTGCTGTAGCCGAATCTTTTGATCCACGGATGATAGTGATAACTCTGTCGATCTTGTCTAGCGCCTTCTTTAGACCAAGAAGTATATGCTCTCGGTCTTCGGCTCTACGCAGATCGTATTCAGAACGTCTCTTTACCACCTCTCTTCTGTGTAAGACGAATTGTTCAAGAATAGACTTGAGTGATAGAGTTTGTGGTACACCATCTACCAGAGCCACGATGTTAAAATTGAAATTTGATTCAAGTTGAGTGTTTTTGTATATAAAGTTGAGAACCTTTTCTGGGTGAGCACTGCTCTTTAGGTCGATAACCACACGGATGTCTCTGGTGGATTCATCTCGCAATCCTTTTATTCCATCAAGTTTCTTTTCTTGCACAAGCTCTGCTATGGCCATTATTAAGTTAGCTTTGTTTACTCGGAAAGGAATAGAAGTAATAATGATAGAAAAGTTTCCATCTTTTTGTTCTACTATCTCTGCTTCACCGCGACACACCACTCCACCACGGCCAGAAGAATATGCATGGAGCATATCTTTATAACCATAAGCTATTCCTCCTGTCGGAAAATCTGGGCCTTTGATGAATTGCATCAAGTCTTCAGTGGT
>CAZVBK010000007.1:6555-19504 GCA_964625485.1 uncultured Candidatus Saccharibacteria bacterium
GACATTTTGGCCTCGGTATAACGCATCGCGGCCGCATTGTCGCCATCGATAGAACCGAAGTTTCCCTGACCCAATATCAACGGATAACGATAAGAAAACTCCTGAGCCATACCCACCATAGAATCATACACAGCGGTATCTCCGTGAGGGTGATATTTTCCGAGCACATCTCCGACTACTGCAGCTGACTTACGAAAACGCGCAGAAGAAGTGAGCCCCATTTCATGCATGGCGTAAAGGATTCTTCGGTGCACAGGCTTGAGACCATCGCGTACATCCGGAAGCGCACGAGAAGTGATAACCGACATGGCGTAGGCCAAGTAGGATTCTTTCATCTCTGCCACAACGTCCACGTCTTTGATGCCGTCAGTGCGAGGTTCTTCTATTATTTCTTCTGTAGGTTTTTTAGCCATGTCTTAAAAATATATTGGTTTATTCTAGCACATCCAGTCTTAGCTCAGAAGCTTTCGGTTCAGGGATCTGCTCATCTCTAATGCTTTTATATCCATCCACAATATTCGCCCTTAAAGCTCCTGCTGGGTTTACCTTCTCAGTCATTTTATTATCTAGTTCCACGTTTGATATAGTATTTCCTAAACTATAAATCCAAAGTGATCCTAAAACAAAAATTGCAACCAAGGTAGAAATATTTAAAATATGTTTCCTATGGTGAACTGGTCTTTGTCTTAGTTTGTATATAAAGTCTCTCATTTTATTTAATAAAATAATTAAGCACCTTTTAATACTATCACCTCGCCTTCTTTTCCTTCCAAATCTTTACGCTTGAGTGTGAGCTTCTCTACCACCTCAGCTTTTTCGGCCCCGCTTTCTTTCAAAAATGCCTTCAGTGTAGCGTCGTCGTAGTTCATAGGGATTATGAGTTTTGGCTCAAGAGAGGCCGCTAGTTTGGCTGCGTCTTTCGGCTCAAGCATGCCCTTACCTCCTACGGGAACGAACAATATATCTGGTCCGTCTATGGCTTCACGGGCTTCTTTGGAGAGGTCTGTGTCTGATAGTGCTCCTAAAAACACAATATTGATATTGTCTACTGTCATAGAATATATAGTATTCACATATTTCTTGTCTCCTAATACCGCATTAGACAAAGACCCCTTAACGAAGATTTCTTTCACCTCATAGTCACCGGGACCTTTAATGGCAAAAGGAGTTCTCTCTCCGTGAGAAACTTGGTCGAGCCCATTGTAGTCAGGATGGTTCGTAGTTACAAAAGATATGTCAGCTCCGAATTTCGCCACTATGCCTGATTTTGATTCTTTGCTTACTGGGTTAAAAGCCAGGACCATTTCTCCCTGCTGAATCTTGAAAAACTGTAATCCGTTGTATGTGATTATCATTACAGTCATAATACCAAAAAAAATTCTAAAAAGATAGAATAATCCACGCTTTTTCATGTTTGACTAAAACACATTTTCGTGCTATAAATTTATTCGGATAGTAAAACTTAAACCATTCGAAAAAGGGGTACTGCATGAGTATCGCGTCCAACAGATTCATCCTCGAAGGAGATCTCCTCGAAAGAGCTCAGTCTCTCGCGGAGTATGTGATAGCCAAGTTGAGCCCGATTGAAAAACTACTTCTCTCCGATGTGACCATAAACGGAGTCCGTCTGGATTACACCACGAATGAACTGATCCGCATGATTCGTGAGCTCGAACCATATGGTCTCTTGGTGCTAGAAACAAGGCTTCATACCATGGCAACGCTCCAAGAAGACAACAGGTGGATGGGTGACGGAGACGGCCGACTTTTCCGCGCTCTCCATGCAATAAACAGGGACGCCTTCCCTGACGGCCACAATCTACACTAAGGCATGAGCCCGCACCGAATATCTGGTGCGGGCTCGCTTTGTTTCTAGACCATTTACTTGCAATTTTCCCGTTTTGTAGTAGTGTATAAGGACAACTTAATGTATTTATTAAAAGCATGGATTTGGGGTAACCCTCCTTGGCGCGCAAGCCCCAAAGAGAACCTAAGCCTTATATCCGCTTATTTAGGCGGATTTTTTAATTAAAATGAATAAAGACGAAATAGTAGTAGAAGAAAATTTAGTATTAAAAGGTATTGTCGATAAAAGTGGTACCAAGCCAGAAGTAGACTCTCTGGTAGAAGGTGCGGTTATATTGATAGAGAAATCTTCAGTATTCGTGGACCTATCTCCATATGGTACTGGTATTATCTATGGACGTGAGTTCATCAACGCCAAGGACATCATCAAGAAAATAAGTCTTGGTGACCTTATCAAAGCGAAAGTCGTCGAAGTTGAAAATGCCGACGGTTACGTAGAACTATCCTTGAAAGAAGCTAAGGCTGCTCTTATGTGGAGTGAAGCTGAGAAAGCTATTAAAGCTAAGACTGTCCTAAGCCTAGAAATAAAAGACGCCAACAAGGGAGGACTTATATTGGAATGGCAAGGTATCCAAGGATTCCTTCCAGCATCTCAACTTAAGGCTGACCACTACCCTCGCGTACTAGATTCTGACAAAGACAAAATATTAAAAGAATTGAAGAAGCTGGTAGGTGAGAAGATCAACGTTATGATCATCTCTACCCTTCCAAAAGAAGGCAAGCTTATCTTCTCTGAAAAGGACAACAACCCTGAAGAAAAGAAAGAAATCCTTAGCAAGTATGCTATCGGCGACGAGCTAGACTGTACTGTGGCTGGACTTGTAGACTTCGGAGTATTCCTAAAGCTTGAAGACGGACTAGAAGGCTTAGTGCACATCTCTGAACTAGACTGGGGCCTCGTAGAAGACCCTCGCACAATGTTCAAAGTTGGCGATAAGGTAAAGGCTAAAGTTATAGAAATCAAAGAAGGTAAAATCTCACTTTCTATCAAGGCCTTAAAGGAGAACCCTTGGAAGGAATACGAAGGTAAGCTCAAGAAGGGCGACATCATAAAAGGTGTTGTCATCAAGTACAACAAACACGGAGCGCTCGTATCCATCAAAGAAGGAGTAGCTGGACTTGTCCACAACTCTACATTTGGTGGTGAAGCGGCACTACGTGCCAAGCTAGAACTCGGAAAGAACTATAATTTCCAAATCACTCTATTCGAACCAAAGGATCACAAGATGACCCTAGTTCACTTAGAATAGAAGACAACGACAACAACAAAAAGCACGCACTTATCCACAGTGCGTGCTTTTTGTATGGGGTGTATAATAGATTTGTTAGTTTATTAGCTAATATATTTAAAATATATGGTTGGAGGACACTAAGACTTTTCAAAAAACCCGAAAGATTCTCGTGAGAAAACTTAAAAATTTCTCTAGTAGTTTTTCGGGTTTTTTGTATTTTTATGACAACCACTAAGAAAAATAACTGTAGCGCTTGTGGCACTAGTCAGGTAAATCATGAGTTAATGATTTTTCTAAGCCTAATGGAAGAAACCCTAGGCCAAATAACCGACAGGGTGTTCTCTTTCACTGATTCTAAGCGCTGGGAAGACCTTTCCAGTTTTATAGAAAAATCCATATACAAAGTTTTCGGGTTTTTCCATGTTTTTTCTTACAGTCAAGACATCGACCTAGCTATCACTGGCCGTTCCAAGTTGGTCTGGGAAGAAGCTCGTAAACGCGGGATTCCTATGGAGCAAATCCGAATATTCGGGAGGCCGATAGAATTATATCGAGCAATCATTCCAGGAAACAATGACAAGTTTTTCTACTTCCAAAGCTTACCAATCCCTCCATCTATTCCCCAAAGTGGCTACAGGTGGTTGGACGACAAATTTACACTATTTGAAATGCTTTCCAAGCACCAAATACCTATACCCCAGACCAAAAAAGTCTTTACCTACAATTCAGCTTTAATGGCATTCAATACACTTCAAAAACCAGTCATTATAAAACCGAAGTCTGGCTCTCGAGGTCGCCACACCACAACAAACATAAAAACAGAAAAAGAGCTTCGACGTGCATTCGACACAGCCAGAGAGATCACCCTATCTATGGTCATCCAAGAACACTTGCCTGGTAGTGTCTATCGGGCCACTGTTATTAACAATTCCCTAGTGGCTTTCTTTCGAGCTGACCCACCTATGGTTATAGGCGATGGCATAAAAACAGTTCGTGATCTAATAACGGATAAAAACAAAAACCGGCACGAAAGGCTTTCTGATATAACTATCAACAGCGACTTGCTTCAATTCATAGAAAGAGAGGGTTATAGCCTAGAAAGCATTCCAGATATGGGCACAAACATAAACCTGTCAGCCAAAACTGGACGAATGTACGGGGGCTATACTCGTGAAATGCTACCCGAGGTTCATCCTCGAATGCATGAGATTTTTAAGAAAGCAGGAGAGTTAATGCAAGCTCCCGTGCTAGGCTTTGACTTGATTATCGGAGACCCGACAATGAATCCTGATCAACAAAAGTGGGGTATCATTGAATGTAATTCTCTGCCCTATATCGACCTTCACTACTTTGCTCTCGAAGGTACACCAAAGAACTTGGCAGAAAACATTTGGGATCTTTGGAAAACCCACCACAAACAAAAATAGCGGACACTAGGTGTCCGCTATTTTTGTTTTATAATTTTAATTAAGCACTATCGTCTGAACTGACTAAACCGAGTTCTGGGTGAGCCATGGCATCCATGATAGATATCACCTGCTCAGCATATTTCGGAACGATAGAAGGTGGATTGTACGCACGCAGGATCTGTAAAGTAGTTTTGTTCCCATAGTAGTGGGCTGTCTTTGGGTTATTACCTCCCAGATTTCTAGCTACAGTTTCTATGGCCTCGTCGACTGATTTGAACCCAATCTTACAAGAACCCCAACCGAACGCATTGTTCGGAACTCGGATACAATCATGTCTACCCCCTGTAGATTCTCGGACAGAGATAGCAGCCACCAGACGCCAATCCAAACCATTCTTTTCGGCTTCGATGACCATCTTCTTGCCGAAACCTTCCAGTGGCATATTCTTAACTTTAAAATAGGTATCAATGGCCAGAGCTTTAGTTTCGAGAAGTTCTTGTGCCTTCTTCTCGGCTTCTGTTGATTCTTCAACCTTTGGTGGTAAAACTTGATTAAGAGCTAACGCACCATAGGCCTCAATATTTAATTTCTTCGAAGACAAGACCGTAGGAGCTACGTTTGCCTTATTCTCTACCTTATCACTCATGGACACAAGTGTCGCTGAGGTCGACGTAGACATAACTGGTAAAAGTATGAATGACCCTACAAACCTAATTAATGTTTTGTTTTTCATATTGTAGCGGTTCTCCTCCCGCAAAATCTGTGGCTGAAATTAAAAAAACCTTTATATAATAAGGCTTAAGGAACTTAAGACCTACTAAATAAGGTTATATCTATATACTAGCATATTTAGAATAAAAAGTCAATAGTTAGACAACGATTTTACTATCCGTCAAGTCTATAATAGCTTGATAAATAAGGTTATTTTAACACTATGGGCTTGACAGATATAGACTAAAAATTGCCTAATTATGACCCTGCTGAGACTACTTTACACGAACTCTGAAAAACCGGCCTATTTGCAAAGACCGACCAAAGAAAGTACTATAAACACATGCCTATAACCCTCAAAGGTAAGATACTAGAAATAGTAAATACCCTAAAAGAATCAGAAAAATATAAGCTGGCTGAATGTATAGAAAATAATTGGGACAAAAAGGCTCTTGCCTACTCCAAAGAACTGAACTTCTGGCGTCCTAAAAACCCTATAGAGAAAGAACTGCTCTCAGCTTTCGCCAAAGAACTCGAAAGAGTTGAAAAGTCAGACCTGCACCAAAAAGAAATACTAGCCTCTCTCAGAAAAAGACGCGTCTTACAAACTGCCCCACATATCGGTGCCACAGAGAGCCCTCGCATGCTTTGCATCAACTGGCTAGGTTCTTTGGCGGTAGAAGATAACGGAAAAGATTTTTATGTCGTAGGTATGTTCTCCGGTGTCCCCTTCTCCAACAAATCTCGACCTGGACGGATAAACAAAAAATCTGAAAGCATCAACTTATTTCCCAGCTCTCTTCAAGACGGCTTAGTGTACCGTAGTACCATTCAACCCAAGCTTTTAGAAGTAGTGGAAAAACTGCCAATGGACATATCTCGCTACCTACCAAAAGCTGTCATCGGTGAGTCCTACACCAAGTGGGCACTAAATACATGCGAACATATTGAGAAAAAAATCTTAGGAAAGAAAAATCTAGTTTATATAGATATCAATGAAGTAGTCGCCAACTATCTGACAAAGGTCTTGCATGATCGTTTCCACCTAGTTCATAAACTTTTTTTTGATAAGAAAACTCGTACCGAGTTCGCGAAAGCCTTCCCTGACGAAGTGATATTCTATACTCCAGTCATGGACGGTAAATACGAAAAGATGGAGAATATGTATTTGGATGGCGACAAACTAATAGGTAAGAACAAAGAAATAGACTTAAACAACGCCGGACTGCTAGTCAAAGAACTAGAAGAAGGTCGGCTGTGCCCAGGGCTTGTTCTTTCTTTCCTGATACTTGCCTTCTTAAACGAATTCAAATGTTTTGGATCATTTGCCCAAGTAGAATACTTGCCAGTCTACCAAGCTAAACTAAGTAAGCTTTCTTTTATGAAGGATCTAAATATTGATAATATCCCCACAGCAAACCTGACTACTGGCGTTTTTCCAGAAAAATCTAACCTTTACCCCATAGATATTCTGGAATCTCAGGAGAAATTTAAACCAGCTAAAGATATTTTATTTGGAGAATTAATTTTACCCATGAAAGGTGTATTATTAGAGAGTTACTTTACTGGTGACTCAAGAAAAACCAATGGAACCAAATAAAAAAGTTCATATCATAGGTATCGCCGGTGCTGGGGTTAGCGCCGTGGCTGTCATGCTCCGGGATTTGGGTTACATCGTGACAGGTAGTGACGAAGGTTTTTACGAGCCCACTACTTCTTACCTTAAAAGGCACGGAATCGAAATAATGACACCGTACAGAAAAGAAAACATTCCAAACGATGCAAATATCATAATCATGGGCAAACACGCCAAACTAAATGACGGAGACAACGAAGAAGTCGCTCTGGCATTAACCCAAAAAGAAAAAATCCGATCATTTCCTCAAGTATTGGGTGATATAACCAAAGACCGAGAGAATATAGTGGTGGCCGGAAGCTACGGCAAGTCCACTTGCTCAGCCCTGATGTCTTGGTGTCTGATCGAGAGCGGTAAGGACGTCGGATATTTCTTTGGAGCTATCCCCGTCGGATTCAACGACAGCTCTCATGTAGGGACAGACAAGAACTTTGTTCTTGAGGGTGATGAGTATCCTGCTTACAATGGACCTTCCAAATTTTTATACTTAAACCCGCGTGATTTATTGCTAACTTCTTGTGAGCACGACCATGTAAATGTTTTCCCCACAGAAGAATCTTATGTCGAGCCATACAAAAAACTGGTGACACTATTACCCGAAGACGGTCTAATAGTAGCCGGAATAAACAACCCAAATGTAAAAGATGTGCTCAAAGACACTAAGGCCAAAGTCGTAACTTACGGCATGGATAACAGTGCGACCTGGTACCCACAAAACATAAAATATAGCGAAAGAAGTGCGTTTGATCTATATAAGAACAACGAAAAGATCGTCGAACTCACGACCACACTTCTCGGCACCCACAATATCGAAAACATTGTTGGAGTTTCTGCATACTTGCTAGAGAAAAACCTTATCAGTCTAGAAGATTTGAAAGATGTGGTGGAGTCCTTTGGAGGACTTAAAAGAAGACTTGACCTGAAAACTACAAATTCTAAAGTCTTGGTGTACGAAGGTTTCGGGTCTTCTTACGAAAAAGCCAAAACTGTATTCAACGCCCTAAAGCTTCACTTCCCTAATAAAAAAATAATCACTATGTTTGAACCCCACACATTTTCTTGGAGAAACAAAAACAACCTAGAGTGGTATAAAGATATCTTTGCGGATAGTAACGAAACTATAATCTGGAAACCGCCAGAACACGGTAGTGCTAGCCACGACCAAGCCAGCCTAGAAGATATATTAAACGAAGTGCGCCGAAGTACCGAAAATGTCTATGGCGTAGAAAACGCCGACGAAGCATTTAAAATCCTCGAAAAATCTGTGTGCGAAAACGATCTTGTGGTCCTCATGTCTTCCGGTGAACTGGGAGGATTGATAGAAAAAGTACCAGCCTGGGCAGAGCGAAAGTTTCCTAAATAAAGGCTTTCTTATATTCTTCAATATCATTGAAGTGGTGCTTGGTGCCTTTTACGTCCTGATAGTCTTCGTGGCCTTTGCCTGCACAGAGAATGATGTCTCCTTTCTGAGCGAGTTTTACTGACTCTTTGATGGCCTCTCGCCTGTCCGCAATGGTTATAACTTTTTTAGACATAGCCATAGTGAGGTCGGTCTTCATCTCGGCTATTATTTTATCTGGATCTTCAAAACGAGGATTGTCAGAAGTAAATATCGCGATGTCTGACATCTCGGCACCTATTTTGCCCATTATCCTCCGCTTTAGCGGATCTCTATCTCCTCCACAACCAAACACAGAGATTATCCTAGACCCTTCTGCCTTTATGTCTCTAACGGCATTAAAAATTTTCTCGAGTGCATCCGGAGTATGCGCATAGTCCACTACCACCATAACCCCAGTATCAGAAACAAAATAATCAAACCTACCTCGCGGTGGCTCTATGGTCTCTAGGATTTTATTTACCTTACTCATATCAAAACCCAGCAGCGAAGCCGTGCTCCATACAGCCAAAAGGTTGTAAGCATTAAATTTACCCAACAGCTTTGACCTTACTTCGATATCATTAAACTTTAACTCTAATCCGTCAAAACCCATTTTTTCTATTTTTCCTTCAAAGTCCGCTTTATTGAATCCGTATAAAAATGGCATTGCCTTTATACCCTGCACTATTTCCCTGCCGTGCTCATCATCAGCATTTGATAAAGCAAAAGTTTTAGCTGGGAGCATTTCAAAAAGTTTTTTCTTAGCTAGGAAATACTTTTCTAGGCTTTTGTGATAGTCTAGATGGTCGTGAGTAAGGTTGGTAAAAACTGCTCCTGAAAAAGTAACCTGCTTCACTCTTTTTTGATCCAAAGCGTGAGAGGAAACTTCAATAAATACATATTCACAACCCTTGTCTACCATTTCTGCTAAAAGTTTTGTAAGACTTACTGAGTCTGGTGTGGTGTGTGTAGCTGGGCGGACGTCACCTGCAATAACATTCTCTACTGTGCCTATAAGCCCAGCTTTATAACCAAGTTCTGTGGCCAATCTATAAAGCAAAGTAGTTGTTGTGGTCTTGCCATTTGTTCCTGTAACGCCGATAACCTTGAGCTTCTTAGAAGGATCTCCGTACCTATACTGAGCAATTAAAGCTAGCAAATACCAGTATTTTATTTTTATTTTCTTAATGATTTTCTTCATTTTTTATAAATTTTAGCCACATGTTTTTAAAAAATGGCATGGTCAGAGTGGAAAGCATAAAACCCAATGCTGGGACTATGGCGTGAAGCCATGGCTCAGACACTTCTATGGCATACAAATACAAACTGATAGCCAAGTAAGTAAACAAAGCAAGTAAAACCCTACGGGTAAAGCTCCTTTCCCAAGCCTTATCGATGTCGACTTTCATATTCCTCTCTTCTATTGTCTTTAGCCTTTGTTCTAAGCCCTCCATTTTATTTACCTATATATTTAAACCTCTGTATTTTCATACCATTAACTATAACCTTCTCTAAAAACATACTAACAGGACGGACCCAAACCTGAGACACATCATTGCCCGGAGTCTCATATATAACCATATCTTCCTTTGTCTCACTATTCTTAGCAATACCAATAACCGTGCAAAGTTCTCCTTTGAAGTGTTTATATGTGCCAAATTTTAATTCATTAGGCTCCATGACATTTTTTATATTTCTTTCCACTACCGCAAGGACAAGGGTCATTGCGTCCTACTTCTTGTTTGCCCTCTACGCTTTGAACACCTCCGCCACTATTAGATTCAGAGAAGTTCGTGACTAGAGTTTGCTTTACTTCCCTCACTTCTTCAGCTTTTGCTGGTTCAGTAATATTGCTAATCAAAGAGAAAACTTGATCTTTAAAAGCCTGCTCCATCTCCTTGAACATCATCAAGCCTTCCTTTTTGTATTCTACTATCGGTTCGCGTTGACCATAAGCACGCAAGTTCACCGAACTACGCAAATAGTCCATAGCTTCTAGGTGCTCCATCCATAGAGCATCTGTAGCATACAAAGCTATTCTTCGAACAGTCTCAAGGAAAGGCTCATCGCCTAGCTTGGATCTTTTCTCGTTTATTATCGCTTCACCATTCTCTCTGCCTTCGACTATAGTCAAAAGCAACTTTTCTATCTCCTCCTTATCCGCGCGAAGCATGTTCTGCCTTCTACTATATATAGACTTACGTTGCTGGTTCATGACGTCGTCGTACTCAAGAGTATTTTTACGAGAATCAAAATGAAAACCTTCGATTTTAGCCTGTGCACTCTCCAAAGTCTTACCAACCAAACCATTCTGGATAGGCTCATCTTCAGGTATGCCAAATCTTCCCATCATGTTCTTTATCTTTTCTGAACCGAACACGCGCATTAGATCATCCTCTAGTGACACATAGAATTGGGTTTCTCCTGGGTCACCCTGTCTTCCAGAACGTCCGCGGAGCTGGTTGTCTATTCGGCGAGCTTCGTGTCTCTCGGTACCGAGGACAAACAAACCACCCACACCTTTAACAAAATCGTATTCTTCTTTAGCTATTGGGTTACCTCCGAGCTTGATGTCGATACCACGACCAGCCATGTTGGTAGCGATAGTCACGGCTCCGCGCTTGCCGGCTTGGGCTATTATCTCTCCCTCTTTCTCATGGTTCTTGGCGTTCAATATTGTATGAGGCACCCCTTCTTGTTTGAGGTAAGCAGAAAGAAGCTCGTTCTTCTCGATGGAGATAGTACCTATGAGTACTGGTTGGCCACGTTCGTTTATCTCTTTTATTTTTTTAGCGATAGCCTTGAACTTACCTTGCTCTGTTTGGAAAATAAGATCAGGGTGGTCTTTACGGATTACCGGTCGATGCGTAGGTATGACTACGACATCCAAGCCATACACTTTCAAGAACTCCTCGGCAGAAGTTTCAGCTGTACCGGTCATGCCACCTATTTTTTTATAAAATCTAAAGTAATTCTGGAAAGTTATAGATGCAGACGAACGAGTCTCTTGCTCGATCTTTACTCCTTCTTTGGCTTCGATGGCTTGGTGTATTCCTTCGCTCCAGCGACGCCCTGGTTGCAAGCGACCAGTAAACGGATCCACTATCACCACCTCTCCGTCTTTGACCACATAGTCTTTATCTTTTTCAAATATTGCCTGAGCCTTAACCGCAGTCTCTAAGTGGTGCACATACTTGATACCTTTTTCAGTATAAATATTATCAATCCCCAGCATTCTTTCGGCCTTGGTGATACCTGCGTCTGTCATAGATATAGCACGGAGCTTTTCATCTACGGTATAGTCCTCATCGCGCTTTAGCTGTCTAGCTATTTGGTAAAACTTCACATAAAAGTCTCCAGAGTCTCCAGATGCAGAAGAGATAATAAGCGGAGTGCGGGCCTCGTCTATCAAGATAGAGTCCACCTCGTCCACTATGCCGAAATGATGCCCTCTCTGTACAAGGTCATTTACGCTTACGGCCAAGTTGTCTCGAAGATAATCAAACCCGTATTCATGGTTCGTACCATATGTGATATCTGCCAAGTACGCTTCTTTTCTGGTGCAGGGATTCAAGAAATCATAAACAATCTTGTATTCGCCTACGGTGTCACGCTCTTTGTCTTCTTCTTTATGTTTTGGATCGTAAAGATAAGATACATTCTGAGAATTTATAACACTTACAGATAATCCTAAGTAGTTAAACACTTGACCCATAAGCACAGCGTCGCGACGAGCCAGGTAATCATTCACTGTGACTATGTGCACTCCGTCTCCACTTATAGCATTCAAATACGCTGGCAGTGTGGCCACCAAGGTCTTACCTTCACCAGTTTTCATTTCAGAAATTCTTCCTCGGTGTAGTGCGACGCCTCCGATCAATTGAACGTCGTAATGTCTTTCACCCAAGTTTCTCTTGGCTGCCTCTCGAACCAAAGCAAAAGCCTCTGGCAAAATATCGTCTGTGGTTTCGCCTTTTTCTAGCCTTTCTCTTAGTTCTCTAGTTTTGATTGGGAAATCCGCTGGGGTCAGCCCTAAAACAGAATCCTCTAAGGCGTTGATAATACTCACTATTTTCTGTGCGTCCTTGATAAACCCAGAACTGTTGTTTCCAAATATCGTGCTAAATAAGCTCATATTCATATATATTACCACAATTCTTACCTATTATAAATCCTATATTTATGAGAGACGGAAATAGACAAAAAGAAAAACCCATACTTTCGTAAGGGTTTTTCTGGAGACCAAAGTGAGACTACGCTCGCTTCTTGGTGGTCTTCTTTGCCTTCTTTGCTACTTTCTTTTTTGTAGCCTTCTTTGCTTTCTTTTTTGCTGCCATAATTTTTTTAATTAGATTATTAAAATAGTTTGCAATAAAACGACCTCAAAATATTTTGTCGATAAAATATTTTAAATAATTATTGCGGGAACATATTAATTATCTCGCATAATAAAATTATTTACAATACTTTTTACACAAAACTGTGGATAACTTTTTTATAAATAAAAAAATATTACAAAAATAAAATTTTCTTTTTAGAAAATAAATAATAAATAAAATAATATTTATTATTTTCTCCTTTGTTTTTCATGTTTCTGTGTAATTTATTTAAAAAATGTTTTTATTTTGTCCTGCAACATAAAAACCACACCGTAAGGTGTGGTTTTTATGTATTACTTCCATTTGAAGCGGGCAATGGCGAAACTCCAACATAT
>CAZVBK010000008.1:0-18571 GCA_964625485.1 uncultured Candidatus Saccharibacteria bacterium
CATGCTGAAGTTTAGAAATAAATTCGTGCGCATGGGCTTTCTTGGCTGCTTCAATTATTTTTTCTTCTGTAACTCCTGGATTCGAATATGCGATGTTGTCTCTGATATTACGATGGAACAACACGGCTTCTTGCGGAACATACGAAATTTTAGATCGTAAGTCATCTTGTCGTAATTTGAAAATATTTTGACCATCAATTAAAATTTCTCCTTCCTTAATGTCTACGAAACGCAAAATCATCTTAACTATAGTAGATTTACCAGATCCAGAATGCCCAACAAGGCCAACCTTCTCACCATGTTTAATTTTTAAATTAAAATTTCTAAATACATCTTGGCTTTCTATATATTCAAAGCCCACATTGTTAAAATTTATTTCCCCGTTTGCAATCCTACACTCCTCTGGGTATTGCACATCTTGTATGTCCGGAATTTGGTCCAAAATATCGACCATTTCTTGCGCATCAGTGAGTGATTCAAATAATTTGGTCATGTCTCTACCTAAATTCCAAAGTCTATCAAAAAGACCTATCATATACGCCTGAACCATAACCACAATGCCGGCAGAAACCAAGCCTCTGGTCCACAACTGGATAAGTATGTATATTGTGATCACCTGCAACGCGCCCATAAAGAAACCTTGAGTAGCAATTTGAATGTTAGACCATTTCCAAGATATGAGTCGTTTTTTATACTCATCTTGAGTAATTTCTTGGAATAAAGTTTTCTCTGACGACGCTCCGGAAAATATTTTTATATTTATAACGTTAGATACGGCATCAGCAAAATTTCCTGTAACCCTAGAATCAGCCCGAGCTTTGTCCAAATCGTACTTTATTTTTATCCTTATAAAGAACAACGTCATTAAAATATAGACGACCACCCAAGCCAAAAACACAAAAGCTACTATTTTTATGTTTAAAAATAACACAACAAAAACACCAACTAGATGGACGATTATTGCTAAAATATTTATACTTATTGTGTCATGTATCTTTTCGAAAGAAGTGGCAAATCTTTTAGATTTTGCGACTAACCCCCCAGAGAAACTATTTGAGAAAAAAGTGTATGAATGATTTAACAACTTTTCGAATGTACTATTGTATATTTCCCTGATTATATTAGCTTGAAAATATACAATGATGAAATCTCCCGACCGATAAAAAACATTGTAAGAAAACACATTAACAGCAATGAGAAAAAGCGCGCTCAAAAGTTCCGGCAATAGCACCAAACTTGCAGTATTACTAGAAACAATATCAACTATATTTTTATATAAAAATGGCTGTAAAACGTTTGCACAAAATACACCCAATCCATAAAACAAAATGATCAAATAGAATGACCATTTATATTTCCTTATTTGCTGCCAATAATAGAAAAAGATTCGCTTAAACGACATTAGACGACTATACCACAATATATGCGATTTTTAAAGCCCTTCTTGGGATGGGGCGATGACTTTGGCTCTCCAGAACTTAGTATGAAATGTTGCCATTAAGTCTTTGAGTTCCCTGCTTCCCATGAAGTACAAAACGATAACTCCAGCGAAAATACCCAAAATTCCAGAAATAAATCCTTGCAAGAACACTCCCCAGAAGGTCACTGTACCGAAAATAGGTGAAAGAATATTTAGGCAAACGTAAGCCACGAGTCCCATCGCAAAAGATCCACTTAGACTTTCAAAAAATGTTTTGGTAATAAATGGTTCGTTCGGCATAAAATCTCTTTTGATTGATACAGACATAAGAATGAGGTTGATGATAGTTCCGCATGAATATGCGAGCGGTAGCATCAATATTTCTGTTCCCGGTATTCCTCCCACTTTTAGTGCTGACTCGATAAGGTTCTGGAAAAATGGAAAAGTCTTAAATGCGTAAAGAAATACTGAAGAAAGAATGATTATAGATACTGATGAGATCAAGTTTATAAACAAAGGCTTCTTGGTGTTGCCTCCGGCATAATAAGCCCGAGCAAACAAGGCGATGAGCCCTTGAGCCATTATCGAAAGTGAGAAAATGGCAAGTGATGCGGCGACGAGTCTGGTGTTCTCCCAAGAAAATGTCGGTGAGCCCAGTATAACGCGCACTATCTGGGCTCGAAGAACAATGAACAAGAACATGACCGGCAAGGACCAAAATATTATTTGTCTGGCCGCTCCACGCAAATGGTCCTTAAATTCGTCTAGTCTACCCATAGATATAGACTTTACAAGTGTCGGAAAAGCCGCTACGGCATAAGATATACCGATAATGTTCAAAGGCACAGATTGTAAGTTGAAAGACAGATTAAATATTGATATAGAGCCCCCCTTTAGAAACGAAGCCAAAGATATTATAGAAATAAGTGCGATGCTATTTAATGAAAGCCCTAGGGTTCTCGGTAAAGATATAAACACAGCCTTCTTGATATCTGCCCAATTTATATCAAGAGATAGTTTGGGCATGAATCCACACCAAGAAGCAGAGATCATTTGGATGACACAATGAAGCATTGCTCCGAGTACGACACCGTAAGCCAAACCCGAAATCCCAAAATCTTGATACAAGAAAACTACACCAAATATTATTCCTAAGTTATAGAAAATAGGACTAAGTGAGTATATGAAAAATCTTCGGAAAAGCTGAGTAACTGTCCCAAAAAGATTCGAAAGTCCGAGAAGTATCGGGGACAAGAGCATTACTCTAGAGAGCTCTATAACCTTGTCTTGCATCTCCATACTAAAGCCCGGAGCCACAAATGAAACCAAGTATGGCATCAAGAAAAATGTACCGACGGATACAAGGACCATCCCAAAAAAGAAAACGGTGAAGATATCGTTCATAAACTTTCGGGCTTCTGCTGTCACTGCTCCGGCATTCATCCGAGCCGAAAGGAATGGGATAAGGACAGTTATGGATGCCAAAGACGCAATCGAGATAAATATTAGGTCTGGTATTCGGAATGCAGCATAATAAGCATCGAGCACTGGCGTAGGCCCGATAAAATGCGCTATAAACCTATCCCTAAACAAAGCCAGTATCTGAGACAAAAGAGTGAAAGACCCCATGAGCAGAGCGGCTTGGTTCACACTTCCATATTCTTTACCAAAAATTCTTAATATTTTCTCCATCTTTATTACGGTTTTTTGTTTTTGGTTTCTGTATTAGTTGGAGCTACCGGCTTTTTTAAATTATCTATATACTCCACCAAATCTTTCTTTCTGTTTATAGAGGTCTGATCTGTAGGGAAAGAAAACAGTACTCCTTCGGTCAAAGCGAGAGCTTGCTCTGCGTAAGCCAAAGCTTCAGTAGTGCTTTTCTGATTATTTTTTACTTGAGACATGACGATAAGCGCGTCTATGTAGTCTGGCTTGAGGTCCAATGCTTGCTGGGTATAGTTCCCCGCATCCACCACGCTTCCATTAAAGAAATGCGCTCGGGCTATTGATAGCTTTAATCCAGGACTGCTTGGGTTGAGCAAAGAGGCTTTAGTATAAGCATCTATGGCTTGAGGAAATGCGTCCTGTACTCCCAACTGCCCTGCATTCAAATACACAGAACCCAACAACTGGAAATTCAAATAACTAGTCTCGTTAAACTCAGTAGCAGCTATTGCGGATTTTACTGCTTTATCTAGATATCCTTCCATTAGGGTAGTTTCTTCTGGGGTTAAGGGTGTTTCTCTTGTGGCTAGTAGGGTGAAGTGTCCTGCATAAGTCTGAGCTTGAGCACGATAATAAAGATCGTTTGGGTTAAGTGACACCGCTTTATCTACGGCAGGAATCGAGATTAGAGGATCTGACATATTGATCATCGAATTACGGACATACGGCACAGAGGCAAATCTTTCCAAGTATTTAAATCCGAAGAAAACTGTTGCCACAATAATGCCCATCAATAAAAACAGGAAAAAGAAACTCTTCTTAGGGCTTTTTGAAAAAACAATAGTTATATCTTTTTCTTTGTTTAAAGATACTCCCACAAAAATCCCAGCAAAAGCCATCGCTAGTACAAAAATAACTGGTCCGGTAGAATAAAACACTGTTGCCGAAAACAAAAATACCGATCCGAGGAAAAATATCACCACATCCCAATTCGCTCCGTCTTTTATGCTATTAAACAAAGATTTCATACCTGAAGCAAACAACACTAAAAGAAAGAGGAGCAACGTGCTTATACCGACATAGCCAGTAGTTGCCATTATGGTAGACACTACCCCCTTGCCGAATTCAAAATAATTATTCCAAAACGGACCTTGGTTTGTAGAGGATAGTCTGTGCATCGCCCAAGCTTCACCGAATTTGTTCGGACCAACACCAAATACTGGACTATTTGCTAATACCCCCCGACCCACCACATAGTCGGATTTAAAGGTCGGCGTAGCGTCAGTATTTTGCAACTGGAGCTTCTTTGGTACATACGCTCCCAAAGACTGGCTTAGAATGAAAAATAGAAAAGCTAACATAAAGAAAGCAAAAGAGGCAGTGGGGAAATATTTTTTGACTTCTTGGGTATGGTCAAGGTGATAAGAAAAAGATATTTTGTAAATAAAAATAATAAGAGCAAAAACCTCAAACAAAGCCCAGGCAATATAAAAGTTCACCGCAATAAGCACAAACAATGAGAAGACCATAAACAGACAGAGCACATACTTGGCCACTTTGGGTATTTTGAAAAATTCCAATATATATAGTCCCAATATACTAAAAAACGAAGCGAACAAGCCCAAGGCATTCCAAGAACCCATTAGACTGTCCGTCTTCCCTGTCATAACCCCAAGAGAGAGTACGTTTGGGAAAAATATGTGTAATGTCTGAAAAACAAATAAAACGGTTGAAGAAAATATGAAACCTAAAAGTATTATTTTTGCATTTTTGAGTGTCCTGACCAAAATGGCGCACATGGTCATCAATAAAAACGTAACCGTAAGATACGAAGCTGAGCCAAAATCAAACATAGCCCCAAAAAAAGATAGTGATCTTGGAGAAGAATAATAAGCCGAAAGCAATACACCTATAGTAAACAATAATCCTGTTACTAAAACAAAAGAACGTGGTAGGGCAATCTTACCTTCTGTAAATCTAGCAATTGCCCAAAATATGATTGAGACAGCCATACCAAAAGCGAGCAAGAAACCCTTGGCTGTTTCGAAAGGTATATTCGTAAACGGAAACAAGAAAATAGGAAAAAGGACGACTACACAAAATATGGCCCAAAATGAAACTTTATCAAAGGTATTAGACATATATATGGCATTGTACTACGAATATCCATATATACAAATGGGCAAAACTACACAACAATGTTTATAAGTCTGCCTTTTACGTAGATAACCTTTTTGGGTGCTAGCCCGTTTAGGTGCTTTAAGACATTTACATCTCCTAGCGCTATTTCTTTGATCTGGTCTTCAGTGGCACTAGATGAAACATTTATTTCTCCCCTAACCTTGCCGTTTACTTGAATTACTATTTTAATCTCTTCGTCTTGCATAAGAGATTCATCCCACTTTGGCCACAAGGCCTGATGTATTGATCCTTTCTCGCCAAGAATTTTCCAAAGTTCGTCTGTGATGTGTGGCGCAAAAGGCGCGAGTAACTTCAAAAAATTCCGATAATCACCTACCGCGATATAGTCCGCTTTCTCCATAGTCGTAGCCATCATCATCATTCCTGATACAGCTGTGTTGAACTTCATGGACTCTATGTCTTCGGACACTTTTTTGATAGTGCGATTTAGCGACGCACCTAATGAGGGAGATGAAGATATCTTAAACTGAACTTTTTCTTGTAAACGCCAAACCTTCTCGAGAAACCTGCGAGAGCCAACAATAGACTCCTCATTCCAAGGTATAGCTTGCTCAAACGGACCCATAAACACTATGAACAAGCGAAAAGTATCTGCTCCAAATCTATCTACTATGTCATTCGGATTCACTACATTGCCCAAAGATTTAGACATCTTGATGCCTCCTTCGCCCAATATAAGCCCATGTGATGTGCGTTTCTTGTATGGCTCACTAGTAGGCACCAACCTTAAATCAAATAGGAATTTATGCCAAAACCTAGAGTACAGTAAGTGTAGTGTGGTGTGCTCATTGCCCCCGTTGTACCAGTCTATTTGATTCCAATAATTTAGAGCGTCCTTGCCTGCGAAAGCTTTCGCGTTCTTTGGATCCATGTATCGCAAGAAGTACCAGGAACTTCCCGCCCAGTTCGGCATTGTATCCGTCTCTCTTTTGGCCTTGCCCTTACACTGCGGGCACTTGGTGTTCACCCATTTATCTATGTTGGCGAGTGGGGATTCTCCACTATCTGTGGGGGCATAATTTTTAACTTTTGGAAGTTCCACCGGTAGATCTTTCTCTGGCACTGGCACCATACCGCAAGACTCACAATGAATCACCGGAATAGGCTCTCCCCAATATCTTTGTCTAGAAAACACCCAATCTCGAAGCTTGAATCTAGTAATCTTTTTACCAAAATCTTCAATCCCCGCCTTTTTATAGTTTTCTACAATAGGCAAATTGAATTTCTGTGCAAACTCTTTATCTCTGTCGTCATCCGCAGGCACGGCCATTATCGCCCCTGTGCCGTAAGTAGACAGCACATAGTCGGCTACCCATATCGGAATATTTTCAGCAGTTGCGGGATTGACCGCATACCCGCCGGTAAATACGCCTGTTTTATTTTTATCAGTGTCCAAGCGCTCTATGTCTGTTTTATTTTTTGTTTTTGTTACGTAATCTATTACGTAATTCTTCTGATCTTTAGTACAAATAGAAAGTAACAATGGGTGCTCTGGCGCAAGCACGACATAAGTGGCTCCATATATAGTGTCTGGTCGAGTGGTAAAAACTTTTATCTTTTCTCTGCTTCCCTTCACGGCAAAATCTATCTCCGCACCTTCGGACCTCCCTATCCAATTCCTCTGGGCCAGTTTTATCTGAGGTAGATAATCAACTTCATCTAAATCCTTATCAAGTCGCTCAGCGTATTTGGTAATGGCCAGCATCCACTGCTCTTTCTCGCGTTTTTCTACTGGGGTACCGCAACGTTCGCAAGCACCACCCACCACTTCTTCGTTGGCTAACCCAGTCTTGTCTTTGGGGCACCAATTGATATTCATCTTGGCCTTGTAAGCCAGCTTGTGACGTAAGAATTGTAAGAAAAGCCACTGGGTCCATTTGTAATATTTGGGATCAGTAGTATTTATTTCACGAGACCAGTCGAAAGATATACCGATAGATTTTATTTGTTTACGGAAGTTATCTGTATTTTTCTTAGTAACCACCCGTGGATCAAGTCCTGTCTTGATGGCATAATTTTCTGTCGGCAGACCAAAGGCATCCCAACCTATCGGGTAAAGCACATTGAAACCCTCCATACGCTTCTTGCGAGAGATAACATCCATACCTATATATGGTCTCGGATGGCCCACATGCAAGCCGTCTCCAGATGGATACGGAAATTCTACAAGAGAATAGTATTTAGGCTTTTTACTTTTGTTGGATGCTTGATAAAGCTTTTTCTTGTCCCACTCATTCTGCCACTTCTTTTCGATTTTCTTGTGGTCATAATTCTTCATATACGCATCTTACCTAAAATAAGCTCTAGTTGCAAAATTAATACTTTGCTGGGGCCATGGGCTTGGTGTACAGATTAGCATTTATTTCTCTATTGAAGCAGTGCGCTCCTGTACCATGCTCCCAAGACATGCCACCATAGTAAGTAAACTTGGGTGTTCCCGCAGCACTATCTTTTGAATCTTTGTTAAATACAGCACACACTTGGTAAGACAAATCGCCAGTCTTCTGGTATTCATAAGGCTTATTGGTTTCCTTGTCGTTTAATTCAATATAGTAGCTCATTGCTTGGACCTCCTGTAAGTTTTGAGGCAACACTCCCTTGGTTGAATAGAAGTTTTCTATAGCGCTTTGGATGTTAGACAAATCAGACACTTTTTGTTCGTCGTACTTATACAATCTTTGGGTACGAGGAGAGCCCAATACAGCAAACCCCCAAACAATGGAAGCCACAACGATAACCGCGGCTACTATTCTGTATATCTTTCTTAAATCCCCAGTTAGTTTCCCTCGAACATCGTAAAGATAATAAGAGAATAATCCTGTGGCAATAACCAGAAGAACTAAGACTTTAAGTAAAAAGGCTGTGGAGAGTTCTTGTCCATCAATGAAATAATATAAAACTGTGATTAAGTCCACAGCTATTGTAATGCCAGAAATAAATAAGGTTAGGTAAGCTAGCCATTTGTGGATACCGTGCGACTGCTTGGATGGATGCGCTGCGAAATCTTTTTCAAGCAACCACATCAACAAAATAAATATAGGGAAAAATATTATCAAAGTGGCTACCGGCCAGCTGATAGAAGCACTACCCATGTATTGATAAGAGTTCGTGATCTTTGGGTAAGCAGAATTTATAACTGTAAACAATAAATTTACCAAACTTACGACTAAGGTATAGAGGGCGACTATTGCTCCTAGGTTTATAAAAACGTCTTTTGCGCTTGTTTTTGATTGTGTTTCCATAAAATGTATTATATCATATCTTTATTACACAATAAATAAGGTAAATGAACAAAAAATTCGAAGATTTTTCTAAAAAACTCACCTACTGGATTGGTTCACCCCAATCCATATTGCTTCATACTACATTTTTCGTAGGTATTTTCTCCTTGCGCTTTTTTGGAGTAGCCGCTGCCGACATCCTACTTATACTTACAACCATAGTATCACTCGAAGCAATATACCTTTCTATCTTTATTCAAATGACCGTGAATAGACACGCTGAAGAGCTTGAAGAAGTATCTGAGGACATCGAGGAGATTCAAGAAAATGTCGAAGAGATTCAGGAAGATGTGGAAGAAATCCAAAAAGACGTTGATGAGATCCAGGAAGACGTGGACGAAATTCAAGAAGACGTCGAAGAGATTCAGGAAGATGCTGTCGAGGACGCAAAATCCAACTCCTAAACTATTTATGCCAGACGGCAGTATTGGCTAGAGATATCTCTCTGCCTGTAGATTTTTCTATAATACAAAGCTCTCCTTGCTCGGTCTCTCCACCCTGTCCTTTCATCGAGCTCGCCAATGCGTGTCCTAGCGAAAGCGAAGATGACTCTACTGCATAAGAAGTAAGGATAACAAAAAGAGGATCATCGCTCAAAACCTTTCGTACTTTTTCGAGTAACCCCGCCAAATTATCTTCTATTTTCCAGGTCTCCCCCTTTGGACCACGGCCGAACTTGGGTGGATCCATAATCACGGCATCATACTTGTTCCCTCGCTTGGCTTCCCTGTCTAAGAATTTCATGACGTCGTCTTCGATCACCCGCATGCCTTCAAGCTTCGAAAGTTCCTCATTTTCTTTTGCTAAATCAAGAGACTGCCTGGAGGCATCTACGTGAGTGACACTTGCTCCGGCACTTAATGCGCACAAACTCGCCACCCCGGTGTATCCAAATAAGTTTAAGAATTTGATAGGTCTTCCGGCATTTGATATTTTTTCAGTTATAAAATTCCAATGGCTTTCCTGCTCTGGGAAAAATGACAGGTGTCTAAAAGGTGTTGGTGCAGACCAAAACTTCACATCCCCGCCTGCATCAGCTGTGCCTGAAGCATTGCGGGCAGGCCCGTAAGTCATGTGCCATTTGGGTCTTAGGTCTTCGTCGAGTGTCCACCCAGGCTTCGCCCCTGCTTTTGAACTCCAGAATTTTCCATTCGCGCCATCCCATTCTTTCTTGCTTAAAGTTTTCGGCCATACTGCATCTTCAAAAGGACGCACAAAAGTGTAAGGACCGAAACGCTCCAGCTTCTCCCCATCGCCAGTATCAAGCATTTCATAATCACCCCAATCTTTCGCCGTAAAAATTTTAATCTGGTTTTTACTCATATCAAAAATTCAATTACATCCCCGTCTTTAACTATGTATTCTTTGCCTTCTGTTCGGACCCAACCTTTCTCGCGAGCCTTAGCGTATGACCCTGCTTCCATGAGCTTGTCGTAAGCCACAACTTCCGCTCTGATGAATTTATCTTTGAAATCTGTATGTATTGCCATCCCAGCCACTGGCGCAGTACTGCCGGCCTTTATGGTCCAAGCCCGAGTTTCTTCTTCTCCAGTAGTCAGGAATGTTTCCAGGGAAAGAAGTTTGTAGCTCTCTTTGATCAGGTCATCTAGCCCCGTCTCAAACACTGGATCTATCTTTACATAAGGGCCTTCTATCTTGGAAATGATTTCATCTACCATGTTCTCGTTTGCTGCTGAAACATTGAGTCCATAAAGTACCGGCTTGGCAGAAAGCAAATGCATGCTTTTCAAAATCTTCTTTTCCTCTTCTTCGAGCTCTAAAGTGTGTGCAGGTTTGGAGTTCGCAAGCACGGCTTCTACTTTGCGTAACACCGCGTCTTCTTTTACAAATTCTTTGTCGCCCCTCTTTACGTCACGAGTAATGTTGTTCAATCTTTTATTTACAGTATCTAGGTCGGCAAGAATAAGTTCTAGGTTTATGATTTCTATATCTGAAAGAGGGTCCACGCGGTTTGCGACATGGATGACGTCCTTATCGTGGAAGGTTCGGACCATGTGCAGTATCGCATCCACCTCACGAATGTTCGAAAGGAATTTATTGCCCAAACCTTCCCCTTTTGAAGCTCCAGCCACAAGGCCAGCAATATCCACGAATTCTATTACCGCCGGGATGATCTTTTTTGAATGGGAGAGCTCGGAAAGACCGCCCAGCCGTTGATCTGGCACAGGGACAATGCCCACCGACGGATCGATAGTACAAAATGGGTAATTTTCTGCTGGTACGCTCTTTTTAGTTAAAACATTAAAAAGTGTTGATTTACCAACGTTCGGCAGACCGACGATTCCTATACTTAATGACATATGAGAATACTAGCAAAAAATCTACCTATTATCTACAGTGGACAGCTCTGCGGCCTCTTTTTCGGTGATATGGAAAAGAATCGCAGACGCTAAAACAAAAAACCCAGCGATCATGAGCGGAGCAGAAGGTCCAAAGACCACAGCTAAAAAACCTGCAAAAAGTGGGGGTAAGGCTTGTCCAAGAGAACTAAAGGATGCATTAATCCCCAAGGTCTCACCTCTTTGAGTAGCCAAAGCTCTTTTTGAAACTAATGCCCCAAAATTAGCCATTTGTATTCCATTGGGAATAGAAAAGAATGGTGCAATAACCAAAAGCCACCAAGCCTCGTTTGGCAACAAATACAAAAACATAACGAAAGCTATCGCAGGGAGAGCCACCCTTACCACACTCACTTGATTGAATTTATTGGCCATCCACCGCACAACAACAAGCTGAGTAAATATAGACCAAATACCAATATAGCCAAAGAAGTCCCCCATCTGACCTACGCTAAAATTAAACTTATCGGTAAGATATACGTTGAAAAAAGAAAAGAAAAAAGCAAAACCTGCGTTGAAAAGTAAAGTTACTATCATTAAGTACCTTATTTCATGGTTCAATCTATGTATCTTGAACAGATTTTTCACGGACCCAAATACATCTATTTTTCGACTATTCTCTGTGTGCTTATTGGTTTCGCTGAAGAAGAAATAAATAGAAAGAAAATTAACTAAAGCAAGTATCCCTGCGAACAAGAAAGGAACAGAAGCATCAAACCAAGGTAAAATTTGTGGATCTGCTAATTTACCACCTAAAAATGGGCCTAAAATAAACCCGATACCAAATGTTGCTCCCATCAAACCGAAGGCTTTTGTGCGATGCTCTGTGTCCACCTGATCAGCTATAGAAGCTTGTACTGTTGAGATATTACCTCCAGTCAAGCCGTCTACTAATCTAGAAAAAAATAAGACGGGTAGGTTTTTAGTTAAAACTGCAAAAGCAAACAAGAAATAACCAATAGAGGTACCCAAGATGGACAACAACAATATAGGCCTTCTGCCGTATTTATCAGATAATGTACCTAAAATTGGTGATGTAAAAAACATCGCCATGGGATATATAGCTGTTAGAATTCCAAGGAGGATAAACCCCCAGTGCAGTTGGGATGGTTGAAGCAAAAAAGCTGGAGATGTCGGCTCCCCCAACAACTGAGGTATAACAGGTATTAATACCCCAATACCTATCATATCTATCAATATTGTTAAGTACAAAAACCAGATCTTTTTTGGCATAAAGGACAATTATACTCAATATTTTAAATATTAGCCAATAACCCCTACATCTTTTTTAGTTTCTTGGAGATGAACTCGTCTATAGTATCTACGTTCTTTTGAAGCTCTTTAAATATCACTTGTTCTTTTTTGTTCAGAGCTCGGTCGGCTTTTACGTTCTCAAGTACTTCTAGTTGGTTGTTTAGCTCTTCCTTGAATAGCGTCATGGCCTTGTGGGTCTCGCTCGCTGTCTTTTCTAGCTCTTTGTCTATCTTGCGACGTAGGCCAAAGAATTTATGCCAACCCTCGTAAGTAATAAATAGAAGTATGACCAACAGAATCATCAATATGATGAGCCAGAACAAAGCAAAAGTAACTTTGACTATCTCAGGCTCATTGACCTTGAGGTACACTTTCGAAGAAGGCTCGCTTCTGACATTTTCGTCAAAAACATTCTCCGCCCAAATATTTATCGTTCCTGTGCTTTTTATCTTGTCGGTAGCAAAAGAGAAAGTTCCGTCCTGCAAAGTCTTCTCTTCATATTTTCGCAAAACCTTACCACCTAATTCCATAGTGACTTCTACTTTTGAATTCGGATAATCTGTTGTACCAGAAATTATCACTGAGTCCCCTTTGGTTATATCTTTAGAATTTAAAGATACTGTAGGTATAGAAATATTGGAGCTACTGAAGCTCACACTCCCAGATACATTATTGCCAGCCTTATCATGAGCAGTGGCTGTGACTTCATGAGTTCCCGCATTTACAACCGGAAGTTTATATTCACCGTCCACAAGCTCGCTTTTCTTTACAGTGATTGTCTTACCATCATCTATCTTTAATGTGTAGTAGCTTATGCCAGAAGTCGCATCTTCAGCGTCCAAGGTTATTAAGTTCTCTCCCTCATATTTTCTAATTGTAGGAATGAACGCAAGTGGTGCAGTAGCGTCGATGTTGACCTGATAGTGAGCGACCGGGCTCATGCCGTCTTTATTGATATATCTCAAATGAAAGTAGTAAACTCCATCAGAGAGATCGCTCAAAGTCTTCTGAGTTACAGAGCTATCATAGTTTATAGAAGGAGTAGCGTTAGCGGTCTTATTTAAAATAGCTTGTAGAGACGTAACCCCACTCGGGATTTTCCAGTTGAAAGAGGCAGTGTTGTCTTTATACCAAATCCCTTGATCAGGATGCGTATTTGAAGTTACTACGGGCTTAGCCAAAGAGGATGGGCTTGGAGCAACCTCTGGTGTTGGCGCAGGTGCAGTAGCACCTATCACTATTGTCGCCGGGTTTCTGGAAGACAGTACGTTTGTGCCCAACCCATCGTTTTTCCTTACTGCACTGTCACCAAATATAACAGACGCCGTTCCTGCCTTTTTGGCTCGAAAAGTTATAGATGCAGCGGTACCGTTTGTGCCATTGAATCCAGGGTTAGCAGCACCTCCATTGAAACTTATTCTTCCGCTTCCGTTAGAGAAAGTAGGCTCTTCTACCCACAAAGAAAAAATTGAAGAACTTTTGGATATTGATATAACCTCCAGCAAATCTGTCGGGTATTGAATTATGGCCTCTCCGTTGTTCACCGCCACTCCTTCAGTATTGACCACCACTCGGATAGAAACTATGTTGCCCACATTCACATTAGAACTACTAGGAGACAGAGAAAGAGTGGCCGCAAAAGAAAATTGTGGTAAAAGGAAAACTATAGCTAAGAAAAATACACCTATATACTTATTCCTCATTAACTTCCTTTTTCTTGCTTCTAACCAACTTGATAATTTGATAAATAGAAATTATTATAGCCAGTGCCACCAGTATGCCTGTCCAATTTACCGGAGTCTTTTCGTTCAAAACAGCAACTTGGAAATTCCCAGCCTTGTCATATGCTGTAACCACTATTTCTATATCTTCATCTTGTGTTATCAGTACATAGTTCGTACCAGCACGGACCGCCTCGTATTCTCCCTCTCTGACCTCATAATGGCTTATACCTGACTCCATGTCTGTAGTTTCAAAAGTTATAAACTTTTTACTATCATATATATTCGGGTCTGAGACCATACTTATCTCAAATGGTGCTGGGGCGGTGTTGTCGTTTGAGATTATCTCTTCCCAAAGATTTTTCGCCTCTCCTTTGGAGGACGGACTAACAGCTATAATTGACCCTGTATTTGTTGCATTCACTGCTGTTCCCAAACCATCGTTTACATAAGCACGGATTCCATCTGGCTTGATAGTGAAATTCCCTGACTGATTTATTTTCACCACAACTCTAAACAACAAAACCCTATCCCCCTGTACTCCACGTGGAACGCCACCGACGAAAGATATCTTGCGATCAGCCTCAAGGGACGGCTTACGTGGCCACATAGTGAAAGCAGAATTTACCAAACTTATATCCTTTATTTCAAAGTTCCCCTGATGTTCATCGGACAAAACGATAGATCCATCTACAGAGTTAATAACCTTGCCTTCTGTATTTACAAAAACATCGATTATACTAGTGTCCCCGGCAGAAACCGCACTCGTAGATGAAGCGGTCACAGCAACAGCAAAGATCCGTGCTGGGAATAAAACCAAAAAGGAAAATAGGAAAAAGTAAAATATTTTTAGGGGTGTTATGTTTGATTGTTTGTTTTTGTCGCTCATATATTTATTTATCTTTTAGTCCAATTAAATAGCATTATAGAGAAATCTATTGAGTCCACCTTGTTGTCAGTATTGGTATCTACACATGGATTACTGAAAGGAGGTGTTGTCTTCCAGAAATAAAGCAAGATAGAAAAGTCTGTCGAATTTACAAATCCATCTTTATTGAAATCAGAACCTGAACAAGTGCCACCAGCTACTGGAGTAGAAGTTGTTGTTCCTCCGCCACCCCCTCCTCCACCTCCGCCAGGAGGAGTACTGCCAGCAGTAGCAGTAAATACTCTTGAGGCTCCAGAACTTTCAGTACCGAAGTAAACCACCAATTTAAAATAATAAGTGCCTGCTGTGCTTACAGAAGCAGTGAGGTTTGTATTCCAATCTTCTCCTGGATTTATAAATTTTGCAGCTGTAGCATGATAGGCATCGTCGTTTCCACCACAAGCGTTATTGATGTCTGTCACCACGCACCACTCGTATTGATATTCATATCCAGTCAAACCTTCGTTGGTTATAGTCACATTACCAGAAATCGCACTTAGGGTTGTCGCGGTAACAGAATTTATCAACACTTGAGCTGGAGAACCAGCTACTTCCCAATAATCATTCGTCTGCACGGTTTTACCAGCCTCAACTTCCGTAGATACTATGGTCTCCCATAGTCCTTGAGCTGCGTTGTTGTTTACCGTATATGTATATTCATAAACTCCCGTACTGACCAAGCTCATAGCTACGTTGGTCACCACCGCATTACGATCTACATCGTAGACCGTCACTGTAGGTGTGGCGAACGGAGCAGTCGGAGTCGCACTTCCATCTAATATAAATACTTTAGTTCTGTATACCTGACCTGTTTGCACTCTTTCTACGTTACCCATCTTTACCACCCAACTTCCACCAATCGCTGTCGCCCTAGATGAAACAGTCGCATCCAAATTATTGGCCACTTGTTCACCGATAGAGTCTACTGTAGTCAAAGATGAAGACAAAACATTCCAAACATCTGCTGCGGTAATGTCGTTACCATAATTTGTCAGGGTTCTCGTACCGTTTGCCCACACGGCGGTAGCTACTGCAGAAGTAGAATAATCAGAAAGTGTTCTGGTGGCGTTCGCCCACACGTCGGCAGCGGTTAGGTTGCTAGTACCACGAGTAGATATTTGCGCATCTAGGTTGTCTACGATTTTCTTGCCAATACTTCCTGAAGTCGTAAGAGCAGAGGTGGCCTTATCCCAAATAGCTGTAATAGAGGCTGCGTCTAGTGCCACTGTTCCAGAATTTGTAGACCTAGTTCCATACGCCCAAACATCGGCTGCAGAAATATCGTTCAAAGCATTTATCAAAGTTTCATTTTGATTCACCTCTGTGATAACACTTGAGATACTTCCATCTACGTTCGTAGCTAATTGTTCTCCGATTGAACCAACGGTAGTTAGAGATGAAGAAAGTACATTCCACACATCATCAGCAGTTATGTCGTTACCATAGTTTGAAAGTGTCCTCGTGCCATTCGCCCATACAGCGGTAGCTACTGCAGAAGTAGAATAGTCAGACAGGGTTCGAGTGGCATTTGCCCAGACATCGGCTGCAGACAAATTGCTTGTTCCTCTTGAGGATATTGTGGCATTAAGATTATCTACCACCTGCTTACCTACGCTTCCTACTGCCGTAAGCCCAGATGAAGCAGTGTCCCATATGGCATCCACTGAAGTAGAAGAAATATTTACATCACCAGTAAGAGTTCTGGTTCCCGCTGCCCACACATCACTAGCTGAAATGTCATTTAGTGCGGCAATATCAGCGATAACGTCTGATATCGGCGCATCTACATTTGTAGCCAATTGTTCTCCAATAGAACCCACGGTAGTAAGTGTCGAAGACAAAACATTCCACACATCGTCTGCAGTTATATCATTTCCATAATTTGTTAAAGTTCTTGTACCGTTTGCCCACACCGCTGTGGCTACCGCAGAGGTAGAATAATCAGAAAGTGTTCTGGTGGCGTTGGCCCACACATCTGCAGCTGTTAGATTACTGGTACCCCGAGATGAAACTGTCGCATCTAAATTATCTACAACTTGTTTACCCACACTTCCGACTGCGGTTAGCCCGGAAGAAGCCGTGTCCCATATGGCATCCACTGAAGTAGAAGAAATATTTACATCGCCAGTCAGTGTCCTAGTTCCCGCTGCCCAAACATCTGCCGCTGATATGTCATTGAGCGCCGCGATAGATGTCAGTATATCTGAACTCTGGGCATCTAGATTTGTAGCCACTTGCTCACCGATAGACCCGACAGTCACAAGAGAAGAAGAAAGCACGTTCCACACATCCGCAGCTGTAATATCGTTACCATAACTTGTCAGCGTCCTCGTACCGTTTGCCCAAACACCAGCAGTGACTGCGTCTACGCCCGTAGTAGAAAGTGTTCGGGTGGCGTTCGCCCAAACATCTCCCGCTGTAAGACTACTTGTTCCACGAGAAGAAACTGTTGTATCTAAATTGTCTACTATTCTTTTACCAATACTGCCAACTGCGGTTAAGCCAGAAGATGCCGTATCCCAAATGGCATCCACGGAAGCTGTGTCGACAGTGACTGTTCCAGAATTTATGGAACGAGTGCCGTGAGCCCACACATCTGCAGCACTTATATTGTTGAGTGCACTTATCAAAGTTTCATTTGCGTCTATCTCAGTGATCACAGTCGCCTCTGAAGCATCTATATAACTCTCTGTTGCTAAAGAACCACCACCAGCGATGTCTTTGGTGGTGAGTTGTCTGGTCGGCGCATAAGCACCGTTCCAAACATCAGCAGCCAATGCGCCAAAGGCCGTCAAAGTTCTAGTACCATTTGCCCAGACCGAAGTGGTAACATCAGAAACCAGTGTTCCGAAAGTGGTCAATGTCCTACTACCACTTGCCCACACAGAGCTCGCAATAGATGAATCAGTAACATTTGGATTCTTTAATACGAAAGACTTATCGAGTTTCATCAAATCTCCGCCTATCAGGGTCCCACAAGTTATAAAAGTAGGATACTTACCTTCAGTCAGAGGGGTTGTGTAAGCATAATAGTGCCAGCCTGTGGCGTTGTCGGTCATTGTCGCTTCGTTTACCAAAGTAGCACCCGCTGGAGAAAAGATAGAGATGGTACAATCATCCGTAGTCGGAGTATAATCATCATCATAAATAAACTCGCCTATGGTTATGGCATCTCCTGGGATATAAGTCTCGATAGCCAAAACATTCAGAGGGACAGAAAAAACAAAAAACAAAACCATACAAGTTTTAAATAAAAAACTAACTATTTTGTTTTTAAAATAATTTATCTTCACAAATTAATCGCCAAAAGCGAAACTATTTGGAATTACTGTCGTCGGAAGGAGTGGTGTCATTGTCCTTAAAAGCACCAGTAAGGTTCTTGAAAGCTTGAACTATATCCTTTGCTAATTCAGGAATCTTCTTTGAGCCGAAAAGTAGCACCAAAACTACTGCTATTATTATTATTTCTTTTGTTCCTAGTCCAAACATATGATTCTGCGAATCACGTCGCGTAAGTCAAATTGGCGCGACGCAATTTTTTAATTAACTTATTTATAAAATATAATACCAAAAAGCACGAATTACTTTTTGGTATCTACGTCCTTGAATGCGCCCAGTAGGTGGCGTATTGCATCTGCTATTCCCTTTGTGAGCTCAGGAATCTTCTTTGAACCAAACAATAGTATCAAAACTACAACGATTATTATTATTTCTTTTGTTCCTAGTCCAAACATATGATT
>CAZVBK010000009.1:0-11555 GCA_964625485.1 uncultured Candidatus Saccharibacteria bacterium
CCATACTTACAGTATGCATATGCTCGAGCGAATTCTATTTTAGAAAAGGCCAAGGGAGAGAACATAAATCCTGATTTTGCTAGTGTGCCTACAGAGGTGACAGAAGTAGAGAAGATGTTGTACAGATTTCCTGAAGTCGTCGTGCGTGCTGGGCAGGAAGCTGAGCCTCACCACATAGCAACTTATTTGGTTCTCCTTGCTCGTGCGTTCAATAGTTTTTATGCGAATTCTATAATAGTTGGCAAAGACGACGCAGAGTCAGGATACAAAGTTGCTCTAACGGGAGCTTTTGCGACAGTCATGAAAAACGGACTGAGCCTTTTAGGCATTGAATCTCCATTAAAGATGTAGTACAGTATTGTTATAAGCGCTGAAGGGGATATCACCCCTTCGCCCCGCCTGACGGGGCAAGCTTTGGGAAGAAATTTACCCGCCTTTGGTGGGCCGAAGAGTAGAACCCAGGTTTATGAGAAGCAACCAAGGTGGTACCACGCGTTAGCCCTGCGAAGCTTTGTGCGGAGCAGGAAGAAAACTCGTCCTTGTATGGCATTTATTTGCTGTATGAAGACGAGTTTTTTTAATTCTAATTTTAATATAAATATGAACGAAAATAATAATACAAAAAATGAGGCAGTCGAGAGAGAAGAAAAAGTTCTCGAATTTTGGAGTAAGGAAAATATTTTCGAAAAATCTTTAGACCAATCTCAGGGAAGGAAAGAGTTCGTATTTTACGAAGGACCTCCTACGGCGAACGCCAAGCCTGCGCTCCACCACCTTGCTGCCCGAGCTTTCAAAGACGCTATACCTAGATACAAAACCATGCGCGGATATCATGTCCGTAGAAAAGGCGGATGGGATACTCATGGTCTGCCAGTAGAGCTACAAGTAGAAAAGAAGCTTGGACTTAACTCTAAAAAAGCTATTGAAGAATACGGTATCGAGAAATTTAATCGCGAGTGTAGAGACAGTGTCTGGGAGCACGTGGGTGAGTGGAGTAAATTTACCGAGCGCATAGGATATTGGGTAGACCGCGAGAATCCGTATGTGACTTATCATAATGAGTACATAGAGTCCGTTTGGAATATCGTAAAAAAAGTAAATGACCAAGGGCTTCTGTATAAAGACTATAAAGTCGTGCCGTGGTGTCCGCGTTGCGGGACGGCCCTGTCTTCGCACGAACTTGCCCAAGGGTATGAGGACGTAAAAGACTTGTCAATCTATGCCAAGTTTCGTTTGAGTTCCGTGCCAGAAAGCATCGCGTCTTCATCTTCACCGAAATCAGAAAGTGGTAAGTCCTCAAGCGGACGCACATATATTTTGGCTTGGACTACTACTCCGTGGACACTACCTGGCAACATAGCTCTGGCAGTAGGAGAAGATATTGATTATGTAAAAATAAAAGTTGGTCCAGAGTTTTGGATCCTTGCTGAAGCCAAGATTGCTCTCATCACTGATGTTTATGAAGTAGTAGAAAAGTTCAAGGGTCGTGATTTGCTGGGCCTCGAATACGAACCACTTTTCCCATACCTAAAAGAACAAATAGAAAAGAAGGGGGAGTCCACAGAGAAAGCATTCAAGGTGTATGGGGCGGACTTCGTGACCACTGAAGACGGTACTGGTGTGGTGCATACGGCAGTCATGTACGGACAAGACGACTTTGTGCTCGGCACAAAGATAGGCCTACCTAAGGTGCACCTTGTAACGCCTGAAGGTAAATTCATCGAAGGCACAGGGTTCCTTGCTGGCCGATTCGTAAAAGAAGCCGACGAGAACGGCAAGCCGACTCTCGCTGTGGACATTATAGAAGAATTAAAAAAGCAGAATTTATTTTTCAATAAAGAAAACTATCAGCACTCATATCCGCATTGTTGGCGATGCAAAACCGCGCTCATCTACTATGCGCGAGATTCTTGGTATATCCGAATGTCGAGTCCGTTGATAAAAGAGCAATTAATAAACGAAAACAAAACCATAAACTGGGAACCACAGCACACCCGCGAAGGGCGTTTTGGCGAATGGCTTCGTGAGATCAAAGACTGGGCGGTCTCTCGCGAGAGGTATTGGGGCACTCCGCTTCCAGTGTGGGATTGCGCCAAGTGTGGTAAGAGGGAGGTCATAGGAAGTTTGAGTGACCTTAGAAAGAAAACCAAGCAATCACACAACAAATATTTCGTAATGCGCCATGGTGAGGCAGAGAATAACGCCATGAATATTTATTCTTCCAATCGCGACATGCACCATGTCACCGAGAAGGGGAAAGGGCAGATCAAAGAAACTTTGAAAATTCTTGAGACCAAGAAAATAGATGCCATATATTGTTCACCATTTTTGCGTACCAGAGAGACTGCGGACATGGTTGCTGAGGCACTCGGTTTCCCGAAAGATAAAATAGTTTTTGACGATAGAATCCGCGAGCTCGAGTTCGGAGATTTTTCTATGCGACCGGTGCAGGAGTATTGGGATTACACAAAAGACAAAAAGATAGATTTCGATACCAAGATTCCTGGAGGCGAGAGCTATCAAGATGCCAAGAACAGATTCGGAGAATTTTTCTACGAGATAGATGCGAAGCATAAAGATGAGACCGTGCTTATCGTATCTCACGGACTAGCAGTGGAGCTTATTCCGACCATCATAGAAGGTGCGGATAAAAAGAAATCTTTGAGGATGTTCAATTATCAAGTAGACAACAGGACAGCATCGCTACACAAAGAGCACAAGTTTGTGCCACTTCCGCACAATCAGGATTATGAAATAGATTTACATCGACCTTATATAGATAATGTTTCTCTTGTTTGTGATTGCGGTGGAACTCTAGCCCGCAGTAAAGAAGTTATGGACGTTTGGTTTGACTCTGGAGCGATGCCATTCGCGCAAGACCATTATCCTTTCGAAAATAAAGATTGGGTAGATGGGCCTGGCTATCCAGCCGACTATATCAGCGAAGCTATAGATCAGACTCGAGGGTGGTTCTATACTCTCCATGCCATAGGAGTGCTCATGGGCCGTGGTAAGGCTTACAAGAACGTCATCTGTCTTGGACACTTGCTCGATGCGAAAGGCAAGAAGATGTCCAAATCTATCGGCAATATAGTCGACCCATGGGAAGCGATGGCAAAATACGGCGTGGACACTCTTCGTCTATGGATGTATTCGGTCAATCAACCAGGTGAGTCTAAAAATTTTGACGAGAAGACGGTTCTCGAGCTCAACCGTCAGGTTTTCGGATTGCTATACAACGTGCTCGCTTTTTACGAGTTGTATCGAAATAAAAGCCTGGAGACAAACAGGAGACCAACATCCAAAAACATATTGGACATATGGATTCTAGCCAAGTTCGATGAACTAGTGGATCTGTGTACTAAAAATTTAGATAGCTATAAACTCCTCGAGCCTACTCGCGCCATCAGAGACTTCATCGGTGATCTTTCTACTTGGTACTTGCGTCGTTCTAGGGAAAGAATAAAAGATGGGGATGCTGGCGCGAAGCAAACTCTGTACTATGTGCTAAAAAATTTGGCGAAAATCATGGCTCCGCTTGCACCGTTTACAGCAGAGGATCTGTGGCTCAAACTCAAGAACGACCAAGATGTGGCTAGTGTTCACCTGAGTGCTTGGCCAGAGAGAACCGTGCTTAAAAGTATTCAATTCGTCTTTAATAAAGGAAAAATGGAAAGGATAGTTTTGGAAATGAAAACCACTCGTGATGTGGTGAGTCGTGGGCTAGAAGCTAGACAGAAATTAAAAATCCAAGTTAGACAGCCACTAAAGAGTATTACCACCAAGGTTGCCTTGTCCGCAGGATTGCGAGCTATTATAGGTGAAGAGCTAAACGTGAAAGAAGTTATCCAGAATAAAAATCTTGAACAAGAAGTTTCTATCGATACAGAAATAACTCCCGAGCTAAAAATGGAAGGGGATTATCGTGAGCTGGTGCGTGGACTTCAAGACATGCGTAAATCTATGGGTCTTACTCCGAACGAAGGCGTCTCAATAGTTTTCGAGACGAGTGCCTCCGGTCAGGCTTTGATAGAAAAGTTTAAAGAAGATCTGAAAAAAGCAGTAGCAGTTTCAGGATTAGAATTTGCCGTAAATGACGGAGAAACCCTAAAAGCAGGCGAGCTTGAGTTCAAAGTAAAAATACAAAAACAAAATGCCTAAAACTATATCGGATATTTACTCTGAATATCGGGTTATGCCGAATCTACAGCTACACATGCTCCGCGTCGCTTCAGTGGCAAGTCTTATTGCTGATAACTACACTGAGCCTTTAGATAAAAATACTTTGATAGCCTCTTGCTTGTTGCACGACGTGGGCAATATGGTGCGTCTTCAGCTCGAGGTCTTTCCAGAATTCAATGAGCCACAGGGCATAGAATATTGGAGAGAGGTGAAGAATGATTATATTGAAAGATATGGCAAAGATGATCATCTGGCTAATATAAAAATTCTGAGAGAGATAGGATTGTCGGAAGAAATTATCGAGATAGCAGGGGGTAATACACCAAAACTAGTTTGTAAGTTTGCGAAAGAAGACAATCTTCTCCTCAAGGTAGAGTTTTATGCTGATGCTCGAGTTAGTCCGCACGGGGTCTTGTCATACGAAGACAGGCAGGCTGAATCCACAAAAAGGTACGCGAACGTCGAGGGGTCTTTGCCCGCCTTGGAGCGCAAGCAAATGGTGGATTGTGGCAAGGATATAGAGATAGAGATTTTTGCGAAGTGCAGAATAAAACCCGAAGATATAAACGACGAATCCATAAAAACTATAATGGAAGAACTGCGACATTTCGTGATAAAATAAGTTATTAATGCACCACATTTATCACACAGAGGGGATAATATTAGGAAGTCGGAACTACGGTGAAGCGGGGAAGTATTATTCTATTTTTACTCGAGATTTGGGTATGATATATGCATCAGCACAAGGTGTGCGCAAGATGTCTTCCAAGCTTCGCTACATCATGCAGGATTTTGCTTATCTTAAGATTGACCTGGTGAAAGGTAAGGATTTTTGGCGTGTGACTAGCGCTTCCAAGACTTGCATGCTCGAAGACACCACCAAGAACAAAGGTGCTTTAGCTGTGTTTTCCAATATTGCCCGACTGCTCAAGAGGTTACTCGCTGGCGAAGACCCAAACGATGCATTGTTCCACGATACCCTGAAGGGTTTATTTGTTTTAGAAAAATCTACAAGTGTAGACGACCTACGCAACATCGAAGCGGTGATGGTTCTCCGGATTTTGAAAAATCTGGGATACATCGGTCAAGACAAAGCACTCGACCTACTAGTAGAGTCTCCTTTTGAAGAGGGTATTATCTTTGAAGCAAGCAAAAGCCGAATGAAAATATTATCTGAAATAAACAAGGCCTTGAAAGAAACCCATCTATAATTTTATGTTATAATTGTTTTAATGTCCGAGGAAGATAAAAATAAGTTAAATAGGGTAGAGGAGATGAAAGATCGCCTCTTTAGCCAGAATTACGACACGCAGATACGCCAGCCAAACGTTTTTTCTCCCATCCCCGAAAGACCTGTTCAAGATTCTTGGACTAAGGACGAGAAGCCGGCTCCCGTAGTAGAGAGTTCTTTTATGCACAGCTCTATTTTCAAAAAATTCTTTATATTTTCACTTGGATTTTTCTTTATTGCAGTTTCCTATGCTGCGTATATGTTTTTCGTGGGCGGCAATACTGTTTCGAACAACAATATAGACATATCTGTGCAAGGCAATACCTTTACTGCTGGTGGGGAAGAGTTGCCACTTATTATAGAGATAACCAACAGAAACAATTCTTCTCTTGATCTTGTGGATTTGATAGTGGAGTACCCAAAGAGTTCTTCGGGTGAAGCCACACAAGATACTGAAAGACTTCGCCAGTCCTTGGGAAGTATCCCAGCCGGTGCTGTCAGGAATGAAAATATAAAAGTCGTACTTTACGGCGAGCAGGGCAGTTTGCGTACCATCAGAATCTCTATCGAGTATCGCGTAGAGGGATCTAACTCTATTTTTACAAAGGAGAAGACATATGATGTATCTATAAATTCCTCACCAATAGATCTTACTTTCACGGCTCCAGATAAAATAAGTTCAAACCAAGAAATGACTCTGGGTATAAAAGCTGCGCTCAATTCCAATAAGGTTGTTTCAGGGGTTTTGTTAAAAGTAGATTACCCATTAGGTTTTGAATTTATCTCGGCGTCTCCGACACCCACTCTCGGCAATAACGTCTGGTCGCTTGAGGACCTTGCTCCCGGAGCGGAACGAGAGATATCTATCTTGGGTAAGATGGTTGATGTTTCTGATGGCGAAGAAAAAACTTTTCGAGTTTGGAGTGGCACACAAGCCAAAAACGACAAGTCTGCTATCGGAGTAGTTTTTAACTCTCTTTCGGATGTAGTGCTTGTTGAAAAACCTTCGATAGAAGCCAGATTGTATGTAAATGGTTCTTATCAAAGAGAATACTCTGCTGGTTCCAAGGAAAAAGTATTTGCCGAGGTCCGCTGGGCCAATAACTTAGATACTAGTATCAATGACTTAGATATCAGAGTAAAGCTAGGTGGGAATTCCTTGAGTCGCCAAAGCATTACAGCAGATAGGGGGTTTTATAATTCTTTAATAGACACCATAATATGGGACAAAAGTTCGATCAGAGAATTTAGTCAAGTAGACCCTGGCGAGTCCGGGAGTTTGTATTTCTCGTTTTCTCCAGCGATGGTTTCTCCTACAGCAGGACCTTCTGTGGCTCCATCTATATATTTGGATTTAGCTATTAGTGGTAGGCAATCCATCGATGGGTTTGGTTCTAATACTCTTAGTGGTACAGAATCAAAGATTATAAAAATTTCTTCTGATGTCGGTTTTGCAAATAAGATATTGTATTACTCTGGAGCATTTAAAAATACTGGGTCTATACCACCTAAAGTAGAAAAAGAAACTACATATACTGTGGTTTGGTCTTTATCGAATACCTCCAATAATATTTCCAAAGCCAAGGTCAGGACGACTTTGCCTGCTTGGGTGAGGTATGTAGGCAGTATTTCTCCAAAGATTGAGGATGTGAAATATAATGCTACCACCAAAGAAGTGGTATGGGATGTGGGTAATTTGTCGAAAGGTGCAGGGGTGAGCGGTCTCGACAGAGAGGTTTCTTTCCAGATTGGTTTTACTCCATCCCTTTCTCAAAGAGGCTCGTCGCCAAATCTTATAAACTCAGCTGTTTTGACGGGGCATGACGATTTTGCTAATGTTGATGTTGAGGTCACCAAAGGTGCTTTGGACACGAGACTTATGAATGATCCGAGCTTCCCACCTACTGGCGACAAGGTAGAAGAATAAAATATTTTATGACAAACAAAAAAGAAACGAATGAGTTGATGGAAAAGATAGTCTCACTTTGTAAACGCCGAGGGTTTATTTTTCAGGGCTCAGAGATTTATGGGGGAATGGCGGGAATGTATGACTACGGTCCTTATGGAGTTGAACTTCTGAATAATATAAAGGCTGAATGGTGGAAAGAACATATCCAGAAAAAAGATAATTATTTTGGTCTCGACTCTGCTATGTTTAAAGATGCGCGTGTGTGGGAGGCTTCAGGGCATACGAGTGGATTTTCTGACCCACTAGCCGAATGCAAAAAATGCAATACCCGTATTCGTGTCGACAAAGAACTCGAGAAGACAGGAGTTAAGGCAGACGAAAAGATGTCTGAAGCTGATCTGAATAAATTGTTTTCTGAAATTAAAGCAAAAATAAAATGCCCAAAATTCGGAGCAGGGGATATAACAGAAGTCCGTGCCTTTAATCTGTTGGTAAAAACTAATATGGGTGACTTTACTGGTAAAAATGAGAATCCTGTGTATTTGCCAGGCGAAGCATGTCAGGGTATATATCTTAATTTTAAAAATGTTGTGGATACTACTCGTGCAAAAGTGCCTTTTGGTATTGCCCAAATAGGCAAAGCTTTTCGCAATGAGATATCTCCTCGCAACTTTCTTTTTCGCACTCGCGAGTTTGAGCAGGCGGATACTCAATATTTCGTGCGTCCAAATGAAAACAAAGAAGCATACGAAAATATAAAGAAAGATCGCTTCAATTGGTACGTAAAAATGGGAATAAAGCCAGACAACTTGCGCTTCAAACAACATGATAATTTGGTTTTTTATGCGGCAGACGCATGGGATATCGAGTATTCTTTTCCAGCAAATGGTTTCGACGAACTTGAGGGTATCCATGATCGAACGGATTATGATCTTACCCAACACATGAAGCATTCAGGGACGGATTTAAACTATACCGACCCAACTACTGGCGAAAAATATATTCCGTGGATACTAGAAACCTCAGTAGGGCTAGGACGCATGTTCTTGGCTTTTGTATCTGAGGCATATGTCGAGGAAGAATTTGGCGGAGAGGCTAGGACCGTCCTTAAGCTTTCACCAAAATTAGCCCCTATCAAGGTTGCTGTTTTTCCACTCTTGAAAAATAAACCTGAATTGGTAACAAAAGCGCGGGAGATATACGAAATGTTGAGAGAGCATGTTCGTGTGGAGTGGGATGATAACGGAAATGTGGGCAAGAGATACAGAAGACAGGATGAAATAGGTACACCGTTTTGTGTGACTATTGATTTCGATACAATAGAAAAGGATGCAGGGGTCACTGTCCGCGATAGAGATACCGGAGAGCAAGAGAGAGTGGCCGTAGCGGATTTAAAAAATTACATCACTGAGAAAATAAATAACTAATGAAAGTTTCTAAAAAAGTTTTAAAGAATGGCCTAAGGGTTATTACTATACCGATGAAAGACAATCCTACCGCGACAGTATTGGTGTTGGTAGAGACTGGCTCGAAATATGAAAAGAAAGAGGTGAATGGAATTTCGCATTTCTTAGAACACATGTGTTTCAAGGGGACAGAGAAGAGACCAAAGGCTATCGACATATCCAAAGAGCTCGATGCTCTAGGCAGCCAGTACAATGCTTTTACTGCTCAAGAATATACAGGATACTACGCCAAGTCCGATGCGAAACACTTCAAGAAAATATTCGATGTGGTCTCCGATGTTTACCTGAATTCCACTTTTCCCGAAGTGGAAATGCAAAAAGAGAAAGGGGTGATAATAGAAGAAATTAATATGTATGAAGATATGCCGAACAGGCACGTGCAGGATCTCTTGATGGGTCTTTTGTATGGAGACCAGCCAGCGGGTTGGAACATTGCCGGAGAGAAGAGCAATATCTTGTCTATGAAGCGAGATGATTTTGTGAAGTATAAGAAGGAGCATTATGTGCCAGAAGCCACAGTGCTCGTGGTAGCTGGATCTGTGTCAGAGAAAGATGTGCTCAAAGAAGCAAACAGGGTTTTTGGGGTAGTACCAAAGAGCAAGAAGTTTCCAAAACTTAAAACCAAAGATATTCAGGCTAAAGCAGAGGCGCTCATAAAATTCAAACAAACAGACCAGACTCATTTCGTGCTGGCTTTTCGCACTTACGATTTATTTCATAAAAAGAATCCTATCTTGTCTGTATTGGGGGGAGTGCTCGGTGGTGGGATGAGTTCTCGACTTTTCCAAAAGCTCCGTGAAGAAATGGGGGTAGGGTACTATGTACGGGCTTACAATGATACATATACAGACCATGGATTTTTCCAGGTCTCCGCTGGTGTGGACAACAAGAGAGTAGAAGAAGTCATCGAGGCGGTACTGCTTGAATGCAAAAAACTAAAAGATGAAAAGGTAAGTGAAGAAGAACTAAATAAAGTGAAGGAATGTTTGATAGGCAACATGAAGCTTTCCTTGGAGTCTAGTGATGACATTGCCAACTTCTACGGAGGACAGGAGCTCTTGAAGAAAGAAATTTTAAGTGCAGAAGACAAGGCAAAGGAAGTCCGCAAGGTCACTAGCGCTGATATACAAAAGATGGCCAAAGCAATTTTTAAAGAGCAGTCTTTAAACTTGGCACTTATCGGTCCGTTCAAAGAAGGCGTAGATACCGCTCGTTTCGTGAAGATACTCAAGATCTAGCCTGTTGGTAAAATCTGCCTAGTGGTGTTATTATATGCTTATGTTTAAGGACACGAGCTCGAACTCTATTTCCATAACGACTGGCACCATGGTGCGAGCGGTGTTATTGTTTTTAGGCTTATATCTTATTTGGGTTTTGAGAGATTTGGTTTTGGTACTTTTGACCTCTATTGTCATAGCATCTTTTGTAGAGTCCGCTGTTCCTCACTTTAGAAAAATAGGTATCGGCCGAGTGTTGGGTATTGTTATCTTATATGTAGTTTGTTTGGCTATTGTCTCCAGTTTATTCTGGCTTTTTGCGCCACTACTTGTAACAGAAATATACAGCTTCTCCACATTCATATCTTCTCGTATTCCAGGAGTAGATTTCTTAGAGTATTTCCAAAACGATGCATTCTCTGGGGCTAAAGACGTCGTAGCAGGGCTCTCCAACAATTTTTCATTAGCTTCTCTCATGGCTGTATCGAAAGCTTTCATCAACAACTTGTCTGCGGGCTTCGTGCAGACACTTTCTGTAGCCTTCGGCGGAATATTCAACTTCATGCTTATCGTTCTGTTATCTTTCTACTTCTCGATCCAAGAGAAGGGTATCGAGAACTTCCTCCGCATAGTATTCCCAGCTCAATATGAGAATTATGTAGTAGATCTATGGGATCGCTCACGAAGGAAAATAGCTCTATGGATGAAGGGTCAGATGCTCCTGGCTGTGATCGTCGGGGTCCTCACGTACCTAGTATTGTCTCTCTTAGGAATACAGTATGCGCTTATGCTTGCTCTTATCGCAGCGATGATGGAGCTAGTACCTTATGGAGTATTGGTGGCCTTGATTCCGGCCGTGTCTTTCTCATATCTTTCAAACGGCGTCTCTGGAGCGCTTATGGTCACTGGAGCGTATTTGATAATCCAACAATTCGAATCATTCTTGCTAGCCCCACTAGTCATAGAGAAGGTGGTTGGGCTTTCTCCGATCATCATTATCTTGGCGGTATTGGTAGGATTTGAGCTCGGAGGGTTCTGGGGATTCATCTTGGCTATTCCTGTCGCTGTCATCATCATGGAGCTTATATCAGACTTAGAAAAACACAAACTTTCCAACAGAACTATCCATGAACAAAGTAAAAAATAATAAAAGTTTTTATCTCACCACCACTCTTCCATATGTAAACGCGGATTTACATATGGGTCATGCTCTCGAGTTCGTGCGAGCCGACGTTATAGCTCGCTACAAGAAACTGCAAGGTTTTGATGTATTTTTCAATACCGGCACCGACGAGCATGGCATGAAGATTTACGAAAAGGCGACAGAGAAGGGGGTGACTCCTCAGGAGTTTACTGATACAAATTTTGAGCGCTTTAAGGACTCTGTAAAAATGTTTGGTATGGACGAGGGGCTGCATTTCATCCGTACTACCGATGAGCATCATGAAAGTGCTGCTCAAGAATTCTGGAAAAGAGTCAGCGACAACGGATACATCTACAAGAAAAATTATGAATCCAAGTATTGCGTGGGCTGCGAGGAGACCAAAAGC
>CAZVBK010000009.1:11565-15141 GCA_964625485.1 uncultured Candidatus Saccharibacteria bacterium
TACACGTTATAAATCTACAACAAAATTTTTTAATCAATTTTGGGGGGGGGGTGTGTGCACAAAAAAAGCGACTCTGAGCTCGAGAACGGGGAATGTCCGATTCATCCAGGCAGAAAGTTAGAGATAATAGAAGAAGAGAATTACTTTTTTAAATATAGTGAGTTCGGTCCGAAGCTATTAGAATTTTATGCTAACAATCCGACCTTCATAGTTCCAGATTTTCGTTTTAATGAGATAAAAGCTTTCGTGGAAAGGGGGTTGCAAGACTTTTCTATCTCTCGCCTAAAGTCCAAAATGCCTTGGGGTATACCTGTACCAGGAGACGAAGATCATGTTATGTATGTGTGGTTCGATGCTTTGGTTAACTATATATCAACTTTGGGTTGGCCTGCACGCAATGCTACGCATAGCGTTGCAGGCGGGCCTAAAACAGAAGGAGACTTCGAGAAATATTGGGTAAACGGTACACCGACCCAGTATTGCGGTAAGGACAATACCAGATTCCAATCCGCGATGTGGCAGGCTATGCTCATGGCTGCCGGAGTAGAGAATTCTCACCAGATCGTGGTCAATGGTTTTATAACTGCAGGGGAAGGCATAAAGATGTCCAAGACTCTGGGCAACGTCGTCGACCCGAAAGACATCGTGGCGGAATATGGCACCGATGCACTCCGGTTTTTCTTGGCTAAAGAAATTTCTAACTTTGAAGATAGTCCTTTCACGATCGAAAGATTCAAAGATTCTTACAATGCCGGCCTCGCGAACGGTTTGGGCAACCTGACTAGTCGTATCATGACCATGGCTGAGAATTATTTGGGCCAACCCGTAAATCCAGACTCGTCTCCTTACCCAGAGTATTTTAATTTTCTTGATCAATTTGAGATACAAAAGGCCACAGAGGTAGTGTGGAAACAAATCGGAGCCTTGGATTTGATGATTCAAACCGAAGTGCCTTTCAAGGTTATAAAAACGGATGAAGCGAAGGGCAAGCAGATAGTCACTGACTTAGTCGTGGAGCTTTATCGTATAGCTCTAATGCTCGAACCGATACTTCCAGACACAGCAGAAAAAATAAAAACTTTAATTAAAGAAAATAAAAAACCAGCCGAACCATTATTTTTAAGGAAAGATTAATTTATGCCAAAATACATAGACATACATGCTCATGTGAATTTTAGTGCTTTCTATGACGACAGGGCAGAGGTCATAAACCGAGCTTTGGAGAATGACGTGTGGATGATAAACGTAGGCACTCAGATAGATACATCCACCAAGGCCGTAGAGATAGCCAATGAATACAAAGAAGGTGTATACGCAATAGTGGGCTTGCATCCGATACATACCGGTGAGTCATATCACGACGAGAAGGAGCTGGGTGAGGGAGGCAAAGAATTCACTTCTCGGGGCGAAGAGTTCGAGAAGGATGCGTATCGACAGCTTCTTAAAAGCCCTAAAGTCGTGGGCATAGGTGAATGCGGACTAGACTATTATAGATGCACACCAGAAACTATCGAGAAGCAAAAGATTAATTTCATAAAACAAATTGAACTTGCCAACGAATTCGGCAAACCGTTGATGCTTCACATAAGGAATAACCCCGGAGAGAAGAATCAAAACGCATATGCTGATGCACTAGATATACTAAAGACATATTTAGACCCCAAGAGTTTGCCTCCGGGCAGGAGAGGGGATGTGCATTTTTTTGCCGGTAGTATGGAAGACGCGAAGTCTTTTGTTGATTTCGGATTTACGTTGTCCTTCACTGGAGTCGTCACCTTTACTCATGATTATGATGAAGTGATAAAACAAACACCACTTGAGATGATAATGTCTGAGACAGACTCTCCATACATAACACCCGTGCCATATAGAGGCAAGAGAAACGAGCCTTTGTACGTCCGCGAGGTAGTCAAAAGAATCGCCGAGATCAAAAACCTGACCGAGCTCGAAGTGGCCCTCACACTGGTCGCAAATGCCAAGAGAGTTTTTGGCATAAGCTAGCAAAGGTTTTTCAACGGCTCAACGGCTCAACAGGCCAAATGTTTGCATTTTAAACGGGTTTTTGCTACTATGAAAGCCATGCAAGATACAGAAAAAGAGGTAGAAAATATAGTTGAAAAAGCAAGCCCAGCCGAGGTTGCCGACAAAAGTACCAGAGTTTACGAACTTGGCTACCTTTTGATACCTACTATATCTACCGACGAAGTCCCAGCTGCCTATGGCGACCTAAAAGAACTAGTTTCTAGTTTTGGTGGTGAGGTTATTTCTGACGAAATGCCAAAAATGATCAACCTAGCCTACGAAATGCTAAAGGTTACTGCGAACGTACGAAGCAAGCACAATACTGCCTACTTCGGTTGGATCAAGTTTTACATGACTCCTGCCAAGGTTCTTGAAATGAAGAAGAAGCTGGATTTTGATCCTAAGGTTATAAGATTCCTAATACTAAAGACGGTAAAGGAGAACACTATCGCTGCCAAGAGGTTTGTAGGTCGTGACATGTTGCACACCAAACCAACTCCAGCAAAGAAAGATGAGAACGAAGCTCCTGTAGAAATAAACAAAGAAGAAATCGATCGAGAAATCGACGCTCTAATCGCAGTCTAGTTATTAGTTAATTTTGAACGTCGCGCCGAAAGGACTTACGCGACATGATTCGCAAAATCATATGTATTTAAACAAAGCAATAATTATAGGAAATCTTACTCGCGATCCAGAACTTAAGAGTTTGCCTTCTGGAATCAAAGTTTGCTCATTCTCTCTAGCTACAAATCGTGTATGGAAAGACAAAAATGGTGCAAAGCAAGAATCTAGTGATTATCACAATGTTGTAGTGTTCGGACGCCAAGCAGAGACAGTAGCACAGTACATGAAGAAGGGAAGTTCAATGCTGGTAGAAGGAAGAATACAGACTAGGAGTTGGGACGACAAAGGTACAGGAGAGAAGAAGTACCGCACCGAGATAGTCGCCGACAGGACTCAGTTTGGACCAAAAGGTGGAGCAACATCAGGAGCAGGCACACGATCAGGAGAAGGAGATGCACCGAAAGCTCAAGGACCAGACGATATGGACTCAATAGAGTACCCAGAAGAAGATATTAACCCAGAAGACATACCATTTTAATTAAAATTATATGAAACAAGATTACTTTTCAGCAAATAACATAAAACACATCGATTATAAGGATACAGAAATCCTGGCTAAGTTCTTGAACCCAAACGGTAAGATCATGAACCACAAGCGTACAGGGGTGACTGCCAAGAACCAAAGAGAGCTCACTGCTGCTGTAAAGCACGCACGCTTCATGGGTCTCCTTCCTTTCGTAGCAAAATAGTACTAAGAAACAAAAAAGCTCCCCGTACGGGGAGCTTTTTTGTTTAGTTTATTTATTTACTCGTTCTACGTATTCAGCAGTTTCGGTGTTTATACTTACCACATCGCCTTCGTTGATGAACATCGGGGCAGTGATGGTAGTGCCGTTCTCAAGAGTTATGACTTTGTTTCCACCCTTGGAAGTGTCTCCACGCACAGCTGGTGGAGCTTCTTTGACCTTAAAGTTTATTTTGATAGGTAGG
>CAZVBK010000010.1:0-6775 GCA_964625485.1 uncultured Candidatus Saccharibacteria bacterium
ACCCTCTTTCGAGAGTCTTTTGCTTTGAGAAATTAAATAAGATTTAGTATTCTCGGCGTCCACCTCGGCTTGCGCCTCCGTAACCACCATTGCCACCACCGTATCCTCCACCATTTCCACCTGTTCGTGGAGGGCGAGCTTCCATAGGGCGAGCTTCGTTGACTGTAAGTTTGCGTCCTTCAAATTCTTGATCGTGGAACATAGAGACAGCTTTACCTGCTTCCTCGTCGTTAGACATTTCTACGAATCCAAAACCTTTGGAACGACCGGACATTTTGTCCATGATAATCACAGCGGAAGTAACACTTCCTGCTTGTGCGAAAAGCTCTTTAAGAGCATCTTCTTGAGTACTGTAAGGTAATCCCCCTACGTATAGCTTTGTAGCCATTTATTCTTTCTCCTATTTTTTAAAAAAATTAGGCAAAAACTACTTAATAATGCCTGCTCTCAAAGAGCTCGGCGTAGACGTTCTTGTCGCTAAACGAGACTACTACAAAAAGAGTATACCACGAATGAAACAAAAAGCAATTATAATACCCTTCTACCTCCCCAAAGCTCCACGAGTCAAAGGACCAGCGATACCGTCAGGGGTTAGGCCTTTGCTAGTCTGGAAGAGAATAACTGCTGCTTTGGTTTGTGGTCCAAAGATACCGTCTTTGGGAGTTATGTTCAGTAGAGTTTGAAGACAAGCTACTCCAGGACCACGATAGGTGATCTTGAGAGTATCACTGAAGGTACATACTGATGGGTTAGTGGTGGGAGTGATGACAGGAGGTAAAACTGGTGCAGGGGTGGTGTCGATGATTACTACTGGGTTTGGAGTTATTGGTGTTTGGATGTTGTAGCTAACTACTGTAGAGCTAGGACGAGAGCCTGAGGTGGTGGTGGAAGGTATGTCACCATAATTTATAGTGACATCAGATAGAGTTGGTGAGTCTATGCCATTAGTACTTGATAGTGTGGCACGATATTGTATTCTTTGTGATTGTCCAATATTTTCTTGACCATTTGATACAGGTGACCATGTTGATCCTAGATCTGTAGAAACTTCCATGGTGACAGAGGAATACGCAGACGTGGTTGCAGTCCAAGTGATGGGTCCCCACTTTACTGCTTCTCCAGCGTTGTATACAGATGATGTTACTTTGGTGGTGGTTGGGGTTAGGTTGTAGATGAGGATGCGGTTGTTGCCGTTGTCGCTCGCAAACAAGCGCGAATTATCAACCAGCAAGTAATTGGCATACTTAAATGTTTCTGCCCCAACAGAACCTCCTTGGTTGATATCTCCGGAAGTAAAGTTTGGCTGACCAATAACTTGATCTGCGGAAGCGTTATTGACCGTAGGAATACTGTTATAGACTAATACGCGATTGTTGGAGTGATCAGGAATAAGGAGTCGACTTCCTAACATCATTACAGGATGCGGAAACCGGAGTGTGTTTGCACCAACACTCCCCCCTTGATTGGCAGAGTTGGTAGTCATGTCCGGTTGACCGATAACTACATCGGCAGAAGCGTTGTTGGTGGTTGGGATTGTGTTGTAGATGAGTACTCGATGACCTGAGTTGCTTGTAAGAATAAGCTTGGTACCATCACTATACACACCATTAACATCATGTAATGTATTGGCCGCAGGTGAACCTCCTTGGTTAATGGAATTTGAAGTCATGTTCGGTTGACCAATGACCACATCAGCAGAAGCATTATCGACAGTAGGAATTGTATTGTAGATGAGTACACGATGATTCCAATCATCGGCGACAAAAAGTTTGGTGCCATCACTGAAAAGCCCAAAGGGATTTTTCAGGGTATTAGCCCCGACAGCACCTCCTTGATTTGGAGAGCCAGTGGTCATATTAGCTTGGCCTATAACCACATCCGCAGATGCATTGTTGGTGGTGGGAATTGTATTGAAGATTAGTACGCGATGATTTCCATTGTCTGAGATAATTAATTTTGGGCCGACACAAAATATCCCGACTGGACCATTGAAGGTATTCGCCCCAACCGCCCCTCCTTGATTTGCTAATCCAGAAGTCATGTTCGGTTGACCGATGACCACATCCGCGGAAGCATTGCTTACGGTAGGAACAGTGTTGTAGATGAGTACACGATAATTCACAAAATCCGAAACTATAAATTTGTTATTGCAAACGGCCATACCGTATTGCGAATAAAGCGTATTGGATGCAACGGTGCCTCCTTGGTTAAAGGTGCCAGAGATCATATCCGCCTGTCCAACAACCACATCAGCATTGATCTTCATTTTCAGATCAGCACCTAAGTACAAATCTTCACCGGTGGCTGAATTAAATTTAGTAGTATCACTCCAATCAATTTGTCCTTCTCCTCCTGTCCAAGTAGTTTGAGTCCAAGAGCCAGAGATGGCTTCTGCTTTGTGAGGTGTTAGGAATGTAGATCCATAGAATGTTTGGGTTACAAACATAAGGATGATGAGGGATGTACTAAATTTTTTCATAGACTTTTATTTTTAATTTATAGTAATGTATATATTTTACTATAAAATATTAAATTATCAATCAAAAATCTTATTCCTCCTCGTCTGCTTCATCACCCACTGACCCAGATTGAATAGCCTCGATGATATCCCCTAGCTCACCATCCATGATTTTCGGCAGGTTGTGCCAAGATTTTTTGATGCGGTGGTCGGTCACTCGGTCTTGTGGGAAGTTGTATGTGCGGATTTTTTCTGATCTATCCCCTGTACCTATCTGCCCTTTTCTCTCACCAGAATATTTCTTGGCTTCTTCCTCTTCTTGAAGTTGTTGAATCTTGGCAGTTAGGATACTCAAAGCATTCTCGCGGTTCGCCATCTGACTACGTTCATTAGTAGAACGCACGTCTAGTCCTGTAGGCTTGTGGATGAGGCGCACAGCGGTCTCCACCTTGTTCACGTTTTGACCTCCCTTTCCTCCAGAGCGAGAATATTCCATCTCGAGGTCGGCGGGGTTTATAACAAAATTTACTTTTTTACGAATCGGTAAAATAGCCACAGATGCTGTGGACGTATGAACTCGGCCGTTCTTTTCCGTCGCTGGGATTCTCTGCACTCTGTGTACACCAGTTTCATTGCGAAGCATTTTGTAAACATCTTTACCTTTAATTTCAAAACTAGCTTCTTTGAATCCTCCTTGGTCACTCTTGGATTCATAATTCACCTTCCAGCTCCAATTGTTATTCTCAGTCAGTCTCTCGTACATATGAGCAAGCTCCCAAGCAAAAAGAGATGCTTCGTCGCCACCCGCTCCAGCGCGGACTTCGAGCACCACTTCATTAGGGAATTCTTCTTCCTCTTTTTCTTTGTCTAGAATATCTTGGATTTGTTTCTCTACGGCCTGCTTTTCTTCTTGCAGTCTTTTCAGCTCTTCGCCAGCCATCTCGTGCAGTGAGTCATCAGAAGCCAGCATCTCGCGGACTTCAGTCTCCTGCCGAAAAAGCTTCTCCCACATTTCTGCTAAGTAGCTTGTTTGATGATTCTTTTTGAGCTCTTTTATCTCCTCAGGATTCATGGGAGAAAAATTCTATTTTTTAGACTTAACAGTAGCGGTCTTAGCTGCTCGCTTTTTGAATCGGTCAACGCGTCCTGCGGTGTCCATGATCTTTTCGTTACCAGTATAGAATGGGTGGCAGTTACTGCAGATTTCCATTTTGATATCTCCCATAGTAGAACCAACTTCAAAGATAGCTCCGCATGCGCAGTTGGCCTTTGTTTTTAAGTCATATTTTGGATGTGTGTCTTTCTTCATAAGATTCAGATTATCACGGTTTTATGGAGAAAGCAAGTCTATATTGGCCTGTATTGTAGCCACCTTAGCCATAACACTGTTTCCGTAAAATGCATTGGCTGGCTTCGCCCAGTTGCCTCCTGCGTAGTATTTGAGGGCTGCGGTACGCTCGGCAGTAAAGCCTCCAGCACCAGCGCCAAGCTCTCCAAGGTAAATAGAGGAAGCAGTAATAGCATGTTCTGGATCCCAAGGGTTGGCAATACTCACCCCAAGAGTATTAGCGATTTTGGTCGCATAACTATTCCAAGTAGACGGGATGAATTGTGTCGGACCCATAGCTCCTCCGTACCCACCTCCGGCAAGCGGACATGAAACTCTGGTAGTAAGTGGATCTTTTCCTAAGCCATTAACAATCTTTTGTAGTAGTGGTAAGTCTCGAGTCGGATGAATACCATTTGGGAAAATAGTTCCACTGTTTACACCCTTGGTCTCACCTGTAGTCAGGTTCGTTATCACACAAGAGCCCACGTTCGCACCCATGTTTGATTCTTGTTGAAGTATCGCCAACACGAAAGCCGGACGAACACCTGTTTTCTTTTGAGCGTTTTGCGCATACAAAAGAGCTGTACCGAAAGGTATGGCTTGAGAGTCACGAAGTGGAAAAAGAGCCGCACGGATCTTGTCGGCCTTGGCCTTTTTCTCTGTTGCAAGCTTTTGATATTCAACTTCTTTATTTTTTGACAGAGCTAAGAGCTTTTTCTTCTCTGCTTCAGATAGAGCCACTTTTTTCTGAGTTGTTTCTAGGTCCACCTTGGCATCGAGCTCTGCATTCTGTTTTTTTTCGAGTTCTTGTTTCTGTTCTTCGGTCTCAGTCTTTACTCCGCGAATGCTGTCTACAGAGGCTTGGACTGCTTTCTTGATAGATATGTAGGATTCAAAATCAGAATAAAAACCAGATATCTCGTCATCTGACAAAATCAAATGCACCATGTTGGCATTATCGAATTCATTGGTATTTCGGATAAGTTGAGCTAAAGATTCATACTCTCGGTCTATCTTTTCATTCAGTGAAGATATCTTATTTACCTTTTCATTGATGGACGCCTTGAGTTGGGCGATAACAAGCCCTCTGGCCTTGATCTTGGTCTTGAGAGCGCTGATCTGACTGGTCAGATAATCCACATCACCCTTGATGGTACCAGTCTGCTTTTGTTGTTCTTTTTGTTGAGCCACAAGGACAGCGAGCTCTGCCTCTATTTGAGCCAACTCCTTTTTACAGTGATCCTTGTCAGTCTCTGGAGACGAAGCAGTAAGAAGCAAGCAATTAAATGCTGCGGACGCCTGAAAAGAGCCGAATATGTTCGGAAAAGCGAGAAAACTTATCAGAAAAATAAAAACCATGGTTCTTTTTACCATAGTCTTTATTATATCATATTTTAGAATTTTATTTAGCTTCTTCAGTAGCACCAGTCTCTCCTCCCTCTTCTTCTTTCTTACCTTTCTTCTCTACTTCAATAGCAGATAGGTCTACTGGAGCTGCTTCCTCTTCTTTCTCTTCTTTTTGAGCAATGATTGAAGCTACAACGTCAGTACCTGGATTAATAGCTACTACGCCTGCTGGTAGGACAATGTCAGATACGAGAACAGAATCTTCGAGTGTAGACAATTTTGATATATCAGCAACCAATTTTTGAGGCAAGTCTTTAGGCAATGCTTCGATTTCTATTTCATGCATAACCTTTACAAGGTTTCCGATACCACTCTTTACTGCAAGAGATACTCCTTCGAATTCGATTGGAACTCCAACTTGAATTTTCTTCTTCATGTCGATAGCCAAGAAGTCTACGTGTATAGGTTCGTTGGTGACTGGATCAGTCTGGACTTCGTGAATAAGAGCGTCAATTGTGCCGTTTTCAGTCTTTACTTGAACAGCAGAAGATTCTCCGGCGTTGCGCCAAACTTTCTTAAATTCTACATTTCCTAGAGTTATAGAAGTTGTGGTTGTTCCCGCGCCATAGAAAACAGCTGGGATTTCACCCTTTTTTCGTAAATCTTCTAATTTTTCCTTCCCGTCTCGGGTTTTAGCTTTAATTTCAAACATAAGAGACATTATATATAAAAACAATTAAAAAGCAACCTCAGTCACTTAATAAGCCCTATGATGAGTGCTTTACTATGTGTTCCTTGGCAATGTGGGTGGCGATGTAAGCCTTAGTGCCGATGCCGTCGTTGTTCGGGGTTTCGAGAGCTATTTTCTTGCCTGGGTTAAAGATATTTTTGGAATCAAAAATGTTTTTGATTTGTTTAAAAATATTCATAATCTCGGGCTTGTACATCTTGGGTAGATACGGCGTACGGATAATACCGTCGTTGTGTTCGGCGGTGATAGAACCTCTATACTTTGCCACTAGGTCATACACTTTCTCTGAAAGCTCGGTGATTATTCTTGCAGTATCTGGACGCTTAAAATCCATAAGTGGAATGATGTGGAAATTGCCATCCCCTGCGTGCCCAGCCAAAGTGTAGGTCAGATCATACTGCCCTAATATTTTATTTAACTCAGGAATAAACTTCGGCAAGAATTCTGGACGGACGATGATGTCGTCGATAAATGGCGCAGTGCGCTTGCCTGCCACGTGCTTGCGCAAAAGAGCGAAACTATCTCGACGGATATCCCAATACTTGCCTGCCTCAGCCTCGCTCTTGGTAATATGCATTTTTAATTTAAAACCTTTTATTTTTTCAGTCAGCTTTACGCACTTGGCATGAACTTCATCGTCATTGCTTCCTGCAAATTCTGCTAGGATTATTAACTTTGGAAATCCACCAGTAAGCATCATCCCGAGTTCTGGCAAAAAGCTCCACATGAACTTAATCATCCCTACCAATCCCCTATTTTTCAAAAAGTCTGGGAAGAACCTCACAGCTAGACGCATGGTCTTGTCATCATAAGTCTCCAGGGTTTCTGGGTTCATTGTTAGAACTTCATCTACCAAACGGCCCAACGGCTCAAGGTCGGTCATAAAGAT
>CAZVBK010000010.1:6875-14459 GCA_964625485.1 uncultured Candidatus Saccharibacteria bacterium
TTGTTAGAACTTCATCTACCAAACGGCCCAACGGCTCAAGGTCGGTCATAAAGATGGCCACAAGCTTGGAATACTTTGGATTCGGTAGGACCTTGAAGGTTATCTCGGTCACTATACCTAGAGTACCCTGTGAGCCCACGAGAAGTTTATTCAGATCAAAATTTTTCTTCTCCGCAGTACCCAGCACATTCCAAATAAAATACCCCGCAGAATTCTTGTGAACATTCGGCTTGGCCTTCATTATCTCTTCTTCGTTTTGTTTTATAAGGTTATATATTTTCTCGTAGACACTACTCTCGAAAGTTTTCTCTTTGATTTTATCCATCAACTCTTTCTCGGAGAGATTCTTGATCACATATTCATGGCCATCAGCAAATACGGCTTTGGCTTCAAGGATATAATCTTCTGTCTTTCCGTATTTCAAAGTCCTCTCTCCTGCAGAATTATTACCGTACATTCCACCCACTGCATTCAAGCTTTTAGAAGCGGTGTAACAAGGCAGTATCAAGCCTTTGGCTAGAGTTATCTTTTCAAAATCTCGGTAAAACATCCCCGGCTCTACAGTTATGTACGATGGCACCAATGGATAATTGTTTACTTTATCAACATCTGGTTTGTAAGATTTGTCGATAGGCAATGGCCCGCCGACCAATTTGTTCATATAACGAGTGAAATCCATGATAATAGACTCACCGATAGATCCGCCAGACATACAAGTGCCCGCACAACGTGGCGTGATAGAAAGACCTGGATACTTGGTGGTATTCACATTGATCCATTTCACTAAATTCTGTACATCCGTACTATCTTTCGGAAAGACCACGACTTTCGGCATAACTTCGAGCAAGCTCGCATCATGAGAATATTTGAGCAACGTCTCTGCACTATCATCTACATCTCCTTTAAAAAATGTTTTTATTTCGTCTTTCACTTAATTTTATTTAATTATTTAATATTATTAAAAAGTTTTAATCGAGCTTCTACCACTGCCTCTATCGCATCTACCGCTCCCTGCAATATCTTCGCTGGGGTTATTTCGGTAGGGTTTTCATCCATAAACTTATCTACGGCTTGCTGGTATGCTAAGCGGATCTCGCTGTTTATATGCACAATGTTGATACCAGATGCTATGGCGTTCGTAAAATCTTCATCACGGAGCCCAGAGCCCCCGTGGAGCACCAATGGCACACCGGTTGCATCTTTTATGGCTTTTACGAGTGTGGCGTCGATATGGGGCTTGCCGGTCTTGATAAGGCCATGAATACTGCCTACGGACGGAGCCAACATGTCTACACCGGTAAGTTCTACGAATTTCTTGGCATCCTCTACTGTAGTCAAAACTCCTGCTCCTTCGGGAATAGAATCTCGAACGATAGAACCAGAACCTATGTATCCGAGCTCGCCTTCTACGAGAATCTGCCTGCCAGTGGTCGCACTCACTTCGCGTGCATAGTCTACGCATTGTTTGGTCACGGCTACATTTTCTTCAAAAGAAAGTTTGGCTGCATCGATAATGACAGAATCAAAACCCGCATCTATACACTTTTTCACAGACTCAAAGCTACTGTGATGATCTGCGTTTAAAAATATTGGATATGAGTCTCGGTCGCGAATCGCATGCACCAGTGCCACCACTTCTTCAAGTCCTATAAAGGCTTGCTCGCCTTCAGACACTCCGATGATTATCGGTAGATTTAATTTCTTGGCCGCATTGTATATGCCATGCAGTGCTTCGATATTTGAAATATTAAAATGCCCAACTGCTCGCCCTTCAGCACTCGCTTCTAGAATATATTCTTTATAGGATTTCATTCACCTATTTTAGCAAACTTTTTAGTATTTCTATAACTATTTGTGGATTGGCAGTACCAGCACTTTCTTTTATTACCTTACCGACTAGAGACATGATGGCATTTTCTTTACCACTCTTGTATGTAGCTACAACTTCAGGGTTCTCGGAGACTATTTTCTCTGCGATAGCTTGAATAGCACCCGTGTCGTTGCTCTGAAGCAAGCCTTTTTCTTTAGCAATATGAAGTGGGGATTCGTCTTTCAAAACAATCATAGCCAAAATGTCTTTGGCTCCACGTGAAGATATTTTATTCTCGGCAACCAAGTTTATAAGCTCAGCGAAATTGGTCTCGATTGGAAGTCTAGCTTCAGGATTGGCCTTTTTAAGACCAGCGTAGTCTGAGATTATGTAGTTTGATGCGGTTTTGATTAAATCAGTTTTTTCTAACTTGGCCGCTACGGACTCAAACCACAAGCCCAAAGCTGGGTCGTTGATATACACTTCGATATCTTCATCTTTAATACCATAATCTTTTTGGTATCTTACCCTTTTGTGCGCAGGTAGCTCTGGTAGTTCACTCTCCATCTTTTTTAAGTCGAAAGCTTCGTGCAACTTCATCTTTGGAAGGTCTGGATCAGGAAAATATCTGTAGTCGGCACTGCCTTCTTTCTTGCGTTGTGAAAATGTAGAGCCTTTGTTTTCATCCCAACCGCGAGTCTCTTGCACTATCTCGCTACCCTTGCCCTCTTCGATGAGAGCCTTCATGCGGTCGAGCTCGAAAAGTATCGCCCTCTCCACGCTTTTGAAAGAATTCAAATTTTTAACCTCGACTTTAGTGCCAAGGACCTTCGGATCAGTAGATATAGAAATGTTCGCCTCTACACGCATCTCGCCCTTTTCCATGTTGGCATGAGACACACCGAGATACCACAGGATGAGCTGGAATTCTTTGGCAAAACTAGATGCTGTTTTCGCACAGATGGCATTGTCTTCAAATGTATTGGCTTCGGTCACTAGCTCCATCAGTGGCACACCAGCACGATTGAAATCCACCAAAGAACTCTCTCCCACGTGCTTGTTGTTAGCTGTATCTTCTTCTAGGTGCACGCGAGTGATATCTATGCCACGCAAATTGCCACCAGAAACTATTGGGAATTTATATTGAGAAATCTGATAGCCTTTCGGTATGTCTGGATAAAAATAATTCTTACGGTCAAACTCTGTGAAGTCAGCAATCTGTCCACCGACAGCGAGCCCCACCTTTATCACATTCTCCACAGCTTTCTTGTTTACTACAGGCAAAGCTCCAGGATGAGCCATGCATACAGGACAAATGTTTGTATTGGGTTTTTCTTCGTCTGGGTTGTTCCTGCACGCACAAAACATCTTTGTGTTCGTGGAAAGTTCTGCGTGAATCTCAAGTCCGATTGTAGGGTAATACTTATTTGCCATATCTACATCCTAACACAACAACTTATTTTTTAAAAAATTACTTTTTGGTCTCACGGACTATCTTGCCGTCTTCTAGGTAGATGATACGGTCGCAGTACTTTACGTATTCTTCTTCGTGAGTCACCATGACGATAGTCTGCCCTTTGGCGTGCAAGTCTTGGAAAAGTTGAATTATAGAATGTCCGGAAGCACTGTCGAGGTTCGCTGTAGGCTCATCAGCAAAAAGTATTTTAGGATTGTGGGCCATACCTCGAGCGATAGAAACACGCTGTTGCTCACCACCAGAGAGCTGGCTAGGTTTGTTGTCTGTCCTATGTGCTAGCCCTACTCGAGTAAGAATATCTTCCGCCACCTTATTAGCTTCGTCTTTAGTCATACCCTTCATTAGAAGCGGGATCATGATATTTTCTGCCGCAGTCATTTCTGGGATAAGGGCATAGTCTTGGAACACATAGCCGAGCTCGGTCAGACGCATCAGGGTTCGATCTTCCATGGACATCTTTTCAGTGTTTACACCATCGAGGATTATCTCTCCACCCGTAGGATGGTCGAGCAAACTTATCTGATACATCAGAGTGGACTTTCCTGCTCCAGATTTACCCATGATGCCCAAGAATTCTCCTTCTGCCACCTCAAGGTCGATACCTCGAAGAACTTGAGTTTCTATGTCTTTGGTTTTGTATGATTTTATTAAATTTTTTACGCTGATTATATTTTTAGCCATATATTTATCTTCCCAAGATACTGTCTAGAGTATTTTGTTTTACGATCTTACGCGCTGGGATATATCCGGCGATCAGGGTCACGAATAAAAGCAATCCGAATTTGAACATTGTGCCACCGATAGGTGCTACGAGTATTCCGTCAGAGAAAGGAAAGTTCAGTGGGTGCGCATTAAAGAATGGTACAAGCAATACATACACTACGAATATTCCCAATGCTCCGCCGATAGATGCGTAGAAGATGGATTGAAGCATATAAGATATCTCGATGGCTCGTTCGGAGATACCGATACCCTTCATAATGCCGATATACTTTCGGCGAGTAACTGCGTTGATGAAGATAACGATAAATATGGTGATTGATGCGACGACGATACCGATAAGTCCTATGACATTACCAAGTAAAGCAAAAGCGATACGGATTTGGTTCAAGAAATCAGGGATAGCTTCGAGTGCCGTTTGGATTTTCGCCGAAGGTAAAAAGCCAAGTTTTACCAGATTGTCTTTAATATTCTTTGCTTCTAGTTCTGTAGAAGGATTGGTTCTCACTGCTATCTCGTTGGCGTTCAGCGCAGGTCGGTCCACAAGTCTCCAAAAATCTTCTTCTGTAATGAACGCTCTCATAGACATGGCGTCTACTTTAGTATCGAGAATACCCTTTACGATAAAAGTTTTGGTTTTATCACCCAAAGTCACCTTGACCTCATCTCCAGGATACACACCTTCAAGCGAAGCAAAGAAATCTCCGAATCCAGAAGAATATCTGTACAAAAGATTTGCTCCAATCAAAATGCCTCCACTTTCGGATTGATTCAAGAATTCTCCTTCAGTTATGTATTTCTTTATTCCAGAAAGTTCATCTTCGTCAGTGAGCGAGATACCGACTACTTGTGCACCCACAGTATCACGAACTTCATCAAAGTCTCTTCTAGTTTGATAATTGGCTTCGATTTGTCCACTCTCTATATATCTAGTACTCAACTTTAAGACTCCAGGCATTTTCTCCAGAGTACTCTTTATCTCATGGGTATAGCCGATATCATTCTTGCCTGCCAAAGTACTGACTATAAGGTCTCCGGTGTATTGCTCTTTGTTGGCACGGTTACCACCTTCGATAAGACCGATAAGTATCCCTGACACCACCACCAGGTTCAAGAATGTAAGCATCATAATGAACACGATGAGTAGTGTGGTAGAACGGTTCGATCCTTTGATTTGACGTACAGCCAAGAACCAGCCAACGCCGAAAACGTTCAAGGCATTATTCCACTTTTGTTTTAAAGATTTTTTTTCTTTCATTATTTTTTAGGAGTAGCCACCACTTTCTCACCAGCACTTAAGCCTTCCATGACTTCAGACATACTGTCTGTTCCCACAAGTCCTGTCTTGATAGTGCGAGTTTCATACTTACCAGGAGCAACCTCTACTTGCACAGTCTCCACGCCATCTTTCTTTTCTATAAGATATGCAGGAATTGCTAGCACATCGTCTTTGCTAGCCAAAACTATTGTTCCGTTGGCACTCATACCAGTCTTGATACGTATATCAGAAGGAAGCTCGACGAAAGCTTCGTATACGGGCACACCGTCTATCTCTGTCTCGCGTGAATTGATAGTTTTCAAAACTCCTTTAAATATTTCTCCAGGGAAAGCGTCGATAGTCAGATCGATAGCTGAATCAGCTGGAATACGAGAAACATCGAGCTCGGAAACCTGCAGGACAATTTCTAATTTTTCTTCACCCAATATAGACACTATTCTCTCGCCGACGGATGCACTCTCGCCTACTTCTTTGCTGATACTAGTAACCTTTCCAGAAAAAGGAGCGTAGATAGTATTCTTACGAATCTCAGCATTTATCTTTTGGATTTCAGCTTGAGCGATTGTAGAACTTCCATTGTCTCCTTCCGTTAGAAGTTTCTTGTATTTAAACTGAGCGTCTTGAATAGCCAGGTCTCGAGCCCTGAGAGCTTCGTTGTAAGCATTGAAATTTGCTACATAACTCTCTCCACTTCTGTTTGGAACATCTAAATACCAAGTAGTATCTAGATAAGGGTCTAGCTCTGTGACAGGAAAAGAAATATATAAACCACGAGTACCTAGCTCTGTAGGACCATTGTCGTTTAGTACTTTTTCTGTCTTTTCAAGGTCAAATGTTTTCAATCTAAATTCGCTTTGAGTCACATTCTTTTTATCAATAGAAACTTTATATTGGCCTTCGGTCATAGAATTATATATACCTCCTATGGTAGGCGCGTTTACTGTATAGCTACTTGAACTAGCCACCAATTCTAAATCAGAAGAAAGGAGTTTCCTGTATGCACTCTCAACCTTTGTCTCTTCTTGTTTGGTAACTCTGTCGAGTTCATCTTTGGCTGCCTCAAGATCTACGTCTGAAGTGCGTAAATTCGCTTGTTTGATTTTCAAATCAGCCAATAGGTCACCTATTTCTAGTTGAGCCAAAGCTGTGCCTTGATTGACGGTTTGATTGTTTTTTACAAATACACTTGCGAGTCTACCAGAAGAAGCGAACCCAAGGTCTGCCCTATCGCTAGTCTGCACTTTTCCAGAAAGCATTACAGATTGAGAGACGTCAGCCAGACCCACAGTGTAGAGTTCTGCCTTTGCACTACCGCGGCCAAATGTAAAATAAAGGACCACTAGTAGTAAAACTACACCAAAAATGGTCTTTTTCTTGTTGTTAGTAAAAATTTCTTTGATTTTGTTCATATTGTTTGCATTATAGCACGAAAATAACCCTTGTGCAAAAGGTTATTTTCGTGATTAATTAGTTATAATTATTTCTTTTTTCTAAATATTTTGACCAACTCGTCGTTTAGGTTCTTGATAGAATTGTCATCAAACAAAGAAAGGGTAAATACTTTGCCGCCAAGTTTTTCAAAATCTTTTATTTTCTTGGCTACAATCTTAGGGTCTTCTATGACATCCGTCTTGGTCAGGATTATTATTTCTTCTTTTGAAGAAAGTCCGTCATCCCCTAACCCTAGATTCTTGTCATATTTGGCGAGTTCTTTGCGGATTTCTTTGTAGACTTTCATCATACCGGTCGAACCATCCTTCAGGTTCTCGAAAGAAACCAAGTGCGCAAGCATTTTGGTGCGCTTGATGTGTCGTAAGAATTTTACGCCTAGACCCTTGCCTGTGTTTGCCCCTTCGATAAGTCCAGGGATGTCGGCGATGGTGTATCCATAGAAATCTCCCAAGTTTGGATCAAGGGTAGTAAAAGCATAGTCACCGACTTTGGCACTAGCGTTCGTCAGAGAATTCAAGAGTGAAGACTTGCCAGCATTTGGTAGACCGATAAGCCCAATGTCTGCGAATATCTCGAGTTCTATTTCAAAATTTCCATTCTCTCCTTCTTGTCCGAGTCTGCGTTCCATCGGAGTAGTGTTCACTGAACTCTTGAAGTGTTCATTGCCGAATCCACCGTAGCCTCCCTTAAGTAGCATTATGGTCTGACCTTCATCCAAAAGTTGCCATTCTTCACTGGTATCAACATTTTTAATCTTAGAACCTATCGGTAAATCTAAGTAAAAATCCTCACCGTTTTTGCCATGTAAACTTTTATTGCCTCCGTCTTCCCCTATTTCCGCATAAA
>CAZVBK010000011.1:0-14321 GCA_964625485.1 uncultured Candidatus Saccharibacteria bacterium
ACAAGAAGATCAAAGGCGCTCTGATATACCCAGGAGTTATTTTTTCAGCCATGATAGTCATCGGTGTTTTGATGTTTGCTTTCGTGGTGCCTACACTTGCGAGTACCTTTAAAGAGCTTGGTGTCACCTTGCCTACATCGACTCGAGCAATAATTTGGCTAGGTAACTTTTTTTCTAACAATTTGATTTTGACTTTTGTTGTTTTAGTAACCGGAACTTTTACCATGATCAAGCTTTTCAGTGCTTCTTTTATGGCTAAATACATAGACTTTATCATTGTTAGAATTCCAGTTATTGGGACTTTGGTTAAAGAGCTAAACACCGCTCGTACTGCGCGTACCATGTCAGCATTGCTTCTTTCTGGTGTGTCTATTGCTCACGCGGTAGAGATAACCCAAGATGTGGTTCAAAATATTTACTATAAAAAGGTTTTAAACCAGGCCATGGAAGGGATAGAAAAAGGAGCTCCTTTTTCTCAGGCCTTCGAAGAACATTCTGAGCTTTATCCTATTATGATGTCGGAGATGGTGCAGGTGGGAGAAGAGACAGGTAAACTTTCTGACATGTTGCTACAAGTTGCACTTTTCTATGAGGAAGAAATAGATGAAAAAACTAAAAACCTCTCTACAATAATAGAACCGATACTTATGATCGTCATAGGTGCAGGAGTAGGGTTCTTTGCTATCTCTATGATTACTCCTCTCTATTCGATATTGAATAACATAAACTAGTTTTTAACTTCTTCCCAAGAAAGTATTTGGTATTGGTCGGAAGTAAGAGGGAAGCTTGGGGGTGGGGCATACAAAAGGTTTGCATCATAAGTCAGGTTTCTCGTGGTGTATCCGGTACCATTGGTAAAAGCAAATCCGTATCTTCCGTATGAAGCTATCATTCCGTATAGTGAGATTACTGAACGTGTTTTGTAGGTGCAACTATTTCCAGAGTAGGAAGGTCTGCCCACTCTGTCGTTTTGGGCTATCAAGGCTGCATCTATTTTTAGATCATTGTCACTAATCAGACCTACGAGTACACCTGCTTGGCCAATTAGTCCGATAGAGTCGGTCCCGTTGTAGTTGGTATAAGTAAGGTCGTTGTTGATGATTATGTTTTTATAATTCGCCGATGAAGGAGGAACAGGCAAATCGGCTGCTGTGATCGTGAGGCGGGCGCCATTTATTTGGCCACTTACTACTACATGGTCTTCTAGAAATATTATACCGTTAGCGGGGAATGGATAGTTTCCTTGAAGAGTCTGGGTATTTACACTCCAGCTTCCGGTGCCAGTGGGGGAAGATGAGCAGTTAACTGATCCTATGGTTGCCCAACTGTTTATTTTATATAAATCAAAAGTGTCGTTTGTTTTTAATACAACACGGTAACCTACAAACCCTGCTCCGGCAGCGTCCCTCCAGAAGCCAGATGCCTGAGCACTAGATTTTAGAGTAGCTAGGTCCGCAGTGAATCCAGAGAAGTTTACTGTGGGTTGGCTGATTAGTCTCCCGGCTTCAAATACATCAGGACGTGAAGGCAGGGCAGTTGGGTATGTTGGGTCTTGAGGAGACTGACAGGTATGAACACCATAAGAATTATTTGTGGTGCAAGCATCGCTGTCGGTGTCAGTATAAGAAGTGGTGCCACTGGTTACTATGTTATGAGCTAGTCCGTCGAAACGGATACCTCCATTGACGTGAACCGCTCCGAAAATCTCTGTTCCATCTCCGAAACGCATTGCGCTATGACCCGCTACTGCATATTTCGCGATCGAAGGCTTGGCCACCTTGCTCAGAATCTTTCTTGGATATGATGGATCCTTTGTGGATATGCCAGTAGATTTTATTTGAACAATAGTAGACCCAACCGGAGGAGCTGTGATGTCTAATGAGAATTCCCCTACAGTATTGTCGCTTCTGTCTTTCAGTGTATGAACATAAGGCCCTGCCACACCTGTTCCGTCTTGGTAATCGGTAGGAGAGTGAGCTAGGTGCCAACGATAGTAGTCTATACCGGCTTCTGCCGACTGAAGAGCTTGCTCTCTGTTGAAAGCGACTCTTCCTGCTCGAACAGCAGAAGCTGTCCAGCTCGAGAGTGCTCCTATGAGAATGACTGTTATAGAAGCGAACACTAAGGTTTGCAATATGATCATTCCACCCGTTTTTTTTATTCTTTGTTGTTTAAAAATCATAAATTGTCTTTTAGGTTTCGTATTGATACTTGTGTAGAAAATGTCGTTATTCCAGGGGACCTGTTAGGGTCTTTGTCTGTACTAAGGGTTGCTTTGACTAATCGGATTGAAGATATGGTAACAGGAGATGACAGGGGTGCGGTGGTCCCGTCGTAGTTCTTGTCGAAGTACTCAAAAACAGAAGTGTTGGTGACATTTTGGAGCATAGTGGTCACTACTTCGTTTCCGACCACATAAGACAATGGGCTTCCTGTGGGTTTTATAACACCCTTTCTAAAATTCGTGCCGGATAAAAAGTATCTTACTCTTTCCTTTAGCCCGTCGTTGTCTATGTCAGAATAAAAAGTAAAGGTCGTTGCTGTGGCTGTAGATATGGTATATGCGCCGGTGTCAGAAGTGGAAGCTGTACGTATTTCTTTTGAAAAAGTTTTTATAGTGTTGCGACCCATATCCACATTGTTTAGGCTGGCAGAGACGAAGGTGTTATAAACCCAAATATTTCTAGACAGTAGGGTGAGGGCTACTACTATGACTATAAAAATAGAAATACCAAAAAGTGTTTCAATTAGTGTAAATCCAGCCGATTGTGAGTGCTTTTTTTTCATTATTTATGGGGTTAGTATTATGTTTTGATTTTCCCACGCGGATACACTAAAAGGTCCAGTGATGCTTGTTTGGTAGCCAGCTTTTGTGACTGTCATGGTGAAGTTTTCATTTGGTAGCCCGTTCCAAAATACTTGCCCTGGGGTTTCGCAGGTCCCACTGTTGGTAGTCTTTGTTTGGTCTAAAGTCGTGGAGGTTAGTTGCACAGACGCTCCATCTATTGCCACTCCGTTTGCGTCCATCACAGACACAAGTAAAGCTTTGTCTACGTGGGGCACTACCACTAGCTCGAGGTTTTTGTTTTCATTTGGTTGAATACCGAAACTAGGGAACATTGTGCCTCCTGCCAAGTCATACCCAGCCGATGTTATCGCCAGAGAGTAATTGTCCCACTCAAGATTACCCATTTCTTTTCTTCCGCTCGCATTGGTTGTAAAATTTTGAGTGCCGAATTTGGATATGTTGGGGTTACCTATAAGTTTTGCTCCTGTTAAGGAGAAATTTATGGTTGGTATGGGCAAGCAAGATGCATCTACCGTGGAAACAACCAGTGTGCTCACTTGGTCTATGGTTAGGCTTGTTTGGGTTACTTGTTGGATTACCACAGTAGAGTCAGGGTTCAGTGGATCTGCGCCTGCTGCACCGCCCAATGGATATGTTTGTTCCTGTGTATATCCATTCTTGGTGGCAGTTATGTTGTATGCATTGATTCCTGGTGGTGCGTCGATGATTCTGACCCAGCCCCCATTGTCTGTAGTTTCATTTATTATGATGTCCGGGTTAGCTTGAGTGTTGGTGATGGTAACTGATGCGTTAGGGATAGGTATGCCGTCCACATCAAAGACTTGGAAAAATATCGCACCGTTGGTCGAAGCTGTTTCTAGTGCATGTGGAGCTACTAGGGTGGTGAATTTTAAAAGAGGGAAAATTTTACAAGTAGGGCAGGTGATATCAAGGTCCGCTAGTTTGTAGTCCGCAGGCGAAAGATCTGAGGGGTTGCCACCGATTGTGCCATCGAAAGGGTCATCAGTGTTTCTGATGGTAGTAAGGATGTCGAAAGTATAGCCGTCTCGGGTCACGGTCTGGTTCCTTTGGATTTTGCCCAAAGGGATACCGGTAGTAAGTCCTACGTCTTGATAGGGAAGGTTGCGGATTATCTCAAATTTTTCATTGGCTACTGCAGTAGCCGCTACTTTGGCCTGAGAGGCTGCTACGGCGTCCATAAGTATACCAAAAGCACCATAGGCCATGATAGACACAATAACAAAAACAGCGGTACCTACCAGTGTTTCGATAAGGGTAAAACCTCTTTTATGAGAATAAAGATTTGTCACTTACCTATATTTTAACCCACTATGATATAATTTGCCATATGGCTAAAAGGAATATTGTTATCGGTAACTGGAAAATGAACCCAATTACCATCAAAGATGGGGAAAAGATATTGCGAGGCATCTCGAAAAACTTAACAAATATTAAAAATACTGAAGTTGTGGTTTGCCCGCCTTTTGTTTTCTTGGAAAAATTAAAAAGTCCTAAAATAAAAGCTAAAAAAATATTTTTAGGGGCACAAGATGCTTTCGGTGGAGACACTGGGGCTTTTACGGGTGAGGTTTCTGCGCAAATGCTGGCGAGTATGGGCGTGAAGTATGTAATCCTCGGACATTCTGAGAGGAGAGCACTGGGAGAGACGGATTCTTTAATAAATAAAAAGATAAAAGGAGTTTTGGGTGCAGGCTTGGTGCCAGTCCTTTGCGTGGGGGAGCTAGCGAGAGATGAAAAGCACGAATATTTTAATTTTGTAAAATCAGAATTACTCGCGTCTCTCGACGGTGTATCTAAAAACTTAATTTCAAAAGTTATCGTAGCCTACGAGCCAGTGTGGGCTATCTCTACTACTAGAGACAGGAGAGATGCTACTCCAGCGGATGCACGGGAGATGGTCATCTTTATCAGAAAAACTTTGTCTGATAAATTTGGAAAAGACGGCGCGAACACTCGGATACTATATGGTGGTTCGGTGAACGACCGCGATGCAGGAGATTTTATTATAAACGGAAGCGTAGATGGATTACTGGTTGGCAAAGCAAGTCTGGACCCAAAGAAGTTTTCCGAAATTCTAAGAATATGCGAAACATCAAGCAAATAAAAAATGTAAAAGGAAAAAGAGTTCTTTTGCGAGTGGATTTTAATGTCCCAGTAAAGGATGGAGTAGCGCAAGATGATTTCAGGATCAGACGTGCTCTGCCGACTATTAAATATTTAAAACAAAAAGGAGCCAAGATTATTTTGATAACTCATCTAGGCAAAGGAGGGGAGACGCTTTTGCCTGTGGCTACGGCTTTGAACAAGCTAATAAAGGCTAAATTCGTGCCGAACATTCTGGGTATGGAGGCCGAGATGGCGGTGGAGGCCATGAAAGAAGGGGACATAATACTGCTTGAGAACCTGCGCAATGACATGGGCGAGAAAAATAGTGATAGCTTTTTTGCTTCAAGTTTAGCCAAGTTCGGAGACATATACGTAAACGAATGCTTCTCGGTGGACCATCGTGAAGACGCATCCATAGTGCTTTTGCCCAGGGCTCTTCCGAGGTTTGCCGGCTTTCAGTTGGAAGACGAAATAAAACATTTATCTAAGGCTTTCAAAAAACCAAAACGACCATTCGTGTTCATCTTGGGTGGGGCCAAGTTTTCTACCAAGATGCCTTTGATCCAAAAGTATCTCAAGCTCGCGGACTATGTATTTATTGGTGGGGCACTACTGAACGATTTTCTAAAAGCCAAGGGCTACCAAGTCGGTACTTCACTAGTAGGAGAGGAGAGTTATGGTATAGAAGAAATACTAAACAATAAAAAAATAATTTTACCGAGTGATGTAGTAGTAAAAACTCATGGTGGACTTATGACCAGAGCCATAGATGAAGTGGGTGGAGACGAGTTCATCCTTGATGTGGGGCCTGCGTCTGTGAAAAGTTTGTCTTTGATAATAAAAAAATCCAAACTGGTGCTTTGGAATGGACCTCTTGGCATGTATGAAGATGGAGGAGATGAAGCTACCAAGAAACTCCTGAAAGCTGTCGCGAAGTCTGGTGCTTATAGCATCATTGGTGGAGGTGACACTGTCACCCTCGTGTCTAAAATGAAAATGGAAAAGAAATTCTCTTTCGTCTCTACTGGAGGCGGAGCAACCTTAGACTTTTTGGCAGATGGAAATTTGCCAGGGATTAAAGCTTTGCGCTAATTCTTTTTGCTGTCTCTGCAAATTCTTCCTCGGAATATTTTTTAGTTGGCCAGTTTGGTAGACCATCGTCAGTATGACGAGGTATGACATGAATATGGGCGTGGAATATGACCTGACCTGAGGCCTTTTCGTTGTTCATGTGGATGTTTATGCCGTCTGCGCCCACGCTTTCTTTGATGCCTTTTGATATTTTTTTAGCTACTTTCATCATGTCTGCTATTGTCTCTTCTGGTGTTTCGTGGATGTCTATATAATGACCTTTTGATATAACGAGGGAATGGCCCTTATTTACTGGGGCAATATCCAAAAAAGCCACGACCTTATCGTCTTCATAAATTTTATTTGAAGGTATCTCTCCAGAAACTATTTTACAAAATATACATGTGTCCATGATTTGCGAAGCTAATTCAATTTTTTCTCGGGTCCTCGGTTAATGCAGGAGTACCTGTCGCCAGACCAGCTCGAAAAAATTAATTACCTTCGCAAATATTATATGTTTTTTTGTGGTAAAATGCCACTTATGCAAAAGTATGGTGAGCTACTGAGGCTTCTTTTGGAAAAAAGAGGAATAACGGACGAAAAAGAAGCAGAGATTTTTTTGAATCCTGACTACGAGCGAGATATTCTCGATCCTTTTTTAATGCGAGACATGGAGAAGGCTTGTGTGCGTATATATGAAGCCATAGAAGCCAAAGAAAAAATCGTGATATACGCAGACTATGATTGCGATGGCATCCCCGGTGCTGTTGTTCTTCAAGATTTGTTTAACCTTATCGGCTACAGCAATTTTCAAGTTTATATCCCACAAAGAAATAGCGAGGGTTATGGCTTGAATATGACTGCCATCGAGCAGTTCGCCAAGACTGACGTGACGCTGTTGATCACGATAGACCTCGGCATTACTGCTGTCGCCGAAGTGGCACAAGCAGAAGTGGATGGCATAGATGTGATAATTACCGACCACCATATTCCTCATGAGGTTTTACCAAGAGCATATGCAATTTTGAATCCTAAAGTAGATGATTATCCAGAAAAGATGTTGTGCGGAGCAGGGGTGGCCTTCAAGCTTGCTCAGGGTTTTTTAAAAAAGTACGGGGAGTATTTTAAAATAAAAAATGGTGTGGAGAAGTGGATGCTCGATATGGCCGGTATGGCTACTCTTTCTGATATGGTCCCGCTTACTGGGGAAAACAGAGCTATCTCGTATTTCGGAATGAAGGTTCTGCGCAAGTCTCCACGTCCAGGATTCCAAAAGCTTTTGGCCAAGATGAGTATTGATCAGAGTTATCTGACCGAAGACGACATAGGGTTCATGGTGGCCCCACGACTCAACGCCGCATCGCGTATGGATGATCCGATGCGAGCTTATGAGCTCTTGTCTACACGCGACGAAGCCGAAGGCGGAGCGCTAGCTACACATCTTTCCAAAATAAACGACGAACGCAAAAGCATCGTGGTGAGTATAATGCGCGAGGTGAATAAGAAGTTTGAGGATAGAGAGATGCGCGAGGTCATAGTCATCGGCAACCCTTTATGGAGAGTCGGAGTGCTAGGCCTCGTGGCGGGCAAACTTATGGATGAATACAAAAGGCCGGTGTTCGTGTGGGGCAAAGACGAGAATGACATGATCAAGGGTTCTTGTCGTAGCGAAGGCTCGGTGTCTATAGTAGAGCTTATGACGGAATGTAGGGAATCTTTCATGGAATTCGGCGGGCATGAGCTTGCCGGAGGTTTTACAGTCGATGGAGAGAAAGTGCATTTCCTTGAAGACGCTCTGTGTGAATCTTTTCATAAAGTAAAAAGAGAAAAAGAGATAGGGGGCACGGACTACGATCTGACCATAGGCTTGAGTGAGGTGACGATGAAAAACTGTAAGGAGATAGAGAAGCTCGCACCCTTTGGTCTGGCGAACGAAAAACCAGTTTTTCTTTTTCCAAACGTAAAAATAGAAAATATAAAAAAGTTCGGCAAGAATGGCTCGGGCGAGCACCTGGAAATAACTTTCAGCGACAAGAGTCACGCTAGCGTGAAAGGGGTGGCCTTTTTCTCAGGCGTAGATTCGTATGGGGTCAATCTGACTGACGGAGGTGCCGTAAATCTCCTAGGCACCTTCGACATGTCTCGCTTCAGAGGCCGAGCCGAGCTAAGACTAAGAATTGTTGATATAATGCAAAGTAATTAATTATGAGCAAAATAACTATACACACAGATGGGGCGGCGAGGGGGAATCCAGGGCCTGCGGGTTGGGGAGCGATAATTCAGTGGAAAGTTGAAAGTGAAAAGTTAAAAGCAGAAGAACAAGAATCTAAAATGATAGAGATAGGGGGAAGGGCGGATCATGCTACGAACAATATTATGGAACTCACGGGTCCGATAGAGGCTTTGAAATATTTAAAGAATAACGATATGACCGGCGAGGTGGAGATAGTTTCGGATTCTAAATATGTGATATTGGGCATCACGGAATGGATAGGCAATTGGATCAAGAATGGTTGGCGCAATGCCGCCAAGAAGCCGGTGCTCAATCGTGAACTCTGGGAAGCTTTGCATGAGCTCAATCAAGAATTCAAACCCAAGTGGACATACGTGAAGGGCCATGCGGACAATGTATACAACGAAAGGGCAGACGTCATAGCCACAAGCTTTGCTGACAAGGAACCGATAGATTTGAAGAAATAACTTTTTCATAAAATGAAAGACAGGGTATTCTACGCAATTTGTTTAGGATTCCTAGGAGGTACACTTCTCCGGTCTTTTGTTTTTATAAATATCGACATAGTTTATTCTTTTGGCCTGCTGGCCTTTTTTCTTTTAATTTTATTTTCTCTATTTTTTAAATCAAAGTGGGGCGTGCTGATTTCAGTTTTAATATTAACTTTCACTCTAGGGGTTTTTAGGTTTCATCTCGCTGACGATCCGAACCCAGAATATTTTGAATCCAAGGTAGGGGAGAAGGTCACCTTCGAGGGGTTCGTGGTGGCAGATCCAGATATCCGTGAAGACAATCAAAAGATAACCGTAGAGACTTCTTTTATGGAAGAGAGCACGAAGATTTTGCTAACTGTGCCCTTGGGTGAGCCTATCAAATACGGCGATGAGATAAGCTTTGGTGGCAAACTAGCAAAACCAGAGAACTTCATGACTGACACGGGCAAAGAATTTGATTATGTAAATTACTTAAGAAAAGACGGGATACTGTATTTGGTGAATTATGGAGATGTTGAAATTCTGTCTTCGGGGCATGGCAATAAAATCAAAACATTTTTATTTAAAATAAAGGCGAATTTTTTAGAGCAAATAAATTTTTCTATAGCAGACCCGGAGTCTTTGCTCATGGGCGGACTAATTTTAGGAGAGAAGTCGCCTTTTAGTCAGGAACTAAGGCAGAGTTTCGTCGACACAGGCACGATACACATAGTCGCCTTGTCTGGGTACAACGTCACCATCATCGCCGAGTGGATAATGAAGTTGTTCGTATTCTTGCCGTATTCTTTTGGCATAGGTATGGGAATATTTGCCATACTTTTGTTCGTCCTCATGACGGGGGCAGGTTCTACTGCGGTGCGGGCAGGGGTCATGGCGGTCTTGGCACTCATAGCTCGGGCGACGGGTAGGGATTACGATGTGGCTCGAGGTCTGATCTTGGCCGGAGTCATAATGATACTTTTGAACCCATTCGTCCTCGTGCATGATGTGTCTTTCCAGCTTTCATTTATTGCCACTGTCGCGGTGATATTCCTCGCTCCGAGAATTGAAAAATACTTCTTGTGGGTCACAGAGAATGGGAAGCTCCGAGACATTGTGTCCGTCACCTGTGCAGCATATATTTTCGTCTTACCCTTTATTCTGTATAAAATGGGCAATCTCTCGCTCGTGGCACTACCGGCCAATGTTTTTATTCTGCCTTTTATTCCTTTTACTATGGGTCTCGGGTTTATCGTGGGCGTTTTGGGGATGATCTGGTATGTCCTCGCCATACCGTTTAGCTATCTGGCATATTTGTTCCTACATTATGAGTTGTCAGTCGTGCACTTCTTTGCGGAGTTTAGCTATGCATCTTTAATTATTCCCAATTTTCCGCTTTGGCTCACACTCGCAATATACACCTATTTTTTATATAGATTGTTTGGTGCACATCTAAAACAATTTCTTACTGAGCCTTTTTAAAATTCTCTTCAATAACTGCCCAATTTAGATTCTCAAAAAAGTCTTCAATATATTGTTTCTTTCCGCTTGGTTGATAGTCAAATACGAAAGAGTGTTCCCACATATCTAGGGCGAGTATCGGCGCGCATCCTTGGAGCTGTCCCAAATGTTGTTCGTCCACCCAAGAGTTAATAAGAGAATTTTCCGCTTTGTCGTACCAAAGCATCGCCCAGCCCACACCTCGAGTCATAGCCATAGCTTTAAAAATAGTCAGAAAAGCTTCCAAAGATCCGTAATCCTTTTCGATAGCTTGTTTGAGTGGTCCATCGGATAGAGGTGTGGCTTTGCCGGATAGGGAAGAGAAATATATCTCATGGTTACGCATGCCGTTATACTCAAAGCTAAAACGACGCTGTAGTTCTCCTACTACATAAGGAGCAAATGCGTCTTCTTTGGCATAGCCTGTATATTCAGGTATTTTTTCTAAGATAGAATTAGCATTTTTCACATATCCGGCATAAAGCTTCAAGTGCTCCTCTATGTTTTTAGCAGAGATTCCTTTCAGTTCGCCGATGTTAAATTTTAGTTCTTCGAATTTTTTCATTATATTTACGTGGTTATTTATATGTTAACATTATATCATGCTCGCAATGCTTAAAAAGTACGCAATTTTCTGGCTGGCATTGTGCCTACTCGTGTTCACTACTTGGGTTTTATACCTCAGTTTCAAGCAAAGTTCTGGCGAGCTTACGGTGGCATTGCTCGACGTCGGACAAGGGGACGCTATATTTATAGAGTCACCTACGGGAACTCAACTTTTAGTAGACGGCGGTCCTCCAAGGAAAGTAATAGGTAAACTTTCGAAATTAATGTCTCCACTAGATAGACGCATAGATGCCATCGTCATTACCAATCCGGATCAAGACCACATAGGCGGGTTTACTGATATTTTAAAAAAGTACAAAGTCGATCAGGTGTTCGAGCCAGGCACAACGAATGATTCGACTACATACAAAAATTTAAAGATAGAAATTGAAAATAAAAACATACAAAATATTTTGGCGAAGTCTGGCATGCGCCTCGATATCGGCGGGGGAGCGTACATAGATATTTTGTTTCCAGACAGAGATGTTTCAGATTGGTCCACGAACGATGGTTCTATTGTCGCCAGACTTACTTATGGCGAGACGAGTGTGATGCTCACTGGAGATTCTACTGCCAAGACCGAAGATTTTTTATTGAAGGGTTTAAATGCTGGTGTGCTGGATAGTGATATTTTAAAAGTTGGACACCATGGATCTAGGACCTCCACCACCGAAGAGTTCGTAAAAGCCGTATCTCCAGAGTACGCACTCATATCTTTAGGTGAAGATAACAAATATGGCCATCCGCACAAAGACACCCTGCAAACATTGGCCGAATTGGGGGTCAAAGTTTTTCGGACAGACCTGGATGGGTCTATTATTATGAAATCAAATGGTGAAAAATCAACCTTTTCCTTTAGTCGGTAGTCCTGTGGTAAGATGAGTGTATTAATAAATTTTAATATCTACCAGCATGCGCGACAAAAAAATAGAAAAACTAATCAAGGGCGAAGAGATAAGACAAAAGGAAGGACTAGAGCTCATACCTTCTGAGAATTATGTTTCGGCGGATGTGCTCGAGGCTAATGGTTCTATTTTTACAAACAAATATTCTGAAGGATATCCTGGACGCAGATATTATGGAGGACAAGAATGGACTGACAAAGTCGAATCTTTGGCTATCGAGCGAGCGTGTAAACTATTCAAATGTAAATTTGCAAATGTTCAACCTCACTCTGGTGCTCCGGCGAATCTAGCTGTGTATTCAGCCCTACTTCAGCCTGGCGATACTGTGCTCGGCATGGATCTTTCTCATGGCGGACACCTTACCCACGGACACCCGATGACTCTTCCTGCAAAGATATATAAGTTCGTAACTTATAAAATGAAGGATCCCGAAACGGGAGAGATAGATTATGAAGACATGCGACGTGTGGCGCTTGAGACCAAGCCCAAGCTCATCATCGCTGGATTTTCTGCATATCCTCGAACACTAAATTATAAAAAATTCGTATCTATAGCGAAGGAGGTAGGGGCGATAACCATGGCTGACATGGCGCACATCGCTGGGCTTATCGCAGCGGGGGCACTTCGCAATCCATTTGATGATGGGTTCGATATCATAACTTCTACTACCCACAAAACTCTCCGTGGTCCACGTGGAGGAATAATACTTACTAGAGAGAATGAAGAAATTGCCAAGAAAATAGACAAAGCTATTTTCCCAGGCATTCAGGGTGGTCCGCATATGCACATCATCGCTGCCAAAGCAGTGGCTTTTGGCGAGGCTCAAACAGGAGCTTTCAAAAAATACGCCAAGCAGGTTTTGAAAAATGCGAAGGCAATGGAAGAAGTTCTTCGCAAGAATAATGTCCGCATGATAGGTGGTGGAACAGACAACCATCTTATCCTTGCAGACGTTTTTGGTTCTCTAGGAGTCACAGGTAAAGAAGCTCAGACTGTCCTCGATGAAGTAGGTATGACCTTAAACATGAACTCTATAGCAGGGGACACTCGCAAGCCTCTTGATCCGTCTGGTATACGTTTCGGCACCCCAGCCATCACCACTAGAGGTTTTAAAGAAAAGGATTGCAAGAAAGTGGCGGAGCTAATGCTCGAAGTTCTTCGCAACAAAGACAACAAGAAAATAAAAGCCCGAGTCCATAAAGATATCAAAGCCCTGGCGAAAAAATTCCCAATTCCTAAGAAGTTTGTATAATCATTTCTATGGCAAAGAAAGGTAAACTCATAGTTATAGATGGTACGGATGGCAGTGGCAAGGCTACCCAGACAGACCTTTTGATTAAGCGATTAAAAAAGGAGGGCAAGAAAGTGAAGGTAGTAGACTTTCCAGAATATTACTCAAATTTTTTCGGTAAATTTATCGGGCATTGTTTGTCTGAGCAATATTATAATTTTTTAAATATTCACCCGAAGATAGCTTCGGTGCTTTTTGCTGCGGACCGCTTCGAATCCAAAGATAAAATAGAGAAGTGGCTCAAAGACGGGAATATCGTTATCGCGAACCGTTATGCAAGTGCGAACCAAATACACCAAGGTGGAAAAATAAAAAACACCAAAAAAAGACAAGCGTTTATTGAATGGTTGGCCGAGATGGAATACGAAACCTTAAAGATTCCAAAGCCTGATATTGTGTTTTATTTGAGCGTACCTACCAAGACCGCATTTGAACTTATGGCCAAAAGAGACAAGACTGGTTCTCGGGCCTACTTGGGAAAGAAAAAAGATGTGCACGAGAAAGATAAAGAGCACATGGAGAACTCTAGGCAGAGTGCGCTGTGGCTGGCCAAGACTCAGAAGAATTGGGTGAAGATAGATTGCGTGAAGGGAAGTGAGCTCGCTCGTCCAGAAGTTATACACGAGGAGATATATTCTGGGGTTAAAAAGATTATTAAGTAATACATTATATACCAATGGATCTAAACGAATATCAGAAAAAAGCTCTCGTTACTGCCTTATACAAAAAGGAACACAAAATAATTTACCCAGCTTTGGGGTTGGGCAATGAAGCGGGGGAGGTGCAAGGCAAAATAAAGAAATGGCTTCGTGGGGATGATGGTGAGAATGGCGCGATGAGCGATGAGCGCAAGACGGCACTGAAAGGAGAACTCGGTGATGTACTTTGGTACTTGGCTGTTTTGGCGAGTGACTTGGGTTTGAGTCTAGGTGAAATTGCTCAAGACAATGTAGACAAATTGGAATCCAGAAAAGAGAGGGGTACCATAAAAGGTGACGGTGATGTAAGATAAGTATACAAATGGAGGACAAGATAAAAACCTTAATAAATCAGGTGTTACAAAAACTCGATATCGGAGAGAGTTCTTTTGTGGTGGAGCATCCTGAGGATTTCAAAAATGGAGATTATTCTACGAACGTGGCTATGGCTTGTGCCAAGGCTTTGAAAACAAACCCGAAAGAATTAGCAGAAAAGATCGTCGATACCCTTCGACAAGCTCAGGGTGAATTTCCTGAAATTCAAGAAATTCAAGTTGCCGGCGCGGGGTTCATAAACTTTTATTTATCTAGAGAGTTTTTCGCTGAAA
>CAZVBK010000012.1:0-13939 GCA_964625485.1 uncultured Candidatus Saccharibacteria bacterium
GAACGGTAAAAAGTTCAAGCGTGGTGGATCCGAACTATTGGCTCAAATATTCCAACATGAGACAGATCACCTAAATGGAATACTCTTCATCGATCATGCAGAAGACGTCAAAGAAGAATTACCGCCCGAGAAGAAGTAGGTTTTTAAACACAAATGATAAACGCTGAAGATTTAAACTTTATATTTTGGGGAACACCCGATGTGGCCAAGGATACTTTAGATATACTAAAGCAATCTGGGTATTTGCCTTCTCTTATAGTCACTTCACCCGACAAGCCCAAGGGCAGAGGGCTTGAGATGACAGAATCCCCTGTCGCTATTTTTGCTCAGGAGAATGATATACCTTGTCTCAAACCTGAAACTTTAAATGAAGAATTTATTGAGAAACTAAAAGCAGAAGAATTCGACCTGTCTATAGTGGTAGCCTATGGGAAAATTATGCCTGAAAAAATAATCAACGCACCAAAGTTGGGCTCTATTAATATTCATTACTCATTACTCCCTAAATATCGAGGAGCGTCCCCTGTAGAATCAGCTATTCTAAACGGAGACAAAGAAACAGGAGTGAGTATCCAGCAAATGGAATACAAAATGGATGCTGGGGCAGTCCTCGCTACAAAAGTAACTGAAATAAGTGAAGACGAGCAATCCCCTGAACTGCGCCAAAGACTGATAAAAACAGGCGGAGAACTTTTGATTGAAAACCTGAGCAACATAATCGACCAGAAAATTACCCCCAAACCTCAGGATGAGAACTTGGCTACCTATTGTAAAAAAATAAAAAAAGAAGACGGTCTGCTAGACCTATCTCTAGACGGGGAAATAAACTACAACAAATACCGTGCATACGCACACTGGCCTAGAGTATTCTTTTTCTTTGGAGACAAGCGAGTCATAGTTACTCAAGCACACCTAGAACAAGGTGCATTCGTGATTGAGAAAATAATTAAGGAAGGAGGAAAAGAAACCGACTACAAACCTAATATTTAGAAGTAAAAGGGTTACGCTTGGTGAGACCCTTCATCATCTTTTTGACACTCAAAGCTCCTCTTTTGAAAAGAGTTCGCGCGCGGTCCTTACTCTTGCCTATTTCATAAAACAAAGTATCTCTGACTTCGTCGATAGATGTATATAGATCTTCAGTGTCAGCGCTTGCGTAAAAGTTGCCTCCCTTGGTCACCACTGAGCAATCAGCATGGTATATATCGCCCGCTTTGTGATGATTTGTACTTTTGGAAACCTCAAAATTAATTTGGACTTCACCTCCCTCTTTTTCTATCCTAGACAATAACTTTTCAAGACTATTAATCTTCTTAGATGCATACTCCTTTATGGCCTCTGTGAGCTCCATATTTTTTGCTTGTAAGTTTATTTGCATACTACAATTATACCAATAATAGTATTTCTTTCACAGTATTGACTTATTCTTCCAAATTTTGCCCGGTGAAGAACTTTTTGATCCACACTTGTAACATAACGATAAAAACCACAACTAGAGCTATAAATCCCAAGGTCGCATATATATTTTGGAAAACACTTGCGATATAAGTAAAGCCCAAACCAGAAGCGTAGCCTATCGGGATAATAACAAATATCCACAATAAAACAGCTACTGCATTGTAATACAAAAACTTCTGTGTGCTCACGTTTTTTCTACTTACATGAAGGATAGTCAGGATCCTTGTACCAAAAATAAATTTTGCAAATATTAGGGATAACATCGGACTACCTCGGCTAAGTCTTTCTACGGTATCGTGAATCACGGATACTGTATTTTGCGCAAAGCGATGTTCAAGAATCTTACCAAACCTAACACCACGACCAACGAAAAACCAAAAAGTATCAGTGGCGTATGTACCTAAAAATCCCGCCAAGCTAAGGATCGGCCAAGACACGAAACCTTGAGCAGACAAAAAAGCAAAGGGTATGAGTATGACCTCCCCTCCTAAGCCGACGCCCAAAAGTACTAAAAAGAATTTCAGTAAAAGCGAATCGGAAACCAACATAGTCAGTCCTTGCACGAATTCAAGCATAGATACATAATAGCAATTTTTAAATATATGACCAGAAAAGGAAACGGGGGTCGGCAGATACTGCACGACCCCCGATATTGATTCCTGGGTATTACCCCTTAACATTCTCACACATTGACGATACGCGGACCGTCAGAGTTATGACATCATCAACCACAATGACCATCCTCACGAACACCTCGGAGACCCTTGCCGCATCTTGAATGACACCGTTGTATGTATTGTCACCAACCACAAGACACACTTGCGGTTTACCTTTTTCCAAAATCTGGAGAAGTCCATTGTGCCGTCCAGCCCGTACAAGCCACGAGTCAGCTTGAATCACTTTCCCCAGGCATATACCTTCGGGAAACTCCGGCTTGTGCCCCGCAGTGTCCCAAGGATCGGGGACTGCCAATTTGGCATCGGCCTTATTTGGGTTCTCTCCTGACACAAGCACGAGATACTCCTTGCAAAAAAGTTGTGAAAAGTTGAACTGCCCGATTTAAAATTATCACAAAGACCAAATACTAGCAAATACAGTATAAAAATAAAAAATTGGGTAGCGACAGATACGTCGCTACCCTGATTTTTTATGAGATCCGGATTACTCCGGCCTAACCGCACCCAAGGCACGGCTAGTTTGTCTACAAATGGGGGGGTAGACTCCCCTCACCACGCGACCGCGTGGCTAATTGATACTAGCGCCAGATGGGGTGGCCATCAGAGCCAGTGATTGCGCCATCCGCATTGGACAGGGCCGGCATGCGCGATTCGGGACCTTCGCCTTCCGCGTCTTCGTCGTCGAGATCATCCTCATCGTCGTCGCCCGATGGCCCGGCAGTGTCTTCTTCGTCGTCTTCTTCGTCGACATCCTTCGGATCGGCGCTGTCCGGAGCGGATTCTTCCTGCTCCGTCTCATCTTCCGAAACGGCACCGTAATTGCAGTCCGCAACGGACCGAAATTCCCCGTTGTCCGTAACACTCGTGCGCGGACGAAGAATCGTCGGCTCCATAATGCTCGTGCTAATCATGGGCACTCCTCCAAAAAAAGAACTGTTCGCCCCATGCAAGAAATCCCGGAATTTCCGTAACCCAGCACAGGAAATAAAATAATACCCCTTTTTTAAAAAAAGTCAAACAAAAAGACCCCCTTGTGGGGGTCTTTTTGTAACATTAATTTTAATCCAAACAAGAACCTATCACATAATCTGGATAAATATTTCCATTCCTATCATTAAACCTGCCTGATTGTGCCAAGGCTTGATTCACTGCCTGTAAGCTTGGAGCACCAGAACCTGAGCCCATTAATGAAAGAACTGTAGACAAACGCTTGTCGTATCCCATGGAAGTATTACTGAGGACAGTACCAGTTGAAGCCCTGTCCGCTTCAAATCCTTGCAGGTAGGAGTATGCTGCATTTAGTTGTGTTTGAGTCATAGGTAAATTAATATAGGGTGGCATGAAATTATCTTCATAACCAACGCCACTTTTAGCGTCAATGAAAAGAGTACCAGTAGAATCAACTAAATTATTGGCGGGTTGGCCGGGCGCTTGTGTAAACACTTCCGGTATATTGATTCCAGAAACTGCTCCCCACGGAGATTTAGGCCATAATTCATTGAATGTATTCCAATCATCGTCTCCCGAACCATCAGAACCAGAGGATCCTTGTATTATTCTTCCATTTGGCATTTTAATACGAAGGTTACTTCCATCTATAACATATTTCTTATAAGCATCATCGTATAAGTTTCTCGGGGCACTTTGATCAAATCCATTCGCATTTTGACCACCCGGTAAAATATCGGGTCGCCAAATACTTGGAGGATACTGCAGACAACCTGGGCCACAACTAGTTTGACCAAAACTCAGAATTGTTCCAGGTAAACCTGTAGAGGAAAACTGATCACGCGCGGGAAGCAAAGTCTTGACTTCAAAATCGTAACCAGAAGCAGCTGACGGAATAGAGATATTTCCATAACCGATTGTTCTAAGTGGATTCTTCACTACGGAAAAAGGGTAAGTCTGATCTGAAGTTGGTCCGAACGAATTACCGACCATACAATAAGGATTAATAGTAACAGGACGGACAAGGACTATGCTTATATTTGTAAAGTCCAAAGTTCCACCACCACTTCCTGAGTAAGCACAATTTACCCTCCACCTAAATACATCTCTAGGGGTCTTTCCAGAAGGAATAGGAAGGGATCCGCTAAACAATTGTCCACCAGAAACTGTTTGTGGATTTGAAAGCGTAACATTGGATCCTGATGATGGCACAAAAGAACTAATAGTGCAGCTAGTGAAACTTCCAGCACTGGCCACAACAGGGATAGTCATTTCTATTGGAATAGTCGAAGCAGAAGAACCTTGGGGGGCCACAACTTCTGGAAAGTCTATGTTGGGAAGACTCAAGCTAGAATTTGGTTCTCTTTTGAAATCACCCGACAGGTTTATGTCACCAGACACGCTTTGTCCATAAAGCTTAAGAGCACTTACTGGATACCTAAATGGTCCATTGCCACTAACTAGTGTCAAATAAGTCTCTGAGATCCAACCATCACCCCCAAGAGATCCGAAACCAACATTCCACCAAGTATGCCCACCACTCACTGTTGGGCCACCAGTTATAGTACCCTTGTCACCCGCATTATGAACCCCATTTATTGCACTACTCAAACTAGCTGTGACTCGAGCATTTACATTTGAACCCACTACTGATACACCATCACCAAATTGGAATTTATTATTAGCTGTTGGAGGGGTTAATCCAGATGGCGAAAATACTGTTACATTCGCACTCACCTCCACGCTTTTAGTACCGTCTGGAAGTGTTGATTTTCTGATTGGATTACAGGAAACCATCGTACAGAAATTAAAGGTAGCGTTGTCGTATATGGTATCCCAAACGAAACCATTCTCAATAGGTTTTTTAATAATCTTGGCAGTTATCACAGTATTTCCAGGGCGTATTCCAGTCACAGTCGCATAAACATTTCCACCACCAGCATTGTCAGTCACAGTGGCTATTGTAGGATCACTTGAAGTCCACTGAATTGATTGATTAAAGAATTGCAATTTAGTGCCGTATGTTTTACCTGTTGGGACATAGTAATTTGAAAATACATTCGCATCACCAACATTACCATCAAAAGTAATTTGACCAGTACTACCAGGGTCTACCCCCATGATTTGTGGCCACATGCCGAAATAAAAATTACTTAAAGTTCCAGTACTTACACCAGCACCACCTCCTCCACCGCCAGTGACATTGAGAGAATAACTATTTGAGTACTGCACATTTGGAGAAGTCCCGTTAGAAACAAGCACGATGTTAGGGCCACTAGGAGTACCTGCCGGAACAATGAAATCCAAGGATGTAGGAGTAACTGAAGTCGGAGTCACCGCTGAATTTATATAGACCTTACTATTTTGATCAAAATTTGAACCAGATACAGCAGCAGTGCCGAGCACTGGAGCAGGAGAAGGAGTAATTGAAGAAATAACAGGAGCAGGTCCAGTAGGTCCACCGCCTCCATTGACCGGTCCGTTTCCACCATTATTTCCTCCAGTGTTCCCACCTGAAGTTACACCTCCATAAACAGTTGCTTGGGCCTGGGCTATTCCACTGGCGTGCACGCAAGCGATAGAAAAGGTCATTGCGGTAGACACATTAACAGAAGCCTGGCCTGAAGTAGAAACATTCTCAGGGTTTATGTAGAAGTCATTGCTTGTACAAGATGTTACTCCACGTGAAGTCCAAGAAAGGCTATATGCACCTCCGCCGATAGATGTAGCTACAAGGTTTACTGAAGCATTACCTCCACCACCGCTTACATTATTAGTAGACATCATTGCAGAGCTTCCGCTACTTAAAGATGCAGAAGATCCTCCACAAAGTGAGTTTATTTTTACTCTAGTTGTGGGGCCAACTACTCCGTCCGAAGCCAACCCGTTGGAAGACTGAAAAGAACTCACTGCTGTTTGGGTGAGCGGACCAAAGTATCCACTAGTACTCTCTTCTCCCAATAATCCTTGTCCTGCCAAAAAGGTTTGTAAGGAAAGCACCTCATTGTTTCTTTGGCCGTAAGACAAGGTCTGAGTTATGGAAGGACAGACGGCCTGAGCACTCACTTGCCCTGACGGTAATACCGCACTCAAAGCAAAAATCAAGACAAGCAAACTTCTATATAAATATTTCATACAAATAATTTAAACTAATAATTTTTAATAAATTGACAATATAATATACGCTCATAAATTATACCATAAGACGTAAGCATAACTACAAGCCCTAGTGAAAAACTGCTATAATGGACCAATGGCAAAAGAGATCAAGATAGTGGTGGTGGGCAACGGCTTCGGTGGGACCTACACCCTGCGGAATTTACACAAATATTTTCATAAACACACAAGAACAAGCCTTACTTTGGTAGGGGAGAAAAATTACTTCCTTTTCACCCCCCTACTCCACGAAGTAGCCACTGGTAGTATAAGCCCTGAGAACATAATAGAGCCCATACGAAAAGTATTGGGTTGTTGCTTGGACCGATTTTATTTAGGCAAAGTAGATAAAATAAATACTGCCAGTAAAACCCTACAGATAGGTAAAGACATCGTGCCCTACGACTATTTAGTGTTGGCCCAAGGCTCTCAGACCAACTTTTATAACATCCCCGGAGCCGAAGAAAATTCATTTTCTTTGAAATCTCTCGAGAGTGCCATCAAAATAAAAAACCACCTGATAACTCAGATGGAAAAAGCTTCTCGAACCGAAGACGACCGAGAAAGAAGGCGCCTGCTTTCTTTTGTCGTAGTCGGTGGGGGCCCTAGCGGTGTAGAAGTCGCAACAGAGATTCATGAGTTAGTAGTGTCTACTTTTACAAAATACTACACTCACACCCTCATCGACGATGTGTCTGTGACATTGGTCCAAAGAGACCCCGAACTACTTCCCCAATTCGGTCCAAAGATTCGCCAAAAGAGTTTGAAGGTTCTAACAAAGAAAAAAATCAAGGTCATGCTCCTCGCCGAGGTGGTGAAAGTCGGGCCTTCACAAATATCTTTAAAGAGTGGTGAGAATATCGACACCGAGACCATCATCTGGGTGGCCGGCATCAAGCCCAACATCATACCTTTCGACATAACGCCCTCTACTACTCCTGATGGCAGACTAGTCACGGATGAATACTTGAGGTTACAAAATATGGAAAATATATTCGCCATAGGAGACACCTCTGCGGTAAAGAACAAAGATGGCCGATACCTCCCTGCCCTTGCTCAGGTCGCCGAAAAAGAATCTGTTGTTATAGCAAAAAACTTATACAGATCGATAAACAACCAACCCCTAAAGAGTTTCCAGTACAAAAGTGCTGGCAATCTGGTATCTTTAGGCCAATGGATGGCTGCCGGAGAGATAGCTCATTTTACCTTCACTGGACACATCACCTGGTGGCTCTGGAGGACAGTCTATTTATCCAAAATGATTTCCTTCAAGAAAAAACTTCGAGTGGCCATGGATTGGACTATTAATATATTCTCTCCGAGAGATATTTCTCAAATATAATATATGGCACAAAAAATAATTTATTTCGTCAGACACGGAGAAACAGAATCAAATGTTCACAATATAAGGCAAGGTCCTCTGGGACACCTGACCGAAAAAGGTCGCGCCCAAGCCCTAACTACAGCAAAGCAATTCCCCCACAAAAAAGGACGTCCAGAAGTCATAATCAGTAGCCCATACGAAAGAACACAGGAAACGGCTGAGATTATCGCAAAAGAACTGGGCATGAAAGTGGAATATTCAGATTTACTTAAAGAGAGAAAAAACCCAACAGAAGTGGTGGGCCGTTCCGGTAGCGACCCAGAGGTAAAAAAAATAATGGATAGGATGGACAAAAGTTTTCATGACGACAACTTGCGATATTCTGACGAAGAAAACTTCGAGGATTTACACCAAAGGGCGAAGAAGCTTTTAACTTTCATTAAAAAAAGACCAGAACAGAGAATTGTTCTAGTGACTCATGGCATATTCCTCAAAATGGTTTTTGCTACGATGCTCAAACGCGCCCATCTAGATTCTAATGAATACAATAAGCTGAGCTTTTTTAACCCGATAGACAACGCCGGACTGTCGGTATGTACTTATACCCACAAATGGTGGTGGTTCGGATACGAAGAATGGAAACTCCTAATGTGGAATAACCTGACCGAAGACAAAGAAGATGAATACTAAAAACGATAACCATCGAGCCACAAGGCCACGATCAGGGCAAACAAGGCTATCAATAAAATATAAGGCGCTTTCACCCAAAAGCTTTTTGAGGTGAGATCTTTCTTGAACATCAAATACCCCTCATGAAGTATCAGGAACGGAAGAATGAATAGAAGAAAGATTATTTTCTGCATATATTACTTATTTTATTTGAAGACCATAGAACCGCTATCGTATTTTATGTCGAAAACTAGTTCTCCTTTAGATGTAAAGAAAAAACTTTGGACATTCTCTAGGCCTTTCCTAAAGTCAGCCTCTTGAGACCCATCGCAGTACATAAGGGTAGCCATCATTTCGCTGAAAACAATCTGGTTACCATTTACTGTATATTTACCCCCTACACCATTACAGTCAGTCGTAGCAGAAAAAGTATTGTCAGGTCTAAATGTCAAGGTAAACTTCGTTGGTGTTTTAGGTTTGAATTCAGTTTCGTCGTTGTATAAAGTGTAAACCCAGTTCCATGTCTTCATGCCAAGTTTCATACGAGAAGGATCTGCTTCACCTTCAAAATTCTGAGCTACTTGTCCGAATTTCATGATGGTCGGGTCAAGAAGAAGCCAGATGCTTTTGCCGACACTTGGAGCAACATCCAAACTCTCTCCTGCTTTACGCTCGGCATAATTCACTTCTATAATATCTCCTTTTCCGATATTCAAAGATTGTGGAGCAATTCTGTCTCCTAGGAATACAGTGTCAGAACCTACATATCCACCCTCCTTGTTTAGCGCCGCAGCTACATAATAAAACACTCCTGATCCACCGGTCTCTTGAGTCAAAATGAAAACTATATCTTCGCGTCCATCAGAGTCAAAATCATGGCGAAGCTCATTGCCGAAATATTTGGTCACCACCATAGAGGCAGATCCTTCCACTATGGCAACCTCAGACAAACCATTCACCAAGGCCACATCTTTGCCTTCTATTTTATAGGTTATATTTTTTTGATCTTTCACTATCTGATCTTCTGGAAGGACTGGGGCATTGGACTCATTCTTGAATACAATAAAACTACCGACAGCCAAACCTATAAGTAAAACGGAAAATGCAAGGTATTTATTATTCATACCTTGCATTATACCACAATTTTTAGAAAACTGAACTATTTCTTGCCACCCTTTCGAAGAGCTTTTTTGGCAAGCATTTGCCTCTTTACCTCGAGACGCTTCTTGGTTTTATGAGAGCGTCGAGACTTCTTTTTTATACCTAATGTTGTGCTTCTTTTTGCCATATAGGATTATCATATCATAAGCTTCAACTAAAAACAAAAAACACCCCGGAAGGGTGTTTTTTATTTATGTAGTAAAACTACATCATACTTGGAAGCTTGGTAGCCACAAGTACAGCACTTACGCCCACTAGAACATACACTACTCTCTCAATCATAGGCATAGAACCCAAGATTGCATTTACTAGGTTAAAACCAAATAGACCTACTAGTCCCCAATTCAACGCTCCTACTACTACCAAAACCAATGCGATTGTGTTTACTGTTTTCATATTTATTCTTTCAAAACTTATGATAATTTATAATACATTAATTATACCACCTTTTCTATTTAGCTACACCCTTTCCCCTATTTGTTGTCTCCACATCGCCGAATACAAGCTCTGTTTTCCCAGAAGGTCAGCGTGCGACCCAGACTCAACGATTAGCCCCTTTTCTAAAACATAAATTTTATCAGCATGCATTACAGTCGAAAGCCTGTGGGCGATGAGTATAGTAATGTGCGAACTCGTTTCTCCTATAGACTTTATGGTTTTACTTATCTCTTCTTCGGTTAGTGAGTCCAGCGCTGAAGTGGCCTCATCGAAAACCAATATCTTGGGCTTGCGCAAAAGCGCCCGGGCGATAGAAAGTCTTTGTTTTTCTCCTCCAGAAACCTTAACCCCGCCTTCCCCGATCAAAGTATCCAAACCCCTACCTCCTCGCTCGAGTAAGTTCTGACACTGAGCTTTGTTTAGCACTTCCAAACATTCTTCGTCGGTAGCAGAAGGCATGACAAACAACAGATTCTCTCTGATTGTTCCGGCAAAAAGCTGAGTGTCTTGAGTCACGAACCCTATCTGGGCGCGCAATTCTTCTTTATCGATATTTTCAAATGGTACATCATTAAAACTTATCTCACCCGCTGTCGGCAGATAAAGACCTACTAGAAGCTTTACCAAAGATGTCTTGCCCGAGCCAGAGGGACCGACGAAAGCAATAGTCTCTCCCCTAGATGCTTTATAAGAAATATCATTGAGCGCGTTTTCTTTGGAAGATTTATATTGAAAAGATACTTTATCAAAAGCGAGAGTTTTTATTTCACCCACTTTAGTAGGACTCTCGACTGACTTTTCTTTTGGTGTATTCATTAACTTTTCAAAATTAGCGAGCGACGCTTCGGCTTCTCGATAAGCACTAATGACGTTGCCCATCTCTTGTAGAGGATTGAAAATATAAAATGAATAAAACAAAAGCGAAAAGAATTCTCCGAAAGTTAAAACCTTTGTCCACATCAAATAAAACATAAAGAACATGATGCTGGTACGGACTAGGTTTATGACTGTTCCTTGGATAAAAGCCAGACTGCGGAGATACCGGAGCTTTTTTAGTTCCAACTTTAGTATCTTGTCGGTAGTAGTATTTAGGCGATTTATCTCTTGTCCGGCAAGCCCGAGACTTTTCACAAGTTCTATGTTGCGCAAAGACTCAGTAGTAGAGCCAGCCAGTGCTGTAGTCTCGGCCACTATCACCGCCTGAATATCCTTTATCTTTTTAGACAAAAGAAAACTCATTCCTGCGATAATAGGGATAGTCCCGAAAAAGACAACCGCAATCCCCCAATAAATCTGAGATGCATAAATAGCCACGAAGATAAAACCGACGAGAGAAATGAAAAGGATATTGACCAAGGCACCTATGAGTTTCTCCGTATCTTGGCGAGCTTTTTGAAGTTTACCGAGAGTCTCTCCACTTCGCTCGTCTTCAAAAACACTGTATGGCAAAAGCAATGAGTGGGCCACGCCGTCTCTATACAAATCCGCACCGACGCGCTGGCTAATACCGTTGAGAAAATAATCCTGGAAATTCTTAGCAACCCTAGATACAAAAGCGACTCCAACAGTAGCCAAAAGAAGAATTCCTACGCCACTTAAAAATTCTGCCTTAGAATACACTTCCGGCTTGGTGGCGTACTCGTCTATGATCTTTCTAAAGATATATGGATCAAGTAAAGAAAAAACCTGATTGATACTTGCAAGAACCAGGGTAAGCACGCACAACTTCCAATATTTTTTTAAATACTTTAAGAATATTTTCATAGCTAGATAATCTTTATTTCACCAGCACCGTTCCCCGCTACGATATAGTCAGCAACTTTGTTTTCTACGATATCTTCGATGGCGCGATGTATAGGGCGCGCGCCGAACTCAGGGTCAAAGCCTGCTTCGGCCACTTTATCAATAAGCGCATCGGTAATAATTAGTTTTATTTGCTTATCAGCCATTAGCCTTTCCCCTAGCTCTTGCAACAAGAGTACCGCCACGGACCTGACTTCGGCTTTGTTTAAAGGTTTGAAAAGCACTACGCTACTAAAGCGGTTGAAAAACTCTGGAGCAAAAACATTGCCTCGAATCAGTCCATCCATCAAAGTCTTTTTGTCTATGTTCGGATTTGCTATTATCTCAGCACTTCCAGCGTTGGAAGTAGCTATGATTATAGAATCTTTAAAGCTCGCCACTCTTCCACTAGAACGAGTGAGTCTTCCTTCATCGAGCACCTGCAATAACAAATGGTGTATAGCTCGGTTGGACTTCTCCAGCTCGTCAAAGAAAACAAGTGACAAAGGATTCTCTTCTATCACGCTCGCCAATCTGTCAGAAAAAATACTTAGTGAGTCTGGCATTGAAAACTCACTCATGTCGAACCTGACCATAGAATTCTTACTACCGAAATAACTCTCCGCCAAAATCTTTGCAGTATAAGTCTTACCAACTCCTGTCGGCCCCAAGAAAAGGAAAGCTCCAGCGGGCTTGCTCGGGTCTGCCACTCCAGTACGCAAACGGCGGAAAGACTCGGACACATCTTTGACGGCTTCATCTTGTCCTATAATTTTACTTCGCATTATCTTTTCCAAATCTACCAGCACCTTACGCTCGTCTTTACCCAAAACACCGATCGGAATATTTGTCTTGTCAGAAACCACCTGCTCCACATCGGCTACCGTTATTTTCTTACGAAGTGAGGCCAACTCTTCAAGAATGAGCACGGAACGCAAAGGCTCGGATTGATTGGCGATAAAACGATCTGCCAAATTTACTATTTCTTCGATCGCCACTTTTTCTATTGATATGCCCTCAAGTCCAGCTTTGTTCTTTAATATCTCTATCGTTTCTTCTTTGGTTGGAGGAACGACATCCACTTTCTCGAACTTAGAGAGGAACTCTGGATTGTTCTTTAAGACTTGATCGTAATTTGAAAAGTCTGTGGTGGCGATGACACTAAGTTCTGGGGCAACCAAGTATTTCATGAGTCTTTCAAAAAGAGATGTATATGCATGGATATTCTCTATAACCATAGTCACATTCCCAGCCTCTTTGGCTTCCTCCATTGATCTATCAAAATCTTCTACAGTAAGATTCTCGGCTGAGAGTTCTACCACTCGCCTGTTTCGAATACCAGGGAAAGATAGTCCGGACTGACCCAATCTACCGAGCTCAGCAATTACTACCGACTTACCTACGCCAGAATCACCAACCAAAAGCACGTTGTGATTCGCATTTTTAGACAAACCTCTCTCTATCATCCGCAAAACTTTTTCCTTGCCATACAAGTCTAGCGTCGATGGCGCAGAAACTTCACGACTATGTTTGTTTAAAGCATAGGTGTTGCCGTAAGAAAGCGATGCTCCAAAACTCGGCAGTTTCTCGAGTGTCCTTTGAGATATTTTGATAGGAATAAAAAAGAATAACGGAAAAGAAAGTATGGTTATGATTGTAAAAATCAACCCAAAGAGTATAAAAACAAGTCGAGCCACAAAACCCAAAGTTCTAGAAAATACAGCAAAAACAAATCTTTCTAAAAAAGAATATTGTGTCTTGTCTGCACTGTCTCTCTCCCATGGACTAAAGAGTGTTCTTAAAAATAGAGGAATAGAGAAAGCATTAAAAGCATATATAACCAAATTCTTCCAAGACTGTATACCCGGGTGCATGCCAATATTTTACCACAAAAATCACAAAGCTCTACCTGTCCGCAATCCACCTTGAAATCAAAGCCTCTTCAACGGCTCAACGGCTCAACAGGCGTTGTTGTCTTTTTTATAATTTCTGGTAATATGATTAGGTTCTTAAAAATTTACTTATTCCGAGGTAGCTCAGCGGTAGAGCGGTCGCCTGTTAAGCGATTGGTCGTAGGTTCGATCCCTACCCTCGGAGCACCGAGCAAAAGCAAACTGCTTTGCTTTTCGGTAGGGTGAGAGTTGGGTTGGGGCCCGACTCGCAAGACCTTGAGCGTTGAAGATGCGAAAGGTGTACAGCTTCTGTAAGAAGCGAAAAGCTTTTCGTTATGGTGACAAAGGAACCATCGAAAAGGTATACTGTTCCCGTAGGGAAAGATTACCTACCCTTCGGAAATAATTGGGACGTTAGCTCATCTGGTAGAGCA
>CAZVBK010000013.1:0-13563 GCA_964625485.1 uncultured Candidatus Saccharibacteria bacterium
ATTTGCTCCTAGTACGAGAGGACCGGAGTGAACTGACCTCTGGTGTACGAGCTCTACTGCCAAGTGGACTGCTCGGTAGCTATGTCGGGAATGGATAACCTCTGAAAGCATCTAAGAGGGAAGCCAGCTTCAAGATTAGGAATCGTTATAGAACCCTGAGAGATGATCAGGTTGATAGGCTTTAAGTGTAAGCGCAGTAATGCGTTCAGCTGAGAAGTACTAATGTTTCGATTCCTGTTAAGAAATTTGGAAATCACACTCCATGAGTAAAATCATGGGGACCAAAAAATAAAAAGATCCAAAATATCAAAACTTATGAAGTGAGTTTGTTCTTTAAAGATCGGTAAGGAGATGGCTGGGCCCCATCGAGATCGCGCGCTCTTTGCGCAGTGATCCGTCCCTGTGGCGGCAGGGATTCCTTACCGGTCTAGGTTAGACATCTTGGAGAACTTTCGTTCTCCTTACTTCATAGGTTTTGATATAATAATATGTGCATCAAGTTTTCAGTGTTGGTGATTTGTCGCAAGGGCCACACCTCTTCCCATTCCGAACAGAGAAGTTAAGCCTTGTTGAGCCGATGATACTCTTCATGGGGAAAGTAGGCTGTCGCCAACACCGAGTACTTGATACCTAAACAATAGCCCTGACTAAAAGTCAGGGCTATTGACATTGTTTACTGTATTGTTATGATACGGGTAATTATGGCTTTTATAAAAAAAGCTTTGAAGTTAGGGTTTTGTGTCCTTATCTTCGCCACTCTCGGCCATGTGCATTTTGCTGTTGCGGATACGACCATAAATGGAGCCATCTCTGTCGATACGACTTGGGGGTCTTCGGGTAACCCGTATATTATTTCTAATGCTTGGGTTAATTCTGGAGTCACTCTTACAATAGATCCAGGAGTTATCGTTAAGTTCCAAGATGCATCGTCATTTCTCCACGTTGACGGAACACTAGTTGTAAATGGAACAGACACAGAGCGAGTGTATTTTACTTCTATTAAAGACGATACTGTGGGTGGAGATACAAATCTCGATGGTTCTGCCACTACACCCGCGTCCCAAGATTGGCAGAGTATAAAATTTAATACGGGGTCAGCGGGAACATTGCAATATTCTACGATAAGATATGCTGGTTCAACTAATTTTTTTACTGGCATTCATAATAACGGAGGAGATATTTCTATTTCCAATAGCATTGTTACAGATAATGGTAATAGTGGGGTTTTAAATATGAGTGGTAGTTTAAATATTGATTACTCAGAAATCAGTAACTCAAATATGGGTGTAGTTATTTTTCTAGGCGATGCAGATATCTCTAATAGTCTAATAAAAAATAATTCATATGGCGTATACGCACAGAGTACACCGAGTATAAATCTTACTCTGACGAATAATATTTTTACAGATAATATTGAGGTCGCAGTGTCTGTTCATGCCCAAGCAGGATTTGTTCATTCTAATAATGTTGCCACTGGTTCAAAGATCAGTGCTTTTCTTGTTAGTGCTGCCATAACTGGGGAAGTCACTTGGACAAAGGACAGTATGCCGTATGTTATCGAAGGTGGCGCTATCTCGGCGAGCGGAATCTTGAATCTTGATCCAGGGGTCGTTGTAAAATTTAAAGAAGCCTTGTGGTTGGACATAGATGGCTCATTAAACGCAAATGGCACTCCGACCGAGAAAGTGTATTTTACTTCTATTAAAGATGATACCGTGGGTGGAGATACAAACGGAGACGGCAATGCTAGTTCAGCAGGCCCTAGAGATTGGCGCAATTTGAAATTTAATCGAGGAGTTAGTAATTTATCGAATGTCGTTCTAACTTATGCGGGGTATTCCACATTTCTGGGCAACGTAGGTATTTATATAACGGGCGCAGACCTGAATATTTCTGATAGTATCATTTCTGATAATGGTAGTCAGGGAATATTTGCTTCGGGTGGAACTGCGACAATTACTAATTCTCAAATTATAAATCATGATTATGGTGTACATGGTGGAGGTGGAACCATAAACATAACAGGCAGTAGCATAAAAAATAATTCTCAAGGAGCGGCCATCAACAATAGTTCTCAGGTTATAAATGCCGTTAACAATTATTGGGGAGACCCTTCGGGCCCGTATCATCCAACCTTAAATGTAAGTGGTTTGGGGGATTCCGTATCTGATAAAGTTGATTTTGCTCCATGGCTGGGAAGTGATCCGTTTGGTCCGACTCCTCCACCTGCATGTACAGTTGATTGTTATTCAAGCGTTCTTTTCTTGCCGGGAGTAAAGGGGAGTGTTTTGAAAAATGGTTCTGATACTCTTTGGCCTCCGACAGTTTTCAGTATTAATGATACTTCTCAATTGGCGCTAAACACAGACGGGACAAGCGTAAACGATATATACACAGACGGAATTATGAATAATTTTTTGGGTACTCCTATATATGAACCTTTTACAGATTTTATGGACAGCATGTCTGGTCCTGGAAAAACCATAAATGAATGGTTACCATTGGGCTATGATTGGAGATTTTCACCAGAAGAAAATATTGCAAATGGTATAAAAACTCCAGATGGTGTGGTAGATATAATTAATAAAGTGGAAGAATTGGCAACCGCATCAAAATCAGGCAAAGTCACAATTATTGCTCATTCAATGGGTGGTTTGTTGGGGAAGGCGATTATTAAAAAATTAGAAGAAGAAGGCAAAGACGGTTTGATAGATTCTTTTGTGATGGTCGGGACTCCACAATTGGGCACCCCACAAGCTATTGCTGCCCTGTTGCACGGCACGGGTGAGGGTGTAGTGGCAGGTTTTATTGTGAATGGAATTGAGATGAGAGCAATTGGACAGAACATGTCTAGTGCATATGACTTACTTCCTTCGCAAGATTATTTTCACAGTGTTCCTGATCCTGTCATCAAGTTTGACCCTAGCACACAATTCACAACCCCTTGGATAAACCTGTGGGATAAAACAATAGATAATTACGGAGAATTTTCTGATTTTATAACTGGTCAGGGGGTCGCGAGATCCAAGCCAACAAAAGAGGATTTGCATATTCCTGAAGTCTTACGATCTGATATTTTTGCTAGGTCTGAAAATTTTCATAACGAGTACGATAATTATAATATTCCAGACCATGTAAGAGTTGTGCAAATAGCTGGATGGGGGATACCTACCGCAAAGGCTGTGGAGTATACGACTAATCATGGATATCAGAGCTATAAAATAATTCCAACTCGTGAAGGAGATAAGACAGTTGTTTACCAGAGTGCCATCTCATCAAACGGTGATGAAACTTATTATTTTAATATTTTTAATTATAATGATTTTTCTGGTTCAGATGCGCAGCATAGAGATTTGCTCAGTAGCCAACCCATACAAGAGGCACTTGTTTCTGTTATGCAAAACAAGAACATGCAGCAAATAAATTTTATAAGCGATATAAAACCAGAAGTGGATTCTTTAGAAGACCAGATGATAGTGAGTTCCTTTTCTCCAGTTGTTTTGGGTGCATATGATTCACTCGGGAATTTTACTGGAATTGAACAAAATCAAGACTTAAGTGCGGATATTTTATCAATAAAGGAAGAAATACCAGGAAGCACATTTATGTATACGGGCGAGCAACAAAGTATATTTTTGCCTAAAGGAGGTGTGTATAGTTTTGTATACAAAGGTGTGGGGAATGGACCTACTACTGTAACTGTGGAGAATTTTGAGAAAGACGTGGTTGCCCCAGTTGTTGCTTTTACGGATATGCCAACAAGCGCCACAACAGACGCTCTTTTTGATGTGAATACCTTAACTCCAGAAAACACAATAGTGAATCTAGACAATGATGGTGATGGACAGACGGATCAAGTGGTGGTGCCTGACAATACTGAGAAATCTTTAAATGAACTAATGGCTTCTTTAAAATCGAAAATAAATTCATTGAATATCAAAGATAAAATTAAGCAAAATTTACTCAAGCGAGTGGAAAGTCTTGAGAAAAAGATTCTGGCAAAGAAAGCGAAAAACGTAAAAATATTGGATAAATTTACAAAACAAGTACTTAAACAAGTGACGAAAGGTAAATTGAGTCAAGCCGACGCTGCAAGTATCTCCGAATTACTTAGTGCGCTTGAAGCGAGGTCAGACGATGTGATTCTCGATGCTGGAATTTTGGGTGAGTTAAAAAATAGAATTCAAACATTGAATATAAAACAAAACCTAAAGAATGAAATGCTAAAGAGGGTTGTGGTCCTTGAACAAAAACAAGGCCTAATCAAGAAATTGCAAAACATAGAAAACAACATAAACAAGAAGGCGACAAAAGGCAAAATGGATGATGCTGAAGCGCAAGCATTAATAGATTTACTTACTCAAATCGAGGCTGTGTTATAATTTATATATGAGAAAAATATATTTATTTATCATTTTGGTGACCACAATAATTTTATCTTTTATGGGTTACATGCTTACGAATTCTCCAGCTTTTGGCTTGTGCTCTATAAATGAGTATTCATGCAGAGAACCTTTGAACCATATTGGCGATCCACTTCTTTACGGCATGTCCGCCCTGTCTTTGGTGTTTTTTCTACTGCTTTTTGTGCCACAATCTTTTGGCGCTTGGAAAAAGTTTGCAGTATGGTTCGTGCCTTTGGCGACCTTACTCTTTATTTTTTACCCAGACCCAGGATCTGGAGATTTGTTTTCTCCATACCCTGAACAAGTTTATCGATGGGTTAGTACTCTCTATGTCATCATATGTTCTGTGATAATTTTTAGGAATCGAAAAAGTTAGCATCTCTCTTGATAAATTTTGAATAAAGGAGTATAAATTTAGAAACCTGTTCTATTTTCTCTCTCACTCTGCGAGGTGCGCGATGACTTCAAGTCGTTTTTGCCCGGGAGTTGGAATGTTGCACAGCGACCCTTTTGGCATAGCCAGCTCTACGCCCGAGCAGTGCTCTCAAAAGGCGCAGGCTGAGACCAAGCGGAAAGTGAAGGCCGTTCTTCAGAAGATCAAGCAGAACGGCAAGCAGAAGAAACCCAAGCCGAAGTACAACAAAACCTACGGCTACAAGTATTGAGCCCCGTAAGCGATGACATTAGTCTCGCTTGCGGGGCTTTTGTCTTTTTATTTTGGCTAGGGGTATAATACTAATATGAATAATAAAGAGGGGATGGGGGCTCCGGTAAACAGAAAGGAGGTATTGCGTGCCAAGGTAGAACAGGCTTTTTCGCATAGATTTATAGAAAATGAATTTGTTGGCAATCCTTTTAGTGAGAGGGATGTGCAAGAGGATTTGGCTTTTGTGGAAGATCAAGAAAGTAAACATAAAAGTAGGGAAACTCCGCAAAGCAAAGAACTCAAAGAAATATCTGATTCTTTCGAGGCGTTGGTGCTTTGGAATGGAGAGATGGCCGAATGGTTCGGTAAGACTGCCAAAACAGTAAAGACTTCAAAATTTGATGATTATAAAAATGGGGTAGACATGATAGTGTCCTTCCAAGAAGGAAGGTCTGTCCAGCACTTGGGTCTCGCGGCGGATGTGACTTTTTCTTCTGATCCGAAAGTAATGCGAGATAAGTTTTCAGGCCTTCGTAGTCAGATACGGAACGGGACTTTAGCAAAGGTGAAATATTTTCATCATGCCAATTATCACGGACAGCTTAGTAAGTTACCGGAAGTGATAATAGGGGTGAGTATGAAAATGGTCCGAGAGCTCGAAGGTTTATGGGTTGATGGTAAGAATACTGTATTGGCGAACCACCGAGTGGGGATACTTCTCTTAAAACAAATCGAGGCCCAGCTTATTACTTTCGCAAAGTATGCAGAAAGTATGGGACAGACAGATGCGAGAGATATTTATACTGATAGGTTGGAAATAATCCAAGGAATATTGAAAGAAAAAGCGGAGCTTGTGGACAAGGTGGAAGGGGTAGAGGAGACCGACCCTGTGCATTTGGAAATAATGAAGACTGCGCAAAACTGGAGTAGGTATTAAGCCTCTGCTAAATGAGCCCTTAGAATAAGGCTTTTTCTGCTTGCTTTTTAAGGCACATTGTGGTATAATATATAAGTACCCGTATAAAGGAGAGATTTTGCAAACAGACAAGAAGGTCCGAGTTCCGAAAGGAGCAGGACGCAACGCTCGGCTGAAGGCCATTCTTGGCGCCATAACGGCGCATGGACCCAAGGCCAATCTCGAGATCGAGGAAGATCCAAAAATGGATCGCACCTCATGGTGGACCCACATGGGTCGCCAGATGCACCCACTTCGGGTGAGAATACATCGTTAGACCGTGACCCCGACAGATTTATTCTGTCGGGGTCGGTTTGTTTTTAATAGAGAATTTTTAAGGTATACTTATTGTCATGACATGGTTTTTTATAGCACTGGTCGCGCCTTTCTTGTGGGCCTTTGTGAATATTGCGGATCAATATCTAATAGCCAAATACTCAGAGAGGGACAAAGAGCGTAGTTCTGGGGGGTTGGTTATATTCTCTAGTTTTATAGGTTTCTTCATTGCTTTTTTTATACTGATCTTTAATTCAGGGGTTTTCGATATTCCGACCTTAGACAAGGTTTTGCTTTTGTTCGCCGGCGCTCTGACCGTAGTCTGGATAGTTTTGTATTTGTTTACTCTTGAGATAGAAGATGTTTCTTCTGTGGTGCCCTGGTTCCTCTCCGTGCCAGTATTCGGATATGTGTTGGGGTATATTTTCTTGGGAGAAACTTTGACCGTACAGCAGATAGTCGGCTCAGTGGTTATATTTTTGGGTTTGATATTACTATCGATAAACTTCGGGGGAGACGTGAAGACTTTAAAAAAGAAGCCACTTTTGTACATGACTCTGGCTTGTTTCCTCATCGCCGTGTCAGGCGTGATATTTAAATATGTGACGGTGGAAGATAATTTCTGGGTGTCATCTTTCTGGGAATACATGGGCCTCGGCATAACGGGTCTTTTGATATATGTTTTTTCTCCTAAACACCGAGCAGAGTTCATGCATATGAATACCCAAGGAGGGAAGAAGATATTCGGCGTGAATGTCCTAAGCGAGCTCATGACCATATCCGGCAACCTACTTACGAACTTTGCGCTATTACTGGCTCCGGTGACGATGGTTTTCTTAGTGGGAAGTTTCCAGCCAGCGATAGTGCTTTTCCTTACAATACTCAGCACAAAGTTTTTCCCGCATATCGTGAAGGAAGACATAAACGTAAAGATATTATTACCAAAAATTGTGGCCATTGTGCTTATGGTAGTCGGCAGTGCGGTATTGTTTCAATAATAAACATGTTAAAATAAAGCCATGCAGGAAGGAGAAAAGCCGGGACATAATTTCTTACTATATGCTTTGATTTTGAGTTGTTTTGTAACAATAGGTTCTTCGTTTTACTACTTTTATTATTTGAAAAATTATGATTTCGTTGCAGAGGTTGCTTGCGACAACACGAAAGAATCTTGCTTTATTCGTGACTGTTCAGATCCAGAGCTTTGTCCGATGAACGAACTGACAACATTCAAGAGATACCACATAAGGGCAGGAGATTTTTCTGCCTGTACGAACGAGGACTGTGCTTTGGCTTGCGAGAGTGGGGCCATAAAATGTGAATTAGAGGAGTGCGCGGATAATATTGAGGCAGGAGAATCTTGTTCTTTTCAGCCAGCAGAAGATGTTTTACCTCAAGAAGAGCAGTTGATTGATCAGTAAGATGATAAAAATAGGAGATTACAATACCATAATGTCTGATAAAAATATTTTTAATCAGATTGTTTACACTCCGATGTCTGAGGCATTGAGGATTTTAGACGAAAGGCAAAAAGATCCTGAATTTATAAAAAAGGTGGAAGATCTTTTGGGCGGAGATATTCCTGAGCCGTTAAGGCGAATAGATAAATATGGTATTAGCGGTAAACAGATCGCTACCCCAAACTTCGATACAATGTGGTTTATAAAACTCTATTTTTAGAGTATCTTGATGATAAATTTACGCCCAACAATGAGTTCAAGCACTCTCTCGGCCAGCTATTGATATTGGGAGCTACAAATAAAAAAGAAAAACAAATAGAAGAAAAGGTTACCATAATTGATTTCAATAAGTGCAATGGCAGACCTATGTCCGAAGTGCTGACTTTGTGGGGAGATCGGTTGATTGATTTTCATAAAAAACTTTTTGACGCCTATGGTATAAAAAAGGAAGATTTAATATTTTACGACGAATCTGATTGGCTGAAACGTAACGGAGGATCCGCTGAGAATTATTATGAAAAGGACCTACTTTTATATATGTGTCACGGAATTCTTTTTGAGAATTTTTTACTAACAGGCCAAGATGGAGAGTTCGCCAGGAATGTGTTTTTACCTTCATTCGAGAAGGCCCTGAATGCGGTAGGGGTAAAGCCTCTCATTGTGCCCATTCCGCCGATGGATATGGAAGAGGACTCGGTGTGGTTTTCTTACGATAAAAAAATTAAAACTTATATTAAATTGAATTAATTATGTTAGATATAAATACAACAATAAATACTTGCTACCTTGAGCCTGAAGTCATAAGCCTTGCTTATTATTCGCATTTAATTCCCATAGTTCTTTCTCTGCTTCTAGCTGTCTTGATTGTGTTTAAGGCTAAGTTCAATTTATTTTCCAAAATATTCCTTTCTTTTGTTGTCTCTTTCTGTTTATGGCTTTTGGGAGATTTTATAACATGGACATCAGATAGTTATAATCTTATTTATGCTGCATGGGCACCCCTTGTTTACCTAGAAATAGTTTTCTTCACTCTGGGTCTTTATTTTGCAATTGTCTTTGAAAGAAAGGCGGATATTCCAAATTGGAATAAGGTATTATTGTTCTTGTTGACCTTACCACCTTTTATACTTACTGTGATAGGTCAGTCTGTTACAGGATTTAATCACTCTTTTTGTGAAGTTTTTAATAATACGTCTTTAGATATATATAAATTATCTTATGAGCTGGTGGTTTTGGCGGTAATTCTTGTGTATGCCATAAATCCATTTTTTAGGAAATTTTCTTGGAAGAGTATAAAGCCCAACTTGGCTGTTTTGGGCTCTATGTTCCTATTTTTGGCGATATTTGGAGCGACTGAATATCTTGCCTCAGTGACGGGTGATTATGAGATGAATCTTTATAGTTTATTCCTTTTGCCTTTATTTTTGATTGCTATTATATATTCTGTGTTTGAGCTGGATGTATTTAATGTGCATGTTTTAGGCACCCACTATCTTGTGATAGGGTTGGTTATTCTTATGTGTGGACAGCTTTTCTTCATTACAGATTCCACAAATAGATTGCTCACCATAATAGCCATAATCATCGCCATCATTCTTAGCTATATTCTCTTTAGAAACCTGAAAAAAGAGTCGGATCAGCGGGTACAGATCATAAAACTTAATACCGATCTCAAGGAACTACTAACTCAGCGTGAATCATTGGTGCACCTTGTTACTCATAAGGTCAAGGGTTCTTTTACTCGTTCAAAATATATTTTTGCTAGTATTCTCGATGGAACATTTGGAGATGTAAGCGACGAGGTCAAGAAGTGGGCAGGGCAAGGTCTCGAGTCAGACAATACGGGCATACAGACTGTCGACTTGGTGCTAAACGCTTCCAATCTCCAGAAAGGAAATGTGAAGTACGACATGAAGCAGATAGATTTCAAAGAGATAGTGCTTAAGGTGGTAAATGACAAACGGGGTCCGATAGAGTCTAAGGGGTTGAAACTAGAAACTGACATCAAGGATGGGGTGTATACAGTTCTCGGTGACCCAATGTGGCTCAAAGAAGTGGTACACAACTTTATAGAAAATTCTACACGATACACCAAAGCTGGCACAGTGACTGTAGGACTCGAAAGATTCGGTGACAAAGTAAGATTTTCCGTGAAAGATACAGGTGTGGGAATAACTGCTGAAGACAAGGTAAACTTGTTCACCGAAGGTGGCAGAGGCAAGGACTCTGTGAAGACGAATGTAGATAGTACAGGCTATGGTCTGTATTCTGTAAAACTAATAATGGATGCTCATGGAGGAAAAGTCTGGGGCGAGTCCGAGGGTGAGGGCAAGGGTTCGACTTTCTACGCCGAGCTAAATGCTGTGGTATAATAGCCTCATGACTTGGGCTCTAAAAAGACAGCTAGTTTTCATTTTCTTGTTCTTGGTGGCTGTTTCGGCCTTCCTTTTTTGGATTACTTATCCGATATTCAACAAGCCTCCTTCTTGCGTAGACAACAGACAAAACGGAGACGAGACTGGTGTAGATTGTGGTGGCTCTTGTACTACTGCGTGCAAAGACCAAGTGGACCCTATCTCTATACTGTGGTCAAGAGCTTTTCAGGTTGTTCCTGGGCGTTTTAATGCTGTGGCCTACATAGAAAACCACAATCCGAATTTGGCGATAAAGAAGATAAGATATCAATTCCGCTTTGCAGACAAGGATAATCTATACATAGGCAAGAGAGATGGAGTGACTTATATCCCACCAGCAGGCAAGTATGCTATTTTTGAACCAGCCATAGCCGTCGGGAATTCTATCCCTGTATATACTACGTTTGAATTCAAAGAGGAGCAAGTCTGGTCTCAGATACCTCCTGATCGCGTAAACCAGTTGAATGTTTTCGCTACTGATATTCGTCTTGAAGGAGAAGATTCTAGCCCAAAATTGTTTGCCAAGGTAACAAACAATTCTTTGTTTATTATCCCTGAAGTCACATTGGTAGCTATCCTTTATGACGAAGAAGGCAATGCGGTATCAACTAGCCGTACATACTTAGATGTTCTGAAAAAAGAAGAAAGCGCGGATATTAGTTTTACTTGGCCAGAATTGTTTTCTAAAAAGATTATAGTAAAGGAGATCATACCGATGTATGATATTTCGTTGGCGAAATTAAAGTAAGATGCGGGAACTCGCTTTCAAAAGAATAGATTTATTGCTGTTTTTATTTATTTTGCCGATATCTCTGGCGGGGCTTGTGACCATGAAATCTTTCACGGTGGGGGAAGGGGCTGGGAGTTTTTTTGATAAGCAGATAATCTGGCTGTGTCTTTCTTTCGGGATTTTTTTTCTGTTTTCTTTTTTAGATTTTAGGTTTTTGAAAAGAACTGATGTGCTGGTGGGGATGTTCTTGTCTTTGTGTGGGATACTCCTCACACTGTTTGTCGTAGGGCATACATCACACGGAGCTACGAGTTGGTTTAACTTCGGAGGATTTTCTTTTCAGCCCGCGGATGTAATGAAATTAGTTTTGGTACTGATTTTGGCAAAATACTTTTCTCGTCGACATGTGCAGATACGTGACGTAAAGCACATATTTATCTCTGGTTTTTATGCGCTCGCACCCTTCATGCTTGTTTTGCTTCAACCAGATTTTGGTTCGGCCATGATACTTTTCTTTATCTGGTTCGGGATGGTGTTGGTGTCTGGAATATCCAAGACACACCTGTTTTTGGTTTTTATCGGAGGAGTGGTGATATTCCTGACGGCATGGTTTTTCCTATTCGCTCCATACCAAAAGGATCGTATTATGAACTTTGTAAACCCGCTTGCTGATATTCATGGCTCAGGATACAACGCGTTTCAATCTACCATCGCTGTGGGTTCTGGAGAAATAATGGGCAAGGGTTTGGGTTTTGGTACTCAGTCTAGACTTAAGTTCCTTCCGGAATATCAATCCGACTTCATACTAGCAGCTTTTGCTGAGGAGTGGGGTTTCGTCGGCTCGATATTGGTGCTCATCTTGTTTAGTTTAGTCATTTGGCGGATACTTCACTTTGCATCTTTTGGGGCAACAAACTTTGAAATACTTTTCGGGGTGGGTGTTGCTATAATGCTCATGAGTCATATACTGATAAATGTGGGTATGAATTTGGGTATCATGCCTGTCACAGGCATTCCTTTGCCTTTTATGAGTTATGGTGGTTCGCACTTGATCACCGAATTTGCCGCCTTGGGTATACTTATGAGTATGCGCAGGTACGCCAGACTGGCACATAGGGATGATATGGGTAATGAGTTCTTGGGAGCATAGGTTCTGATAAATAAAAATGACACAACTTATCGATGGTAAAAATTTAAGAAAGGAAATTCTGGAGAAAATAAAAACCGATTTGGCCGGCATGAATTTTCAGCCAGTCTTTTGTGATGTTTTGGTGGGCGAAGACCCTGTATCTCTACAATATGTAAATATGAAAATGCGCATGGCCGAAGAGGTGGGGATCAAACCACATCCGGCGGTTTTTCCATCGAATATAACTACTGAAGATTTGGTAAAAGAAATCCAAAATTTAAATAAAGTTGAAAATATGTGCGGTATCATAATCCAGCTTCCTCTACCTGCATCTGTAGACAAAAGGGCAGTTCTAGATGCTATCGACCCACGGCTCGATGTGGATTGTTTGGGTACTGTCGCAGGAAGAAATTTCTATGAGAACAAAGCGATGTTTGGTTTCCCGGCTGCGCTCTCTTGCATGGAAGCCCTAGATTCACTTCATCTAGATTTAGAAAATAAAAATATTGTGGTCTTGGGTAATGGCGAGCTTGTGGGCAAGCCAGTGGCGGCACTTTTGAAATTCCGTGGCTTGAAACCAATAGTCATAGACAGCAAAACTGAAAACCAAGAAGGCATACTAAAAAATGCAGATGTAATAATTTCCGGCATAGGCAAGGGTAAATACTTAACTGGTGATATGGTGAAAGTCGGGGTGGTTATTATAGATGCTGGTACGTCCGAAGAGAGCAATGCCGTGGTGGGAGATGTGGAGCTAGAATCAGTTATGGGTGTGGCGAGCTTTGTGTCTCCGGTGCCTGGAGGTGTGGGCCCTATCACAGTAGCAATACTACTTAAAAATGTATTAACCGTGGCGCAAAGTAGTATGAAGAAATAATTATGAATAATTCAATTTTTTACTTTTTCTTTAATCTTTCGCATCAATCTACAGAACTGAACAAGTTTATATATTTTGTTGCACAGGTTTTCCCGTATTTGGTTTTACTGGGAGCTTTTATATTTTTGGTTTGGCATCAAGATGCTCTGTCTTCCTTTAGTTCTAAAAAAGAATCCTTTAAAAAATGGAGTGAAGTTTTTTTTGTGTTTTTTGCCAGCGGCCTAGCTTGGGTAGTGGCTCATCTTTTAAAAAATTTATTCCAGACACCAAGACCTTTTATCGCGCTTGCAAATACTCAAAGCGTTTTCTTGGAGACGGGTTACGCCTTTCCGTCTGGGCATGCTACTTTTTTTACAGCCCTCGCAGTTTCTATATTTTTAATACACAAAAAGGTGGGTTATTTGTTTTTGTTTTTTGCTTTACTTATTGGACTGGCTCGTATTGTTGCAGGGGTGCATTTCCCAGTAGACATATTAGGAGGATTTATTTTAGGAGTTTTGATAGCTTACCTTGCGAGAGGTGTGTTCAATCATTTTGCTCACCCTGAGGCTGAAATAAAGTAGATTTTTTTGCGTGGGGCTTATTTGTGGTTTTTTGACTTTTAGGGTATGGGGGTATAGAATACACCCATATTTATGTGGAAAAATAACCTAAAAAAAGTAGTATTAGC